>NZ_QQAO01000005.1:0-342008 GCF_003349855.1 Curtobacterium sp. AG1037 | reverse complement strand
CAGCTCGAGGGTGACAACGCGATCCTGACCGGCACCACGGTCCACGTCTCCGACGACGCCGCGAAGCTGCTCAACAGCACCTTCAAGACCGACGCCGTCAAGGGCGGTCTCCTCGTCGGGACCGCAACCATCACCGCACAGATCAAGTAACACCCCCGCACCACACGAACGACGGCCGGCCCCGGAAGGGACCGGCCGTCGTTCGTGTGTGCAGGACCGGGAGGCGGGTGGCGGCCCGGTCGTGCCGGGCCGGTGGCGCGCTCGGTCGCGCGTGCTCAGTCGCGGCGGCGCCACCACCGGCGCGGCCGCGCCGCCCGCTCGGCCGCCCCCGCCACCTCGGCCGCCGCAGCCAGCCGGTCGCGTCGCCGGGCGGCCCAGGCCTCGACCTCGGCGTCGACGTCCCGCAGCGGGGTCACCACCGGCGGGCCGCCGAGCAGCTGCCGTCTGGCCTCCTTCACCCGGGCGTTGAAGTCCACGAGCACCGCGCGGACGTCGTCCTCGGTCGCGAGGGCATCGAGGTGCCCGTCGAGCTCGGCGTCCTCGGTGCGCAGGGCGAAGGCGGGCGGGGCGATGCCGCGGATGTCCTCGCGCTCGATCTTCGCCTTGATCCACCAGTCCGGGTCGTGGCGGCCGTCGTTCCCGGGCAGCGGCTTGCCGTGGTACGGGTTGCCGTCGAAGACCCCACGGCGCTCCGCCTGTTCGACGAGCATCCGCGCGTGCTGGCCGACGTCCTGCGCACGCAGCAGTCGGCGTTCCTCGCGGACCTCGTCCGGGTCCAGCGAGCCTCGCTCCACCTCGCTGTCGACGAGCTGCTGGTACCGGTACCGCGCGGCTCGTCGCAGCCGGTCCATCCGGGCATCGACGTCGTTCATGGTCGTCCCATGATGCAACGCACGGGCGACAGCGCACCCAGGAGTCCGCTCAGGACTCCGCTGCGACCTCCTCGATGGTCAGTGCCGCCTGGATCAGGGCGAGGTGGGACAGCCCCTGCGGGATGTTCCCCATGAAGTCGCCGTCCTCGCTGAGCATCTCGCTGAACAGCCCGACGTCGTTGGCCTGCTCGACCATCGCGTCCATGAGCTCGCGGGCGTCGTCGACCCGGCCGACGCAGGCCAGCGCGGCGGCGAGCCAGAACGAGCACGCGACGAACGGTGACTCCTCGGCGTCCATCCCGGAGTACCGGTAGACGAGCGGGCCGCGCTGCAGCTGCTCCTCCACCGCGCGGATCGTCGACTCCATGCGCGGTCCGCGGTCGAACGACGACATCGCGTGGAGCAGGATCGACGTGTCCAGGGCGTCGCTGCCCGGGTACATCACGTAGTACCCGCGCTCCTCGTCCCAGCCGTTGTCGGCGACCCACTGCTCGATGAGCTCCCGGTTCTCGATCCACTCGTCGCGCGGGCCGTCGATCATCCCGGCGTCGTGGAGCTCGACCGCGGCGTCGAGCGCCTGCCAGCAGCCGATCTTGCTCGACACGTAGTGCTGCGTGTCCTGCAGCTCCCACATGCCCGAGTCCGCCTCGGGCCAGCGGTGGCACGCGTCGTCGGCGAGCCGTTCGAGCACGCCGGCGGTCTGCCGGTCGAGCACGTTCCCGGCCCGGACGTACTGCCGCAGGATCTCGAACACGTCTCCCCAGACGCCGAGCTGGAGCTGGTCGCCGGCGCGGTTGCCGATCGTCACCGGGCCGATGCCCTTCCAGCCCGGGACGTCGCGTTCCTCGACCCCGTCGGTCTTCTCGCCGTTCAGGTCGTAGAAGATCGGCATGGTCTCGTCGTGCTCGGCGATGGTGCGCATCACCCACGACACGGCGGCGTGCGTCTCCTCGCGGAGCCCGAAGCGGGTCAGGGCGTGCACGGTGTACGACAGGTCGCGGACCCACGCGAACCGGTAGTCCCAGTTCTTCCCGCCGGTCCGGTCCTCGGGCAGGCTCGTCGTCGGCGCCGCCGCGATCGCACCGGTGGGCGAGTAGATGAGCAGCTTGAGGGCGAGGGCGCTCCGCTGCACGGCGTCGGCCCACGGACCGTCGTACGAGAACGTCTCCGACCACGTCGACCAGTTCGCGATCGTGCGGTCGACCGCGTCGAGGGTGCGCTCCGGTTCCGGCAGGAAGATCGGCTCGTTCTCGGTGCCCACGATGGTCAGGATCGACTTCGACCCCTCGCTCGTGGTGAAGCGACCCGAGAAGCGCGGGCCGTCGTCGTGGACCGGCTCGAACCCGTGCTGCACGATGCCGATCGTGACGCCGTCGATGCCGATGACGGTCCCGTTCGCGGTGTCGAGGCGCTTCGGTTCCGCGGTGTTCAGCAGCGTGCCCGGCACCACGGCCCACTCCATCTCGACGCTGCCCGTGACGCCCTGCACGCACCGGCCGATCTCCGCCCACGGCAGGCGTCCGGCCACGCCCGTGACCATCGCGTCCGTGACGGTGCACGACCCGGAGTCGGTCGTCCACGTGGTGACGAGCACGTTCGTCCCGGGCAGGTACCGGCGTTCCACCGTCGCGTCACCGGTCGGCCGCAGCGCGACGTGACCACCGTGCTCGGCGTCGAGGATGCTCGCGAACACGGGCGGAGAGTCCATCGAGGGGATCGGCAGCCAGTCGATGCGACCGTCCAGCGCGATGAGCGCCACCGTGCGACCGTCGCCGATCGCACCGTAGGACCGCAGCGGCACGGAGCCGTCGGTGCGCTCCTCGTTGTCGTGCGCGTCGGGGGTGTCGCGGGTGCGTTCCGTCATGCCGCCAGCCTGCCCGCGACGTGGAGGTGACCATCAGCCGGGCGTACCCCGCCCCGGACGGCCGAACCGGCCCTCCCGGCCGCGACACGCCCGGACGACTTGTGCACCCCGGGCGTGTCGCACTACTGTCGGTCCTCCTGCCCGCCCGGACACCCGACGGGCAGCCCCGCCCGGACACCCGACGGGCAGCCCCGCCCGGACGGACCCGGCGGGCAGCACCGCCCGCCCCGGGCACCTCGGAAGGACCGCCGTGCACACCGTGCAGCACCACGAACGCCGCGTCGAGCGCCAGCTCGAAGCGCTCGTCGTGCTGCCCGCGACGCAGTACGCGAACCAGTCCCTCCGCGACCCCGCGTAGGCACGGCCCGTCTCCCGACGTCCCGTGCCCACCCGGCCCGGGGCGTCCTTCCCGTCGTTCCTCCACCGGTGCTCGGCACCGATCAGGAGGCGCGGGTCCCGCTCGCCCCGGACCGTCACCACCGACGGCCACCCGGCCGTCGTCGAACCGTCACGACGGAAAGGCACCCCCATGAAGAAGATCGACGACAAGCTCCTGAGCTGGGCCTCGCTGCTCGAGGAGAACACCGAGCAGCAGGCGCGCACGACGGCACGGATGCCGTTCGTGTTCCCGCACCTGGCGCTCATGCCGGACGCCCACCTCGGGCTCGGCGCGACCGTCGGGTCGGTCATCCCGACCCTCGGGGCCGTCATGCCCGCGGCCGTCGGCGTGGACATCGGCTGCGGCATGATCGCGGTCCGGACGCAGTTCACCGCCGGGGACCTGCCGGACGACCTGCAGCCCCTCCGCGAGCAGATCGAGCGGGCGGTCCCGCTGTCCGCCGGTGCATCGAACCGGAAGATCGTCGCGACCGCCGAGCCGCGGATCGCCGAGCTCGAGGCACTCGCCGAGCGGGCCGGGTTCGACCCGGCGGGCGTGCACGGCGGCTGGCGGAACCAGCTCGGCACCCTCGGGTCCGGGAACCACTTCATCGAGGTCTCGCTCGACGAGCAGGACCGGGTCTGGCTGTTCCTGCACTCGGGCTCGCGGGGCGTCGGCAACAAGATCGCGCAGCGGCACATCACGGTCGCCAAGCGGCTGATGCAGCGCTGGTGGATCCAGCTCCCGGACCCTGACCTGGCGTACCTGGTCGAGGGCACCCCGGAGTTCACGCGGTACGTCGCCGAGCTCGGGTGGGCGCAGCACTTCGCCCTGCTCAACCGCGAGGAGATGATGGACCGGGTCGTCCGGCAGCTGTCCGAGGTGCTCGGCACCGCGGTCGACGAGCAGGAGCGGATCAACTGCCACCACAACTTCACGCAGCGGGAGACGCACTGGGGCAAGAGCGTGTGGGTCTCCCGGAAGGGTGCGATCCAGGCCAAGGCCGGCCAGCCCGGGCTCATCCCCGGGTCGATGGGGACCGCGTCGTACGTCGTCGAGGGCCTCGGGAACAAGCCGTCGCTCGAGTCGTCCCCGCACGGCGCCGGTCGGTTGTTCTCGCGGTCCGCGGCGCGGCGGACGTTCACGCACGACCAGCTCCGCGAGGCGATGGTCGGGATCGAGTACCGGGACACCGACGCGTTCCTCGACGAGATCCCGGCCGCGTACAAGCCGATCGACCAGGTGATGGCGGACGCGACCGACCTGGTCGCGATCCGGCACACGCTGCGGCAGGTCGTCAACGTCAAGGGCGACTGACCGACGGACGGGAGGATCGTGGCGACCCCGCCACGATCCTCCCGTCCGGTGCGCGCAGCGGCGCGTCACGGACAGCGTGCCGCGGAGCGGGCACGCTGGTCAGGATGAGCGACCAGGCGGAACGGGCAGCGCGCGAGACCGGACGACAGGCGCGGCGCATCGCCGACAGCCGGTGGTTCGAGACCACCGCCCGCGCCGGGTTCGTCGGCAGCGGCATCGTGCACCTGCTCGTCGGGTACCTCGTGGTGCTGCTCGGCATCGGCAGCGCGTCCGGCGAGGAGACCGACCAGTCCGGCGCGCTCCAGCAGCTCGCCGCGGTCCCCGGCGGGATCGTGCTGCTGTGGGTCGTCGCGGTCGGCACCGCGGCGCTCGCCCTGCGCCTGGCGGTCGAGGCGGTCGTCGGCGGTCGGTCGGACAGCACCCGCGCCTGGGCCGCCCGCGCGAAGGACGCCGGCAAGGCCGTGGTCTACGGCGTCGTGTCGTACACGGCGGTGACCTTCGCGCTCGGTGCCGGCAAGAGCTCGAGCGGCTCGAGCCGGGGCGCCGCGGCGCAGGCCCTCGCGACGCCCGGCGGGGTGTTCGTGCTCGTCGCGGCCGGCGTCGTGGCGATCGCGATCGGTGTCGGTCTCGTCGTGACCGGGGTCCGTCGCTCCTTCCGCAAGCAGCTCGTGCCGCTGCCGAGCACCATCGACCGGCCCGTCACGGTGCTCGCGATCGTCGGCTACGTCGGCAAGGGCATCGCGGTCGTGGTCGTCGGCGTGCTCATCGTCGTGGCGGCGTTCCGGAGCGACCCGAGCCAGGCGACGGGGCTCGACGGGGCGTTCCAGGTGATCCACGGCATGCCGGGCGGTGGGGTCGTGCTCGTCCTGGTGGGCATCGGGTTCCTCGCCTACGGGGTCTACAGCTTCTTCCGCGCGAAGTACGCCCGCCTCTGACCGACGCCACGACGCCCGGCGGGGGTCGCGGACGCTGAACATGTTGGACGCGTGCGGAGGCGTCCACCGGTAGGGACGGAGCATGCACACCGACGCCACCTCCGGACCCGTGACCGTCTTCTGCGACGAGCAGGCCGTCCTCGTCGAGAGCATCGTCTGGGACCCCGAGCACGAGCGACTCCGCTGGACGGACATCACGCTCGGCCTGCTCACGACCGCCCGCGCCGACGGCACGGTCGAGTCGAGCGTCGCGTTGCCGCCGCCCCTCGCGAGCTTCCAGCCGCGGGCCACCGGCGGGTTCGTCGCCGCCCTCGGGGACACCGTCGTGCTCACCGACGCGCGCGGGACCGTCGAGCGCGAACTCGCCCGGGTCCGGCACGCGACGCCGGACATGCGCTTCAACGAGGGCAAGTGCGACCCGTTCGGCCGGTTCCTCGTCGGCAGCATGGACCTCACCGACCGCGACCCGGCCGGTGCGCTGTACTCGGTGGCGCCGGACGGGTCGGTCCGGGTGCTCCGCGGTGGCTTCGGCGTCACGAACGGCATCGAGTGGTCCGAAGACGGCTCCGTGATGTACGTCACCGACACCAGCACGCAGACGATCTACCGGGGGAGCTACGGGCCCGACGGGGAGCTCGGCGACCTCGAGCCGTTCGTCAGCGGTGCCGCGCACGACGGCCTGGTCCGCGACGACGAGGGGTGTCTCTGGACCGCGGTGTACGGCGGCGGCCGGGTCGAGCGCTGGAGCCCGGCCGCCGAGCACCTGGAGACCGTCGAGGTGCCGGCGCCGAACGTCACCTCGGTGACCTTCGGTGGACCCGACCTGTCGACGCTCTTCATCGGCACCGCGCGGGAGAACGCGACCGAGGAGCAGCTCGAGCGCGCGCCGCACTCCGGCGCCGTGTTCGCTGTGCGGACTCGCGTGCACGGCAGCCCGGCGTCCGCGTTCGGCGGCTGAACCGCGGGTATCGTGGGCGGTCGTCAGCAACACGGGAGGCCCACGTGCACGAGGACGACACCACCCCGCACCGCCACGGGACCGCGCCCGGCGAGGGGAGCGCGCCGAGCGAGGGAAGCGCGCCCGACGGCGGCACGGCTGCGCCGGCACCGGACCCGGCCGGGCGGCTCGCGGACGCCGAGGACGCCGACGTCACGGTCGAGGTCGACCGGATCGCCGTCGACGGCACCTACGTCCGGGTCAGTTCGATCGGTCACCCGGGTGCGCGGGCGTTCGTGCTCGTCGCCGGGCTCGGCATCGCCGCGACCTACTACGAGCGGCTCGCCCCGCACCTCAACGAGAACGGCCCCGTGCACGCGCTCGACCTGCCGGGCTTCGCGGGCGTCCCGCGCTTCCGGGGTGCGGTGTCGATCGAGCGGTACGCCGACGCGGTCGAGCGGGTCCTCGACGACCTGGGGCTCGAGGACCCGGTGCTCGTCGGGCACTCGATGGGCACGCAGGTCGTCACCGAGGTCGCCGCGCGCCGACCGGAGCTGCGCGACCTCGTCCTCATCAGCCCGGTGGTCGACCGTCGCGCCCGGACGATCCGGCAGTCCGCCGGACGGTTCCTGCGTTCGTCACTGCACGAACCCGCGGCGGTCCGCTGGCACGGCATCACGGCGTACGCGCTGTGCGGCTGGCACTGGTTCCGGAAGGTCCTGCCGCGGATGATCGCCTTCCCGATCGAGGACCGCGCGGCCGAGGTGCAGGCGCGGACGCTCATCGTGCGCGGTGAGCACGACGCGCTCGTCCCGCGGGACTGGGTGCGGAGCCTGGCGCGGGTCTTCCCGCACGCGGTCCTCCGCGAGGTCGTCGACGGTGCGCACTCCGTCATGCACGCGCAGGCGGACGCCGTCGCGCGGCTCGCGGTCGACCATGTCGCGGGGCGGATCACCGACCGCGGCGTCGGGTCGCTGCAGCGGGTCCGGGACACCACGACGTCGTCCGACCTGGCGCGGCTCAGCCCGAAGGAGGCGTGGCTGGTCCTGAAGTCCCGCTTCATCGAGCTCGCCGGGATGGCGCGGGGGGACGACGGTGCGCTCGAGCAGGCGAAGTCGGCGCACGCGGTCGCGATGGCGGACGGAGACGGCATCCCGGTCGACCCGGAGGACCGCCGCGAGGTCGTCGACGAGGTCGCGCCCGAGGTGCGGGGCCGGTAGCCGCGTCCCGCTGACGGTCCGGCAGGTGGTGCCGGACGCACGGGACTGCAGGCCCGGTGCCGGTCCGTCGGACCGGCACCGGGCCTCCAGTCGGTCGCCCTGGTGTGGGTCTACGCGTCTGCGGTGATGCGTCCGGGGAGCATGTCGCGCGTCAGCGCGTGCGCCTCGGCGAGCACCTTGCGGGCGTCGTCGGTCTTGTCCCAGACGTTCCAGAGCAGGACGCCGCGGACCGTGTCGTCGTCGTCCAGGTAGTAGACGACGCCGGTGACGTTCGGCTCCTGCCAGTCCTCGACGGTGTGCAGCTTCGTCGAGACCTGCCCGACGGCCTCGTAGCCCATGTCGAAGACGTCCGAGTAGAACATCGGCGTGTGGTCGTAGGTCTCGTCCGCGTCGGCGAGGTTCCGGCCGGCCTGGCGCCCCTGCTGCTGCGCGTTGTCGACGTGCTCGACGCGGCGCGTGCCGAGGATCCGGTCCGGGTACTCGGCGACGTCGCCTGCCGCGAACACCGACTCGTCGTCGGTGGCCAGCGTCGAGGACACCACGATGCCGTCGTCCACCGTCAGGCCCGCGTCGGCGGCGAGCTGCGTCTGCGGCTCGATGCCGAGACCGACGACGACCGCGTCCGCCTCGAGCACGGAGCCGTCGTCGAGCGTCAGGGTCACGCCGCCCGCCGTCTGTGTGCCGGACTCGACCCGGCGGCCGAGGCGCAGCTCGACCCCGTGGTCGACGAAGCGCTGCTGGAACGCGTGCGCGAGCCCGTCGGGGAACATCCGCGCGCCCACGGTCTCGTCGGGGTCGACGAGCGTGACCTTCGCCCCGTTCTGCACGACGCCGGACGCGATCTCGGTGCCGATGTACCCGCCGCCGACGACGGCGACGTGTGCCCCGGCGTCCGCGAAGGCCCGGAGCTTCCGGTAGTCCGCCGCACTCCGGTAGTCGAGGACGCGGTCGGACGGCTCGAGTCCGGGCAGGCCGCGGGGCTTGCCACCGGTGGCGAGCAGGAGACGCTCGTAGCCGTGGGTCTGGCCGTCGGCGGTCGTGACGGTCTTCGCCGCGCGGTCGATCGCGGTCACCGCGGACCCGAGCACGAAGGTCGCGCCGGTCTCCTCGGTGTGCAGGTCGACCTTCTCGTCCCAGTCGAACTCCGGGTCGGTCCAGAGCTTCTTCGACAGGGCCGGGCGGGCGTACGGGCGGTCGTGCTCCTCGCTGAGGATCCCGATCGAGCCGTCCTGGTCGATCTCGCGGATCCCGCGGGCTGCGGCGTCGGCGACCATGCCGCCGCCGACGATGAGGTACCGGAAGTCGGTCATGTGCGTCCCTCGTGTGGATGGGTGTCTAGATGGTGGCGACCGAGCCGGAGTCGACCCGGTAGTTCGACCCGTTGACGAAGCTCGCGAGGTCGGAGCACAGGAAGGCGACGACGTTCGCGACCTCCTCGGGCTCACCGCGGCGGCCGAGCTCCATGTACGGGCGCTGCTCGTCGAGGAAGCTCGTGACCGCCTCGTCGAAGGACGTGCCCCGCTCCTTCGCCCGCTCGTCCATCATCGCGTCGGTCATCGGCGTGTGGATGAAGGCGGGGCTGACGGTGTTCACGAGCAGCCCCTCGGAGGCGTACGAGCGGGAGAGTCCCTTCGCGAACGACAGCACGCCCGCCTTCGCGGCGCAGTACGGCAGCTCGTCGTCGTACGGCTGGGACGCGTCCTCGGACACGAGGTACACGATCCGGCCCCAGCCGCCGTTCCGCAGGTCCGCGATGAACTCGCGGGTGATGCGGACCGGGCCCATCAGGTCGACGTCGATGGTGTCGAGCCATCCCTGTTCGTCGACCTCGTGGAACAGGCCCTGCGCGCCGGTGATGCCCGAGGACTGCACGAGGATGTCGATCTCGCCGACGGCGTCGCGCACCCGGTCGTGCAGTGCGGCGAGGCTCCCGGCGTCGGTCACGTCCGCGGCGAAGGCGAAGAGCTTGCCCGGAGGCGCCTCCAGCTGGTCCGCGCTGGTGTCGAGACGGCCCTGGTCGAGGTCGGTGACGACCACGGTCGCACCCTCCGCGAGGAGGATGCGCGCCGTGTTCCAGCCGATGCCGGAGTCGCCACCGAAGACCAGGGCGGTCCTGCCCTGGATCCCGAGGTCCACGGTCAGGCGTGCGTCGAGGCCTCGGCGGTCGCCGGGCTCGTGGCCGACGCGAGCGGCGTGCGCGGGGCACGGTTCTCGGCGGAGACCATCCAGGCGAGCTGCTCGAGGCGCTCGATGAACCCGTGCAGGAGGTCGGCGGTCGTCGGGTCCTCGTCGTCGACCTCGTCGTGCACGTCGCGCATGGTGCCGGTGGCCTGGTACAGGCGCAGGGTCACGAGGTCGATCGCGTCGTGCGTGGTGACCTCGCCCTCGGGGAAGGCGTCGAGGTGGCTGGTCGCGGCGACGGTGGCCGAGCGGCCGTCCGGCACGGCGTACAGGGCGCGCATGCGCTCGGCGGTGTCGTCGGCGAACTCACGTGCGGCGTCGACGATCTCGTCGAGCTGCAGGTGCAGGTCGCGGAAGTTGGTCCCGAGGATGTTCCAGTGGGCCTGCTTGCCCTGGAGGTGCAGGTCGATGAGGTCGACGAGGACGGCCTGGAGGTTCTTGGCGAGCGTGTCCGATGCGTGCATGATCGGCTCCTTCCGGATCGGTGCTGACCCTTCCGGTCTACGCGGTCCGGCCCGCACGGTTCCCAGAGCCCGTGGACGGAGGTGTCCCCCGCGGAGGACTCAGTGGGCCGGTGCGGCGTCGACCTGGTCGACGGCACCGCGCATGCGCTCCAGGAACGTCGCGACCACGCGGGCCTCGTCGGCGGTCAGGCCCTCGGCGATGGACATCATCCGGCGGTGCATGACCCCGAGGGTCGCGCGGACCTCGTCGTCGGTCTCGGTCGTCGGGGTGATGACGAGCGCGCGGCGGTCGGTCGGGTGCGGGTCGCGGCGCACGTGGTTCGACTTCACGAGCCGGTCGATCAGGATCGTCGTCGACGCGGACGAGATCTTCAGGTAGGCCGCCAGGTCCTTCGGCTTCACGATGCGGCCGGCGCGCTGCGCCTGCAGCAGGTACCGGACCGCCAGCAGGTCGGTCTCGCCCATGCCCATCGAGTCGCGGGTGCGGCGGCGCATGGCGGTCTCGGCGGCGCGGTAGCGGCGGAGCGCGTTGAGCACGGCGACACCGCGCTGGGTGGCGTCGTCGTCGGGGAACCAGTACCCCGACGCCTCCGTGATCTCCTGCGTCGACATGGCGTTCAGGGTAACCCCTCTGGTATCTCGCCTGTCTAGCGGTCCGTCGTCACGAGCGGACGGGAGGCACGGTGCCAGCTGGCACCGCGCCTCCCGTCCGTCCCGTGGTCGCGATCCGACGCGACCGGGTGGCGACTGCGGAATCAGGCCGCGACGGGCTCCGCAGCGGCCTCGGCGAGCGCGCGCAGCGCGCCCTGGACGAGCTCGACGACCTCGGCGTCCTCACGGGGGTGCGTCTCGGCGAAGCGGACGACGGACTGCGGGATGGCGACCTTGACGTCCTCGAGGACGCGTGCGCCCGCGATGCCGGCGGCCTTGCGCGCGTCGTCGTGTGCCCAGACGCCGCCGTACTGGCCGAAGGCGGACCCGATGACGGCGAGCGGCTTGCCGGACAGCGGCGAGGCGCCGAACGGACGCGAACCCCAGTCGAGCGCGTTCTTCAGCACGGCCGGGATCGTGCCGTTGTACTCGGGCGTGACGAGCAGCACGGCGTCCGCGTCGGCGACCGCCTGGCGGAACGCGACGGCGGCGGCCGGCGGGGTGTCGCCGTCGATGTCCTCGTTGTAGAAGGGCAGGTCGACGATGCCGTCGAAGGTCGAGAGCGTGATGCCCTCCGGAGCGTGCTGGTCGGCCGCCTCGGCGAGCTGGCGGTTGATCGAGCCGGCGCGGAGGCTGCCGACGAGGACGAGGACGTTCGTCATGGAGATCCTTTCTCTCGGGACACGAATGGTGTCAGGAACAACCAATGAGCCGGCTGGGTCGCCCATTCCCGACACGGCCCCGGCTCGGTAGGTTGACCGGGTGAGCACCCCTCGGACGCCCGCCAGCACACCCCGCACGACCGACCCGGACTGGTGGCGGCAGGCCGTCGTCTACCAGGTGTACCCGCGGAGCTTCGCGGACACGGACGCCGACGGCCTCGGCGACCTCGCCGGGGTGACGAGCCGCGTGCCGTACCTCGCCGCGCTCGGCGTCGACGCGATCTGGCTGTCCCCGTTCTTCCCGTCGCCGCTCGCCGACGGCGGGTACGACGTGGCGGACTACCGCGACGTCGACCCGCGACTCGGGACGCTCGCCGACGCGGACGCCCTGCTGGCCGCCGCGCACGAGCACGACCTGCGGGTGATCGTCGACATCGTGCCGAACCACACCTCCGACCAGCACGAGTGGTTCCGGGCGGCGCTCGCCGCGGAACCGGGGTCGCCGGAGCGCGCGCGGTACGTGTTCCGCGAGGGCTCCGGACCCGACGGGTCGCTGCCGCCGAGCGACTGGGTCTCGAACTTCGGCGGGAGCGCCTGGACCCGGGTGCCGGACGGGCAGTGGTACCTGCACCTGTTCGCGCCGGAGCAGCCCGACCTGGACTGGTCGAACCCCGAGGTCCGCGCCGACTTCGAGGACACGCTGCGGTTCTGGTCCGACCGCGGGGTCGACGGCTTCCGCGTGGACGTCGCGCACGGGCTCGCGAAGGACCTGTCGACGCCGTACCGGCACTCGGACGAGCAGGCGCTGCCGCTCGACGGCTCGGACCCGCTGTACGACCGCGACGAGGTGCACGAGATCTTCGCGACCTGGCGGACCGTGCTCGACGAGTACGATCCGCCCCGCGCCGCCGTCGCCGAGGCCTGGGCGCCGGCGCCGCGCCGCGTGCTCTACGCCAGGCCGACCGAGCTCGGGCAGGCGTTCAACTTCGACCTGCTCGAGTCACCGTTCGACGCCGACTCGTTCCGCACGATCGTCGAACGGAACCTCGCTGCGTCCGCCGAGTCCGGAGCGTCGAGCACGTGGGTGCTCTCGAACCACGACGTCGTCCGGCACGCGACCCGGTACGGGCTGCCCGACGGCACCGACACCGACGCCTGGCTGATGACCGACGGCACCGACCCGGTGCTCGACCGGGAGCGCGGGCTCCGGCGTGCGCGGGCGGCGACGCTGCTCGTGCTGGCACTCCCGGGCTCGTCGTACGTCTACCAGGGCGAGGAGCTCGGCCTGCAGGAGGCCGCGGCCATCCCGCACGCGCAGCTGCAGGACCCGAAGTGGCTGCGCACCGGGCACACGGTCAAGGGTCGGGACGGCTGCCGCGTGCCGATCCCGTGGACGCGCTCCGGGCCGTCGTTCGGTTTCGGCGACACCGCGCCGCACCTGCCGCAGCCCGAGGACTTCGGCGCGTGGTCGGTGGAGGCCGAGGACGGCGCCGCGGGGTCGACCCTCGAGCTGTACCGCGCGGCGACGGCGGCCCGGCGTCGGCTGCAGCGCGGCGAGGAACTGCACTGGGTCGAGGCGGGCGACGGCGTCGTGGCGTTCGCGCGGCACGACGGCTGGCGGTCCGTGACGAACTTCGGGACGACGCCGGTGCCGATGCCCGCGGGCGCGCTCGTCGTCGCTTCTGGGCCGCTCGACGACGAGCACACGCTGCCGGGCGAGACGACGGTCTGGCTCAGCTGACCGACGGGCTCCTTCCTCCCCAAGCCGCCGGCGGCGGGCGGCTCTCCACAGTGTGCGGCGCACGCCGTCGGCGGATGCTCCCCGATCGCGACGATCGGGGCATGAACCGACACACATCCCCATCCGGCGGCCCACCCGCCGCATCCGCCGCGCCCGCTGACCGTCCTGCCCGACCCGCGACGGACTGCTCGAGGCGCTGGTGGCGCCGACGGCCCGGACTGGTCGCCGCCGGCGTGGCCACGGCGCTCGGCCTGCTCGGCGGACCCGCGGTGCTCGTCGCGCCGTCGTCCGCCGGCTCGCTGCCCTTCCCCTACGTCGCCGACTTCTCGGACGTCGCCGGTGGCACTCTGAGCGGGGACGCCGCGATCGTCGACGGACGGCTCCGGCTGACCGACGACGAGCTCAGCCAGGCGGGGGCGTGGTCCACGGACGACACGTTCTCGTCCGACCTCGGGCTCGACATCGAGTTCGACTACGCGATGTACCACGAGGGCACGCGTGCGGGGGCGGACGGACTGCTGCTGTTCCTCGCCGACGGCGCCGCACCGCAGGGTGTCGGCCAGTCCGGTGCCGGCCTCGGGTACGCTTGCCGCTTCCACGAGACCCAGGGTGGGGATCACCCCTGCGACCTGCCCGGACTGCCCGGGGCCTTCGCCGGCGTCGCCATCGACCGGTACGGCAACTTCTCGCTGCCGCTCAACCTGTCCGGCCCCGGCGCCGCGCCGGACTCGGTGGTGGTCCGCGGATCGGGCGACGGACTCGACGGCTACCGGTACGTCGCCGGCACCGACGTCCCGCGCGGTGTCCAGACCGACGGACCCGAGCCCCGGACCGTACGGGTGACGCTGCTGCCGCAGGACGACGGCGGCCTCGCGCTCACGGTCCGGCTCGAGACCGAGGCCGGTGCGCTCCGGACCGTCCTCGACCAGGTGCCGCTCCACGGCGACGGCCAGGCGCCGCTGCCGCCGACGCTGCGGCTCGGGTTCGCGGCGTCGACCGGCAGCTACGTCGACGTGCACGAGGTCGACGAGCTCCGGGTGCAGGTGCCGGTCGACCTCGCCGTCGACCAGGACCTGGCACCGGAGGTCACCGCGGGCGAGCAGGTCCGCTGGGACGTCGTCGCGCGCGATGCCGGGCCGAGTGCATCCGATCCGAGCCGCCTGACGGTCGACGTGCCGGCAGGGCTGCGGGACGTCTCCTGGACGTGTCGTGGGGTCGACGGCGGCACGTGCGGCGCCGGCAGCGGGACGGGTGCGGTGTCCACCGACCTCGGGCTCCCACGGGGTGCCGGTGCGGTGGTCACCGTGACCGGCACGGTCCCGGACGACGCGACCGGCACCCTGACGAGCCGTGCGGTGCTCGAACCGGCGTCGGGGCTCGCCGACACCTTCGTCGACGACAACGTCTCGGTGGCCGAGACGCGTGTCCGGGACGACGACGGACCCGGACCGGGACCCGTCGCGCGGCTCGGCACCGAGAAGTCCGTCGAGCCCGCGACCGACGTCCGCCCGGGCGATGCGCTCACCTACGCGCTCACCGCCCGGAACGACGGGAGCGTCGACGCCGAGCGTGTGGGCGTCACGGACGAGTTGCCCGCCGCCGTGCGCTTCATCGGGTCGGACGACGACTGCACGGCGGACGGACAGCTCGTGACGTGCCGGTCGGCGGACACCCTCGCGCCGGGGGAGCGTCGTACCTTCACGATCCGGACGGTCCTCGACGAGACCTACCGCGGGGACGGTTCCGACGTGGTCAACGTCGCGACGGCGACCTCGCCGTCCGACCCGGACGGGGGCGACCCGTCACCCGGCGTCGCGGTCGGGGTGGTCGACCCCGGCGACGGAGACGGGGGCGCCGACGGCGACGGCGGCGGCGGGACGGGCGCCTCGCCCACACCCGTACCGGCCACGGACACAGCAGGACCCGGCACCGGCGGACGCGGACCCGGATCCGGACCAGGGCGTGGCGGGTCGCTCGCGTACACCGGTTCGTCCGGCCTCGGTCTGCTCGCGCTCGTCGGTGCGGCGGTGACGGCGCTCGGCGGTACGGGCTGGTGGGCGGTCCGACGCCGCAGGGCGCGCACGGACACGACGGACCCGGCCGGCGGCTGACGGGGCTGACCGGCTGGTGGCCGGAGTGCGGCGGCTCGGTGCTCCCTCAGCGCCGGCCGCCGCCGTCCGGTCGGCTCGCAGCGGGCACGGCGGTACGATTGGGCCACCACCCGCATGCCCGAAAGAGGTCTCGTGTCCGACTCCGTCGACGACGCCGACAAGCGCGCGCGGTACTGGCCGATCCCCGTCCTCCGGGCCGTCCCAGCCGCAGTCGTGGCCGTCGTCATCACCTTCTCCGCCAACCACGCCGCCGGGTACGGACTCGTGCTGTTCGGCGTGGTGGTCCTCGTCGACGCGGTCGTCCTCGCGGTCGCGGGGACCCGGCGGTTGACGGACGATCCCCGATCCCGGCGGACGACACTGGTGCACGCGGGCATCGACGTCGTCGCCGCGGTCGCGGCCTTCGTGACGAGCGGCCTCGGTCTGCCGGCGTTCATCGCGGTCGTCGTGGCCTGGGCGGTGCTGACCGGGGCGCTCGAGCTCACGCAGGGGCTGCGGGCACGGGGCCGGTCCCCGTTCGCCCGGGACTGGACGACCATCGGCGGCCTGACCCTGCTGCTGGCCGTCGCCTTCCTGCTCACCCCGCCGGACTACTCGCAGCGGCTCGGCGGCATCGAGAAGGTGTCGGGCACCCTCGACGCCTCGATCGTCCTCGTCGGCCTGCTCGGCGCCTACCTCGCCATCGCGGCGGTCTTCCACGTGATCGCCGGACTCTCGCACAAGTGGGGAACGGCGGCGCCGACCGCAGCCCCGGACGGAGCACCCCACGCATGAACGCCCCCAGCCGTCGCGACCGTCTCCGTCCGGCGGAGCTCCTCGTGATCTCCGCGATCGTCGCCGTGTTCATCGGCCTCGTCGTGCTGTTCTCGACGCGGGAGTTCGTGCTCGCCCTGGTCTTCCTCGGCATCGCCTTCATCGTCGTCGTGGTGGTCCTCGCGATGCTGCAGCTCGCGTCGTCGAGCGACCAGGACGACAACGACATGCTCGGTGGGCACAAGGCCCCCGGTGAACGCGTCGAGGGCGACGACTTCCACTGACGTCCGCCCAGCCCGCCCGGCCCGGGGCCCGCGGCTGACGCAGGCACGACACGCCCGAGGTCACGAATCGTGAACGGTCCTGTCAGGACCGCGGGTCCTGCCGACATCTCCAGGGTGAGGGAGGTGGGGTGTGGACGTGACCACGGAGACGGACGCGATGCTCGTCCGGGCGATGGCCACGGGCGACCGTGGCGCGCTCGCCCGCGCGTTCGACCGCTACGCCGCGACCCTCACCCGGTACACCTGGGCGCTCGCGGATGACCGGCAGGACGTCGAGGAGGTCGTGCAGGACGCCTTCCTGACGCTCTGGCAGCGCTCGGCGACGCTCGAACTCCCGGCGGACACGGTGCTGCCGTGGCTGCTCGTGGTGTGCCGCAACCTGGCGTTCAACGCGGGACGGAAGCGCACCAAGCACCGCGCCGACGAGCTGCCCGAGACCCTGGCGACCCCGTCCGACCACGGGGAGGCCGCCGAGACGCTCCGCTGGGTGCGCGCCGAGATCGCGGCGTTGCCCGAACTCGACCGGCGCATCTGCGAGCTGTGCCTGCTCGAGGGGCACTCGTACGCCGAGGCCGCGGAACTCCTCGGTCTGTCCGTCGGCGCGGTCACCCAACGCGTCTCCCGAAACGGCGTCGACTCAAGAAGGTGGTGATGCACGATGAACACTGAACCCCCTGAGGGAGACGACCTGCAGCGCATGCTCGTCTCGATGAAGCAGCACGTCCTCGAACGCGCCACCCCGCGGCCGGCCCGGCGACGCGGACGGTCCGGCATCGTCGTCGGCGTCGTGGCGCTGCTCGCGCTCGGCACGGCGACCGGTGCGGTCGCGTTGACGCTCACGCAACAGGACCGTCCGGCGGCAGCGCCCGCGCAGACGCAGCAGCCCGAGCCGGCGCCGTCCGCGACGACCCCGAGCTCGGCGCCGATCACCGGCCGGCCGACACCCCGGCCGACGTCGACCCCGGACACGGTGGCGTCCGTCCCGACCGACTGCCGGGCGATCGTGCCGGCGTCGGAATACGACCGCCTGTTCGGCGACGCGCCTTTGATGCAGGTGTTCCCCGACCCGGGGAGTCCCGCCGCGAACCAGATCCAGGCGGAGAAGGATTCGACGAGGCGGGATCCGCTCGCCGGGCCGACCACCCTGTACTGCCTCTGGCGTGACTCCCAGGCGGACATCACAGGGCTGGCCGTGACGCTCGGCACGGGAACGCCCGAGCAGATGGCCGAGCTGGAGCGGACGACGTTCCAGGGCTGGTCGCCGACCTGCGACGAGCGCGACGGCATCCGGACGTGTCGCGCCGTGCGGAGCGACCCCCAGTACGGCACGGACTGGGCGCGCACGACGTACGTCCGCGGGGACACCTGGTTGGTCATCGACCAGTCGAACTTCCCGACGAACGGGCTCCTGCCCGCGATCGTCGGGGAGGTCTGGGGGGACTGACGGCCTGGAGGCACGTGGCGGGCCCCGCCCCGTGCCTCCAGTCCGTCGGTGGGTCCCGTCAGGCCGCCCGCCGGGCCGCAACGACGTCGCGGGCCAGCGCCCGCGTCGCGCGGTTGGGTTCCGGGTCGGTCCGCATCGCCAGCCCGATCCGCAGTGGCGCGACGTCGTCCTCGAGCTCCAGGACCGCGCCGTCGTGCTGCACGCCGGAGTCCGGCACGACCCCGACACCGAGCCCGGCGGTCGCGAACCGCACCACGGCGGGCATGTCGTTCATCTCCGCGACGATCCGTCGCCGGATCCCGAGCCGGTCGAGGGCAGTGTCCAGGATGATCCGGTTGCCGAACCCGTGCGCCGTGTCGATGAACGGCTCACCGGCGAGCTCGGCGAGCCCGACGGAGGTCCTTCCCGCGAGCGGGTGGTCGGACGCCACGAACACGCGGAACGGCATCTCCCGCAGCGGCTCGACCGTGATGCCCGGCGGCACCGCGGGCAACCCCGTGTAGGCGAGGTCGAGTCGTCCGGCCACCAGGTCGTGGACGAGCCCGGTCGTCCCGGTCGGCGACGTCATGAGCTCCACCGCGACGAGCGGGTGGCGCTGCCGGAACCGACGGAGCACCCCGGTGAGGTCGACGATGTCCATGCTCGTGAAGATCCCGAGCCGGACCCGTCCGCGCAGGTCGGCGTCGTCCAGGGTGGCGAGGTCGCGCATCCGGTCGAGGGCGTCGAGGACGGCCCGGGCGTGGGGGAGCAGGTCCTCGCCCGCGGCGGTGAGGATGGTCCGGCGGCCCGTCCGGTCGAACAGCCGGACGCCGAGCGAGCGTTCGAGCGACGCGATGCCCGCCGAGACGGTCGACTGCGCGGCCCACAGGCGCTCGGCGGCACGGGTCACGCTGCCCTCGGCAGCCACGGCGACGAACTGTTCGAGCAGGCGGGTCTCCACCCGACGAGTATCGACCAGGTCGATGGCGGCCATCAAGGAGAACCGTTGGACTCGATGCCGCTCGCGGGACGACCATCGAGGCATGTCCTCGACCACCGCTCCCGCTCCCACCGCCGCTGCCGATCGGGTCCCGGCCCCTCGGGGCCGCCGCGCGCACACCCGGCGCCGGCACGGCTTCGGCTTCTGGGCCGTCGCGTTCGCGTTCCTGGCGGTCATGGCCTTCGCGACCGTCCCGGCCCCGCTCTACGTGATCTACCAGGCGCGGGACGGCTTCCCGACCTTCACCACGACCGTGGTCTTCGCGGCCTACGGGGTCGGTGTCGTGGCGTCGCTGTTCCTCGCCGGGCACCTCAGCGACGTGCACGGACGCCGCCCCCTCGTGCTGGTGTCCGTGGCGCTCGAACTCGTCGCCGCGGTGCTGTTCCTGCTGTGGGACGACGTCGCCGGGCTGCTCGTGGCCCGGCTCGTGACCGGCTTCGGGGTGGGGCTCCTCACCGCGACGGCCACCGCGCACCTCGGCGAGCTCCGCGTCCGGGCCACCGGGTCGGACGCGTCCGCGAAGGGCGCGAGCGTGGCGGCGGGGGCGGTGAACCTCGGCGGGCTGTCGCTCGGGGCGCTCCTCGGCGGAGCGCTCGCCGAGTTCGTCGGTCAGCCGCTGGTCGTGCCGTACGTCGTGTTCGTCGTGGCGCTGGTGGTCGCGTTCGTCGTGGTGCTCGCGGCGCCCGAGACCGTCGACCGTCCCGAGCAGCCGGTGCCGTACCGTCCGCAGCGGATGCAGGCACCTGCCGGGCAGGCCGGGGCGTTCTGGGCGGCCGGGACCGCAGCGTTCGCGGCGCTCGCGGTGCAGGGGCTCTTCACCTCGGTGGCGCCGACCTTCCTCGCGACGACGTTCCACGTGACCGACCGGCTCGCGGCCGGGGCGACCACGTTCGGGGTGTTCGCGGCGAGCGCGGTGTCGCAGATCGTCTTCGCCCGGCTCGCGCAGCGTCGGCAGGTCCAGCTCGGGCTGGTGCTCCTGGTCGTCGGGCTCGCGGTCCTCGCGGTCGCCGCCGTCGTGCTGCAGGTCGGCGGGTTCATCGGTGGCGGGGTCGTCGCCGGAGCGGGCGTGGGGCTGCTGTTCCGCGCGTCGATCGCCCGTGCCGGGTCCCTCGTCGGCCCCGAGCAGCGCGGCGGTGTGCTGGCGGCGACGTTCCTGATCGCCTACGCGGGGCTCACGGTCCCGGTGGTGGCGGTCGGCGCGGCGCTCCTCGTGGTCCCGACGCTACCGGTGCTGCTCGGTTACGTGGTCTTCGTGGTCGTGCTCGCCCTGGTGGCGGGTGTCCGGCTGGCGGCCAACGCCGAGTAGGACGCAGCCGCACGGGCCCCGCCGGCGCCGGGCGGCCCGGCATACTGGGGGCATGGCCCGGAAGCGCACACGACCAGCCCTCGCCGGCCTCGCCGCGGTCATCGCCGGCGGCCTGGTCGCCGCCGGGGTCGTGCTGACGACCGAGCGGAGCGGGGACGACCCGGCCCCCGGCAGCGGACCCACCGCGACGACCGCCACCGGCGCGGCGGAGGCCCCCGACGAGGTCACCGTCACGATCCCGCGCGAGGGCCCCGACCTGCCCGGCGCCGACGTGCTCGACCAGTGCCGGTCGAGCAGCCGCCAGGTCGTCGCACGCTACGAGACGGCCGCGCTCGGCGAGGTCGTCCTGCAGTGCGGGACGTCGGCCCAGGGCTACGAGCACATCCGCGTCCGGCACACCCGCGACTGGCAGGACGTCGTCGCCGGACACGGCAGCCGGGACTGGGACGACGCGATGCTCACCGCGGTGCAGACCGCACTCGGTTCCCCGCGGGACGGGTACCCGGTGGACGCCGGCGACGGCAAGGTCTGCTTCGCCGCACCGGTCCGCTTCGACGACGGCTCCCGGCCCGACGACGAGCCCTTCGTCACGGTCATCGTCTCGGCGACCACCGACCGGGTGATCACCGCCTACCCGACCCGCGACGACGGCTGCTGACGCCGACCGACACCGGCACGTCCTACGCGTGCACCTCGTGCTCGTGCCGCCGGTGCGACACCGGCTCGAGCTGGAACGTCGAGTGCTCGACCGGCACGTCGAAGTGCTCCGCGACGCACTGCTGCAACGCGTCGAGGATTCGCGGTGCGTGCGCCGTCGAGAAGCAGTGGTCGTCCACGACGACGTGCGCCGTCAGGTTCGGCACCCCGGTCGCGACGAGCGTCGCGTGCAGGTCGTGCACCGCGATGACGTGGTCGAGCTCCAGGATGTGCGCGCGCACGTCGTCCAGGTCGAGCCCTGGAGGCGTCGACTCGAGCAGGACGTTCGCGGTCTCCCGCAGCAGCCGGACCGCGCGCGGCAGGATGAGCAGCCCGATCAGGATCGCGGCGACGGAGTCCGCCCGTTGCCACCCCGTCAGCCCGAGGACGACGGCCGCGGCGATCACCGCGACCGAGCCGAGCGTGTCGTTCAGGACCTCGAGTCGTGCGGCGCGGGACGTGAACCCCTCGCCGGAGGCCCGGAGCAGCACCGCGTACGCCACCAGGTTCCCGACGAGTCCGACGACGCCGAACACCAGGAGCGGTCCGGCGTGCACCTCGGCCGGGACGAACAGCCGCTGGACCGCGGAGATCACCACGTAGACGCCGACCGCGAGCAGGATCGCCGCCTGCGCCGTCGCCCCGAGCACCTCGGCCCGCTGGTACCCCCAGGTCCGCTGGGCGGTGGGGGAGCGCCGGGCGAGCCGCGTCGCGACGAGTCCGATGCCGAGACCGCCCGTGTCGACGACCATGTGCCCGGCGTCGACGAGCAGTGCGAGCGACCCGGTCAGCACCGCCCCGACGACCTCGGCCAGCAGGATGCCCGCCGAGATGCAGAACGCGACCAGGAGTGCCCGCTCGGAGGCGTGTCCGTGCGTGTGCCCGTGGTCGTGACCCATGCCCTCGATCGTAGGCAGTCGCACCGACGACGTGCCAGGCTCGGCACGTGACCGTGTCGCCGTGGCAGCTGACGATCCCGCCCGACGTGCTGGCCCGGCTGCACCCGCGGCTCCGCACGTACTTCGGTCCGGTCCCGGCCGGTGACGTCGGTCGCGGCGAGGGCGTCTTCGCCGTGGTCGGCACACCGCGACGCTGGCTGTGGCCGGTCCTCGCGTGCCTCGCCCACGAGGGGGTGCTGTTCCCGGTCTGGGAGCGGGACGTCCCGTTCACGGTCGAGAACCGCCCGGCTCGCGTCGGTCGCGGGGCTGCGGACGGCCGGCAGGCTCAGATCGCCGTGGTCGCGCGCCGCACCTTCCGGTTCCGCTCCGGGTCCCGCACGATGGTGGACGCGATCGCCGCCGGACCGGACGGGCTGGTCGACCACCTCGGGCGCCGCGGGCGTCTCAGTGCGCTGCTGCGCGCCGAGGTCGACGCGACCGGGCCGGGGGCGGGTGCGCTCCGGCTGGTCTCCACCCGGGTGTCGTTGCGGGCGTTCGGGCGCGACCTGGTCGTCCCGGCCCGCGTCGCGCCGCGTGTGACGCTCGTGGAACGATTCGATGACGATGCCGACGTGCAGCGCGTGTCCCTGGTGCTCCACGCGCCGGTGCTCGGCACGCTGTACCGGTACGAGGGGACGTTCCGCTACGCGGTCGAGCCCGACACCGGTCGACGAGGGGATGGCTGATGGCACCGGAGCAGCCGAGGGTGGTCATCGCGGGGGCGAGCGGCTTCGTGGGGCGGTACCTGCAGGACGCCTTCCGCGACGAGGGCTACGAGGTCGTCACGGTCGGACGCTCCGGCGACGCCGTGTGGGGCAACACCATGCGCATCCGCGAGCTCGTGGACGGCGCCGCGCTCGTCGTGAACATGGCGGGCAAGAGCGTCGACTGCCGCTACGGCCGCCGCAACCGCGCGGAGATCCTGCGGTCGCGGGTCGACACGACGCTCGAGCTGGCCGAGGCGATCCGGACCGCCGAGCACCCGCCGCCGCTCTGGCTGAACGCATCCACCGCCACGATCTACCGGCACGCCGACGACCGTCCGCAGGACGAGGACACGGGTGAGCTCGGCGAGGGCTTCTCGGTCTCGGTGGCCCGGGCGTGGGAGCGCGCGTTCTTCGACGCCGACCTGCCCGCCACCCGTCGGGTCGCGCTGCGCATGGCGATCGTGTTCGGCGACGGCAGCGCCCTGGTCCCGCTCCTCCGACTCGCGCAGGCGGGCCTCGGCGGACCGCAGTACGACGGCCCGTGGTTCCCGACACGCTCCCGACTGCGCGCCGGGACGTACCACCACGACCGGCACACCCACGGGCGGCAGCGCTTCAGCTGGGTACACGTCGCCGATGTCGTCGGGATCGTCCGGTTCGTGCGGGACCACCCGGAGATCGAGGGTCCGGTGAACGTGTCGAGCCCCGAGCCGTCGGACAACCGCACCGTGATGGCGACCATCCGCGATGCCGTCGGGCGCCGCATCGGCATCCCGACCTGGCGCTGGATGCTCGAGCTCGGGTCGTTCGCGATCCGCACCGAGACCGAACTCGTCCTGAAGAGCCGGTGGGCGGTGCCGACCCGGCTGCTCGCGGCGGGCTACGAGTTCCGCCACCCCGACCTGCGCGGGGCGCTCGCCGGGATCATCGCCGAGCGCCGTCAGCACCGGGGCTGACCGACAGCGGCTCGGGTCCGGCGACCGCCGCGGGTTCCGAGTGCGGCGGCACCGCCACGGTCTCCGTCGTCGGCACGACCCGGGGCGTCCGGGACGACCAGAGCACCGCCGCGACCCGGGGCGTCCGGGACGACCAGAGCACCGCCGCGACCACCACCGCGCCGGCGACCACCTCGACCACGTCGGGGACCTCACCGAAGGCCACCCACGACGCGAGCACGCCGACCACGGGGACGAGCATCGAGAACGGCGCGACCGTGCTCGACGGGTAGGTACCGAGCAGGCGTGACCAGATGCCGTACCCGACCAGCGACGCGACGAGCACGATGTAGAGCAGCCCGAGGTCCGCGGGGAGCGCCGCCGCGGTGAAGGCCGTGCCGAGGGCTGTGCCGACGCGCTCGGGTCCCTCGACGACGAGTGCGAGGACGGCCATCGGCACCGGCGGCACGATCGACCACCACAGCGTCAGGTGCAGCGGGTTGACCGGACCGGCGCGGCGGGTGGCCACGTTGCCGATCGCCCAACCGAGCGCGCCGCACAGCGCGAGCACGACCGGCACGAGCGCCGCGGCCTGGGCACGGTGGACCGCGATCGCCGCGAGTGCTGCGACCGCGGTCGTCACGCCGACCACCTGTCGTCCGGTCAGCCCCTCGCGCAGGAACACCCCGGCGAGCACGACCGTGAACGGCGCCGACGCCTGCAGCACGAGCGAGGCCAGCCCGGACGGCAGCCCGGCCGCCATGCCGAGGTACAGGAACGCGAACTGGAGCACCCCGAGGCCGGTACCGACGAGCAGCAGCCGTCCGAACGGCATCCTCGGCCGCGGGACGAACAGCACCGTCGGCACGGCCAGCAGCGTGAACCGGACGGCGGCGAGCAGGAACGGCGGGAAGTGCTCGAGGGCGAGCGCCGTCGCGGGGAAGTTCAGTCCCCAGACGACGGCGACCAGGACGGCGAGGAGTCGGTCACGAGAGCGCACCTCCCGATCGTCGCGCGTGCCGACCGTGCAGCACCAGCGCAGAGTTCCGCATCGACGTTGTAGCCTCGCTTCATGGTCGGCTTCGACGTGCAGCTCCTCGCCGTGCTCCGGGAGCTCGCCGGGCGGGGGAGCGTGACGGCGGTCGCCACGGCCACGCACCGGACCCCGAGCGCGGTCTCGCAACAGCTCCGCACCCTCGAGCGCCAGGTCGGCGTGCCGCTGGTCGAGCGCGCCGGCCGGGGCGTCCGGTTGACGGAGCACGGCCGGGTGCTCGCGCGCCTGGCGGACGGCGTCGCAACGGCCGTCGCGGAGCTGGACGCCGCGTGGCAGGAACACCTCGGCGGCACGGTCGGCCGCGTCGACCTCGCGGTGTTCCCCTCGGCCGCGGAACTCCTGCTGCCCGGGCTGCTCACGCGCATGCGGGACCACCCCGCGATCGACCTGGTCCTGGTGGACGTCGACGTCGACGAGGACGCCTTCGGGCCGCTCACCGCCGACCACGACGTCGTCATCGGGCACCGGCCGGACGGTGCGCCGCCCGCCGGGCGCGAACGACTCGAGACGGTCCCGCTGCTGCGCGAGCCGCTCGACGTGGCGCTGCCGCTCGGGCACCGCCTCGCCGACCGCGACCGGGTACGGATCGACGAGGTCGTCGGCGAACCCTGGATCGGCGTCCCCGAGGGCTACCCGATCGACCGCGTCCTGACGGCCATGGCCGCCGCGACCGACACCCCGCCCGACGTCGGCTTCCGCACGATCCACCTGCCGGTCATCGAGAACCTCGTCGCGGCCGGGCACGGCGTCGCCCTGGTCCCGCGGTACACGTCGGGCACCCGAGCAGCCGGTCGCTTCCACCTGGCGGAGCTCGGCGCGGTCCGCGCCGGACGCCGCATCGAGGCGCTCGTGCGGCCGGACCGCGCGGTCCGGCCCGCGGTCCGGACCGTCCTGGAGGCGCTGGTCGCGGAGGCACGCGACGTCACCACCCGGGGCGGGTGAGGCGCGCACCGGACCGGCACCGTGCCTCCAGTCCGGTCGTGGCGTCCCGCCACTCGCGCGACGCAACGAAGGCGGCTCCTCGCAGCGGAGTACCGCTGCGAGGAGCCGCCGAGGTTGCGTCTTGCGGACCGGACCGGACCGGACCGGGCCTGCCCGAGCCCGGGTCTCAGACCTCCAGGTGGTCGACCAGCTCGTCCGCCAGGCCCGTGTACGTCGCCGGCGTCAGGGCCGTCAGCCGCGCCTTGGCGCCGGACGATATGTCGAGGCCGTTCACGAAGGCCACGAGCTCGTCCTGGCCGATCCGCTTGCCCCGGGTGAGTTCCTTGAGCATCGCGTAGGGGTCCTCGATGTTCGACTGCCCCGCGGTGACCTCGGCCCGGATGACCGTCTGGACCGCCTCGCCCAGCACCTCCCAGTTGTGGTCGAGGTCCTCGGCCAGCCGCACCTGGTTCACGGCGATCTCGCCCAGGCCGCGGCGCAGGTTGTCGAGCGCGAGCAGCGAGTGCCCGAACGCGACGCCGATGTTCCGCTGCGTGGTGGAGTCGGTGAGGTCGCGCTGCAGGCGGCTCGTGACGAGCGTCTCGGACAGCGTGGAGAACAGCGCCGACGAGATCTCGAGGTTCGCCTCGGCGTTCTCGAACCGGATCGGGTTGATCTTGTGCGGCATGGTCGACGAGCCCGTGGCGCCCGCGACCGGGATCTGCGTGAAGTACCCCATCGAGATGTAGGTCCACACGTCCGTCGCCAGGTTGTGCAGGATGCGGTTCGCGTGCCGGACCCGGTCGTACAGCTCGGCCTGCCAGTCGTGCGACTCGATCTGCGTCGTGAGCGGGTTCCACGTCAGGCCGAGGCCCTCGACGAACTCCTTCGACAGGGCGGGCCAGTCGGCCTCGGGGTCCGCGGCCAGGTGCGCCGAGAACGTGCCGGTCGCGCCGGAGAACTTGCCGAGGTACTCGCCGCCCTCGATCTGGGCGAGGACGCGCTCGAGCCGGTAGACGACGACCGCGAGCTCCTTGCCGAGCGTGGTCGGGGTGGCCGGCTGCCCGTGGGTGTGGGACAGCATCGGCACGGCCTTGAGCTCTTCTGCCATCGTGCGCAGCGTCGCGATCACGGAGCGGTAGGCCGGCAGCCACACCTGCTCGACGGTGTCCCGGACGGTGAGCGCGTAGGACAGGTTGTTGACGTCCTCGCTCGTGCACGCGAAGTGCGTCAGTTCGGCGATGGCGTCGAGCCCGAGGTCGGACAGGCGACGGCGCACGAAGTACTCGACCGCCTTGACGTCGTGACGGGTCGTCGCCTCGATCTCGGCGAGCTCGGCGATCTCCTGCTGCCCGAAGGTCTCGACGACCCGACGGAGCGCGGCCTTGTCGTCGACGCTCAGCGGCGAGGTCGTGAACATGGCGTGGTCGGTCAGGAACACGAGCCACTCCACCTCGACCACGACGCGCGCACGGTTCAGGCCGGCCTCGGAGAGGTGCTCGCCCACCGTGTGCACGACCGGGTAGTACCGCCCGTCGAGCGGGCTGATCGGCTGCGGGGGAAGGGGGGTCATGGGGCTCCCTGACGGACTGCCGGTTCGAGTTGTCGGAAGAGCGCCCGGCAGGCCCGCTCGACGGTCGAGAGCACTCGGTCGAACTCGTGCCGGTCCGCGTAGTACGGATCCGGTACGTCGGTCTGCTGGGGCCAGGCGTCGTCGTACCGCAACAGGAGCGTCACCTTGGCGGCGTCGTCCATGGTCGGTGCCCATGAGCGCAGGACGCGTTCGTGGGATCGGTCGAGTGCGACCACCAGGTCGAGGTCCGGGAACCGGTCCGGGTCGAACTGGCGGGCGCGATGCCTGCTGCCATCGTATCCGCGCGCTGCGAGCGCCGCGATCGTGCGCTCGTCCGCGGGCTCTCCGACGTGCCAGTCCCCGGTCCCGGCCGACTCCACGTGGAACCGGTCGGACATCCCCGCGTCCGCCGCGATCTGCGCGAAGACGATGCCCGCCATCGGCGATCGGCAGATGTTCCCGCTGCAGACGAACGACACGCGGAAGGGTGCTGGGCCGTCCTCGGTCATGTGCTCATCATGACGGGTCGCGGCGCGTGTGCGCGACGGTCACCGGCCTGGAGGCACGGTGCCGGTCGGTCGCCCGGCCCGCGTCACCGACGGCGCCGGTCGAGCGCGGGGCGCACGAACAGGCCGATCAGCCACGAGAACACGGCGAGGACGAAGGCACCCACGATGCCCCAGCCGAACGACTCGACCTGCAGCCCGAAGCCCATCGCGTCGGAGATCCCGGCGACGATGAGCAGCAGGACGGCGTTCACGACGAGCGAGATGAGCCCGAGCGTCAGGACGTAGAGCGGGAACGCGACGACCCGGATGATCGTGCCGACGACGGCGTTCACCAGGCCGAACACGAACGCCACGAGCAGGAACGTCAGCACGACGGCGGTGGTGTCGCCGGTGCCGAACGGGACGACCGTGACACCGCTCACGATCAGGGTCGTGAGCCAGAGCGCGACGGCGTTGACGACGAGGCGGACGAGGAATCGCATGCCGCCATGATGCCCGGCGGCACCGCCGGTTCCGCTGAGTCGGTGGTCACGCCGTCTGCGTGACCGACACGCGGTTACGCTGTCTGCGTGACTGACACGCGCGTGCACATCCGGCCCGAGATCGCGGTCCTCCCCGCGTACCAGCAGGGTCGGCAGGCCGCCGCGGACGCCTTCAAGCTCTCGAGCAACGAGAACCCCTTCCCGCCGCTGCCCGGCGTCGTCGAGGCGGTCCAGGCCCAGACGGCGTTCAACCGCTACCCGGACGCCAGCGCCCTCGCCGTCCGCGCGGTGCTCGCGAACCGGTTCGGCCTGACCCCGGACCAGGTGCACGTCGCCCCGGGGAGCGTCGCGATCCTGCACGAGCTCGCCCGCGCCGTGAGCGCGCCCGGCGACGAGGTCGTCTACGCGTGGCGCTCGTTCGAGGCCTACCCGGGCGTCGTCACGGTCGCCGGCGCCACGAGCGTGCAGGTCCCGAACCGGCCGGACGGCGGGCACGACCTCGACGCGATGGCCGCCGCCGTGACCGAGCGCACGCGCATGGTGATCGTCTGCTCCCCGAACAACCCCACCGGACCGGTCGTGACCGCCGCCGAGTTCGACGCCTTCATGGCGCGGGTGCCGTCGTCGGTGCTCGTGGTGCTCGACGAGGCCTACGCCGAGTTCGTGACCGAGCCGACCGCCGTCCGGGGCGCTCCGCTGCTCGAGCGGTACCCGAACCTCGTCGTGCTGCGGACGTTCTCGAAGGCGTACGGCCTCGCGGGTCTGCGCGTCGGCTACGCCCTCGGCCCGGCGTACGTGCTCGACGCCGTCCGCGCGTGCGCCATCCCGCTGTCCGTGACCGCGCAGGGACAGGCGGCCGCGCTCGCGAGCCTGGAGCGCGAGGACGAACTGCTCGAGCGCGTCGCCGAGCTCGCGCAGTCCCGCGACCGGATCGTCGCCGCGCTCCGCGACCAGGGCTGGGACGTGCCGGACGCGCAGGGCAACTTCGTCTGGTTGCCGACCGGGGAACGCACCGCACATGCGGCCGATGCCTTCGACCGCGCGGGGATCATCGTTCGGGCCTTCGGGAACGAGGGGATCCGCATCTCCATCGGCGAGCACGAGGCTGTGGAAACGCTCCTCGAAACAGCGGCCTCGCTTGTGGAGGACCTCCAGATGGCCCCCTCGGACCGCCCGCTACGCTGACCGGCATGTCATTCCGCGCCGCGGCACCCGAGTCGACCACCGTCCGGCTCCTCGACCCCGAGGGCCGGTTCGTGGAGACCGACGAGAACGCCGAGTACGCCGCCGCTGCCCGGGCGATCCCGCAGGAGACCCTGCTGGCGATGCACCGCCGGATGGTCCTCACCCGGCGGTTCGACCACGCCGGGCACAACCTCCAGCGCACCGGACAGCTCGGCCTGTGGGTGCCGAGCCACGGACAGGAGGCCGCGCAGGTCGGCTCGGTCTTCGCGCTCCGGGCGCAGGACCACGTCTTCCCGTCGTACCGCGAGCACGCCGTCACGATGCACCGCGGCGTCGAGCCGATGGAGATCATCGCGATGTACCGCGGGCAGACCCACGGCGGGTGGGACCCGGACGAGCGCGGCAACACGCACGTCTCGACCCTCGTCATCGGGTCGCAGACGCTGCACGCGACGGGCTACGCGCTCGGCCAGCAGCTCGACGGCGTCGTCGGCACCGGTGACCCCGACGTCGACTCGTGCTCGATCGTCTACTTCGGCGACGGTGCGACCAGCCAGGGCGACGTCAACGAGGCCTACGTCTTCGCGGCCTCGACGAAGGCCCCCGTGGTCTTCTTCCTGCAGAACAACCACTGGGCGATCTCCGTCCCGGTGACCACGCAGTCGCCGAGTCCGCTCGTCGACCGCCCCCGCGGCTTCGGCATCCCGAGCGTCCGGGTCGACGGCAACGACGTCCTCGCCTCGTACACGGCGTCCGTCGTCGCGACCGACCACGCCCGCAGCGGGCAGGGTCCCGCCTTCGTCGAGGCCGACACGTACCGCATCGGTGCGCACACGAGCTCCGACGACCCGAGCCGCTACCGCGAGGACGACGAGCTGGCCGAGTGGGTCCGCCGCGACCCGATCAGCCGGTCGGCCGCGTACCTCCGCAGCCTCGGCGTCACCGACGCGCAGCTCGCCGTGTTCGACGAGGAGGGCGAGGACATCGCCGCCGACGTCCGACGCCGCACGGTCGCCCTGACCCCGCCGTCGATCGACGTCATGTTCCAGAACGTGTACCGCGAGCCGCATCCGACGGTCGCCGACCAGCAGGCCTGGCTCGAACGCTACGAGGCCGGTTACGAAGGGGGCTCCCACTGATGAGCACCACCGAGCAGCTCTTCGACTACACGCTCCGCGCCCACCCCGGTGCCGGCGAGGTCCCGAGCGACACCACCCCGAACCTGCCGATGGCGAAGGCGCTCAACGCCGGGCTCGCCGCGGCGATGCAGGCGGACGACAAGGTCCTGCTGATGGGCGAGGACATCGGCCAGCTCGGCGGCGTCTTCCGCATCACCGAGGGCCTGCAGGAGCGGTTCGGCGCCGCGCGCGTCCGGGACACCCCGCTCGCCGAGTCCGGCATCATCGGCACCGCGATCGGGCTCGCCCTGCGCGGCTACCGCCCGGTCGTCGAGATCCAGTTCGACGGCTTCGTCTGGCCGGGCTTCGACCAGATCACCTCGCAGCTCGCGAAGATGCAGAACCGACTGCCGGCCCACATGTCGCTGCCGGTCGTCATCCGCATCCCCTACGGCGGGCACATCGGCGCCGTCGAGCACCACCAGGAGTCCCCGGAGGCGTACTTCGCGCACACCCCGGGACTCCGCGTGGTGAGCCCGAGCACGCCGAACGACGCGTACTGGATGATCCAGGAGGCCATCGCGTCGAAGGACCCGGTGATCTTCCTCGAGCCGAAGTCCCGCTACTGGCCGAAGGGCGAGGTCGACCTGATCGGCGGCCACGTCCCGATGCACACGACGCGCGTCGCCCGCACCGGCAGCGAGGTCACCCTCGTCGGCCACGGCGCGATGGTGGCGACGCTCATGCAGGCCGCCGAGCTCGCCGAGTCCGAGGGCACGAGCTGCGAGGTCATCGACCTCCGCTCGATCTCGCCGATCGACTGGGAGCCGCTCTTCGCCTCGGTGCGGAAGACCGGGCGCCTCGTCATCGCACAAGAGGCCTCCGGCTTCGTCAGCGTCGGCAGCGAGATCGCCGCGACCGTCGCCGAGCACTGCTTCTACACGATGCAGGCGCCGCCGCTGCGGGTCTCCGGCTTCGACGTGCCGTTCCCGGTCTCGAAGCTCGAACACCTGCACCTGCCCGACGCCGACCGGGTCCTCGAAGCCGTCGACCGCGCACTCGCGTACTGACCAGAACCGTCCTGACCGTCGAAGGAGCCGTAGTGGCCACCGCCGAATTCCCCTTGCCCGACGTGGGCGAAGGCCTGACCGAGGCCGAGATCGTGCAGTGGCGCGTGGCGATCGGGGACGAGATCGCCGTGGACCAGGTCCTCGTCGAGATCGAGACCGCGAAGTCCCTCGTCGAGCTCCCGTCGCCGTTCGCCGGCACCGTCACCGGACTGCTCGTGTCCGAGGGCGACACGGTCGAGGTCGGGAAGCCGATCATCCGGGTCGAGTCCGACGCGTCGGTCGCCTCCGGTGCACCCACCGGTGTCCAGCCGGGAGGCACGGCGCCGGTCGCCGACAGCGTCCCGACCTCGCCCGTGGTCGCGTCCACCCCGGCGCCCGCTCCCGCCGCGCAGGCCCCCGTGGCGCAGCCCCCCGCCGCACAGACCCCGCCTGCGGCTCCGGCCGCACCCGCCGCACCCGCCGCCGCGGCGCCGCCGGCGGCGCGTCACGCCGCGGCGGCCCCCGAGGTCGCCGACCACGCCACGGTCGTCGGCTCCGACGAGTCCTCCGGGGCCGTCCTCGTCGGCTACGGCTCGGCGACCACGTCCCCGTCGCGTCGCAAGCCGGGTGCCCGCCGGGCCGCAGCCCTCGCGGCCGAGGCGAGCCGTGCCTCCAGTGCGGACGCGCAGGCGGCTGCCGAGGCCGCGTCGGACCCGGGTGAGGACTCGACGGCGCAGGCCGTCGCCGCCCAGGGCACGCGCCCGCGCAAGGCCCTCGCCGCCGTGAACGTCCTCGCGAAGCCGCCGATCCGCAAGCTCGCGAAGGACCTCGACGTCGAGCTGACCGAGGTCGTGCCCACCGGGCTCGCCGGCGAGGTCACGCGCGACGACGTCATCCGGCACGCCAAGCAGGCCGGCGTCTTCCGGAACATCGAGACGCCGGAGTGGGGCGACGTCCGCCGCGAGACCATCCCGGTGAAGGGCGTCCGCAAGGCGATCGCGACCGCGATGACCACCTCGAAGTTCACCGCGCCGCACGTCTCGCTGTTCGTCGACGTCGACGCCACCCGCACGATGGAGTTCGTCAAGCGTCTGAAGGCGTCACCGACGTTCGCCGGCGTGAAGGTCTCGCCGCTCCTCGTCTTCGCGAAGGCCGTGATCTGGGCCGTCCGCCGCAACCGTTCGGTGAACTCGACCTGGACCGACCAGGAGATCATCGTCCACCACTTCGTGAACCTCGGCATCGCCGCGGCGACCCCGCGCGGGCTCATCGTGCCGAACATCAAGGACGCGCAGGACATGTCCCTGTTCGAGCTCGCCCAGGCGCTCGAGGAGCTGACCCTGACGGCCCGCGACGGCAAGACCACGCCGAAGCAGATGGCCGACGGCACCGTGACGATCACCAACATCGGGGTGTTCGGCATGGACACCGGGACGCCGATCCTCAACCCGGGCGAGGTCGCGATCGTGGCGATGGGCACGATCAAGCCGAAGCCGTGGGTCGTCGACGGCGAGGTCCGCGCGCGGATGGTGACCACGATCGGCGCCTCGTTCGACCACCGCGTGGTGGACGGCGACGTGGCCTCGCGCTTCGTCGCCGACATCGCGTCGATCATCGAGGAGCCGGCGCTCCTGCTCGACTGAGCGCCTGCGGGTTCCCGCACGCCCGGGCCGGATCACGCGGACGTCGCGTGGTGTTCACCGCGTTGTCGGTGGCGCGGGCGATGATCGGTGCATGGCCCACCAGCTCCTGACCCCGGCGCAGGAGATCCGGACGGATCGCCTGGTGCTGACGCCGCTCACCCCGGCGGACATCGACGACGTGCACGCGCTGTTCTCCGACGCGCGCACGTGGACGCACCTGCCGACGGCGCGGCACACGACCCGCTCGTCCACCATCGACATGGTGCAGCGGAAGATCGGTGGTCGCGCGCGGCACGGGCTCGGCTCGTGGGCCGTCCGGACGACCGACGGCACGTTCGTCGGCGTCGGTGGCGTCGACATGACCGCCGGCCACGTCTGGAACCTGGGCTACCGGCTCGCGCCCGAGTCCTGGGGCAACGGCTACGCGAAGGAGATCGCCCGAGCGGCCCTCGACGCGGCGGCCCGGGTCGACGCTCACGTCCCGGTGACGGGCCGGGTCCTCACGAACAACCCGGCGTCCGCGGCGGTGCTGCGGGCGGCTGGACTCGCGCTCGTGTGGCAGGGCAGCTCGGCCGCGCCGCTGCCGGACGGGGTGGAGCGCCAGGTGTGGGCCGACCGGGCACTCACGGACGACCAGTTCGCCTGGCTCGTGCGCAACGCCTGACGCGTTCGTCGGGGTTCGGCACCTGTCGCCCGTCTCCTGCGCGTCGGGTCAGTCCGCGGTCGTCAGGGTCAGGCTCCTGTCTGCCCAGCCGCTGACCGCGGCGGAGTGGGTGGCGACCACGATCGCAGCGCCGGCCGCAGCCAGCGCCTCCAGGTGCGTGAGCACGACTTCGGCGTTCGTGTCGTCGAGCGCGCTCGTCGGCTCGTCGGCGAGCACGATGCGGGGCTGCTTCACGAGCAGTCGCGCGAGTGCGACGCGCTGTTGTTCCCCGCCGCTCAGCTCGTGAGCACGGTCCGGACCGCGGCGGTCCAGGCCGACGCTCCGGAGTGCGGCGGTGACCGACGGCGCCGTACCGACCCGGTGCCGTGGACCGGGGAGCGCCAGGTCGATGTTCGCCGTCACGGACAGGTCGGGAACCAGCCCGAAGTCCTGGAACAGGTACCCGAGCAGGTCCCGCCGGATGTGGCGTGCGCGCCTGGCGTTCCCACCGGCGGTGCGACCGTCGAGGATGATGCGGCCGGCGTCGAGCGTGTCGAGGTGGCCGACGCAGTCGAGCAGGGTCGACTTGCCTGAACCGCTCGGGCCGCGGAGGGCGAGGACCTCCCCGGGTTCGACGCGGAAGGACAACCCGTGCCACAACAGCCGACCGCCGCGGCGCTTCGACGCGTCCTGGACCTCGATCATCGCGCTCCTGCTCCTCGCTCCCGGACGACGGTCCGGGCCGTCGAGCCGACGACGACCACTCCGACGGCGGCCAGGGTGACGACGACCGCGGCAGCGAGCAGCGCCGCGGGGTCCGCCGCGCGGGCGACGGGATCCAGCACGGAGTGCAACCCGGTCCCGTCCGGACGTCGGCTGACCCAGGTGTCGACGACGGCGACGACTCCGCAGGCCACGAGGACGAACTCGACCGCGAACAGCCCCAGGTCCGCGCGGAGTCCGGACACCCCGGCCGTGGCGAGCACGAAGCGCCGTCGGCCGGAACGCCGTCGGTGTGCCGCGGTGGCGAGGACCGAGAGCGACACCGCGACGGCGAGCCCGCTCACCACCGCTGCCGTCCCGACGCCGACGGCGAGGCGCGCGCGTCGTGCCTCCTCGGCCGCGGCCTGCCCGACGTCGACGACGGCACTGAACTCGCGTCCGATCCCAGCGCGGGTGATGCTGCGCTCGGCGTCGGCCCGGGTGCGGAAGACGACGTCGCCGCTCGACAGCCACGACCCGAGCTGGTCCGGTGTGAAGACACGGGCAGGGTCGGGTACGAGGACCAGCGCGGCGTCGTCCAGCCACGTCGGGGTCGTCGCGTCGCCCGGGAAGGCGTAGAGCGGACCGTCGGCCAGCCGGACGGCTGACAGGTGCACGCCCGGCTCTGCGGCGTTCCGCAGGTCCCAGTCTCGAAGCGCCCGGACGAGCCCCGTCCCGTCGAGGTCCGCCCCGTCCGGGAGCCACACCGCCGGTCGGGTGCTGCCGGGCGAGACACGCGAGCCGTCGGTCGCGCGGACGTCCCGGAGCCGGAGGTACCCGTCGTCCACGAACAGCACCGGGACGGTCGAGCGCGCGGCACCGACCGGCACTTCGACCGGCGCGGCGAGGATCGCGCCGCCGTCCACGAGTGCGGACGCCGCGAAGTCCCCGATGCGGTCCCAGTACTCCTGCGTGTCGACCGGGCGTGGGTCCGGCGTGACCCAGAGCTGCACGCTCGCACCGGCGGCACGGAGGTCGCGGTCCATCGAACCCGACCGCGCCACCGCGGTCGCGCCGACGAGGTCGAACACCGCGGCGACGAGCAGGAGCACCGCCGGGAACCGCGCAACTTGGGCGAGTGCGACGAGCGGGGCGGTCGGGCGCGCACCGCGGACCCCCTCCGCCATCGGCACGCGGAGCGCGGCCAGGACGCCGACGCCGTGCGCCGCGATGACGGGGAGGAGGAGCACGGCGGCGATCGCCGCGACCGCCAGCACGAACGGGCCCACGTCCGCGAGGCGGTTGTACCACCAGAGCGCGGCGGCTCCCGTCGGGACAGCGACCCCGATCAGGGGGAGCAGTTCTCGCACGACGGAGCATTCGCCGAGCAGGACCGCGCCGCTGCTCCGGCCGAACGCCTGCTGCACCGCGTACCGCCGCGGGGCTCCCACGGTCCCGACCAGGCACAGGACGACCGCGCCGGTGACCACGAGTCCCACGAGCCCGAGCGTCCCGTCGAGTCGGTCGCTCATGCCGAGCCGCCGTGCGAGCGGGATCGCCTCCGACGACGCCTCGTAGCCGACGCTGCGCAGCGCGTCGACCGTCGCACTCCGGGCGAGGTCGCTCCCGTCGAGCTCGTAGGTCCCGGTGGGGTCGAATTCGACCAGCGCCGCCATCGGCTCGACGCGGGTGGACATGCCACGGGAGAAGTCCGGGTAGCCGGTCCGCAGCCACGTCGCGCCACGCGTCCCGGGTGCCCCGGTCGTGAGCGCCGTCCGACGATCGACGGGCGAGGCGCGGTCGGCGACGAAGCGGACGATGGTGACGTGTTCGGTCCGGGCGACGCGCTCGAGCGCCGCGGCGACGCGCTCGTTGGATCCCGTCGCGGCGCCGGCGGTGGCCGTCACCGTCCCGGTGCTACCGACCGCGCCGGACTCCGCGACCTGGAGCAGCCCGACGAAGCCGAGCACGACCGCGAGGACGGCGGGCACGGCGTATGCGAGCTGCAGCATCCGGTGCGACACGTGCGTTCCCCTCGGTCCCCGAGCAGGGCGGGCGCCGCCGGGGCGCCCGCCCTGCGTGTCAGCAGTTGTGGTAGTACGCCTGGTTGCCGCTGCCGGCCTTCGGGGTCGCTGCGTAGGCGTACCTGCCGCCCGGTACGTTCGTCACGCGCTTGGTCTTCTTCCCCACCGCCGTCGCGCCGTGACAGCTCCGTTCGCGGAAGGAGTTCGACCAGACGTCGCCGCCGCTCACGCCGTACTGCCAGAACGCTCCGTCGCCGCCGCGGGCTGTCCCGCCGACGCCCGTCGTCCTCGAGACCGTGGTCGTGTCCGCGGTGGACAGGACGACACCGCCGGCGTCAGGACCGGACCCGAGTTGCTCGAGCGGCGCGGCCGTCGCCGTCGCGGCGGTGCCGGCCACCAGGCCGACGGTCAGCGCGAGGCCGACCAGCATGTGCTTGTGTGTGCGGTTCATCGTTCCCCCTTCGTGGTGTGCCCGGAACGGGCACGACCACGATGGCAGCAACCGGAACTGATGTCCAGCCTTCTGGAACGTTGTATATCGGTTGTTCGATCACTGGGCGAACAGCGCGTCGCAGAACGGTGTCACGTCCGTCCGGAACGCCCACTGCACGGTGTTCCAGTCGTGCCCGCTCCCCGGCGCGCTCGACACCGACACCCGGGCCCCGGCTGCCGTCGCAGCAGCGCCGAGCTTCCGCGCGTTCGCCGTGAACTCCCCGTCCACCGACCCCGCGACGAGCCACACGCTGTGCCCGGCGAGCCCGTTCTGCCGCAGCAGGGCGATCGGCGCCGCGGCCTGCCACCGCGCGATCGAGCCGCCGAAGGCTTCGTCGGCGCTGTGCCGCGGGCTCTGGTCGATCGGCTGCAGCTCGCTCGAGACGGCGAGGGCAGCGCCGAAGTCACCCGGGTGACCGGACAGGAACTGCATCGTGCAGGTCGCCCCCTGCGAGAACCCGGTCAGCCCCCAGGCCTTGCGGTCGGTCGTCGCGGGGGTGTTCGCGAGGATCCACGCTGGGACGTCCTGCGTGACGTAGGTGTCGACGTTCCCGAGTCGGGAGTCGACGCACATCGTGTTGAGCCCCGGCGAGGAGAGCTGGTCGACCGACACGACGATGGGCGCTCGACCGCCGTGGGCCCGGGCGTACTCGTCGAGGGGCGTGGCGAGCTGTCCGGCGGTGAACAGGTCGCTCGGGGCGCCCGGCTGCCCGGAGAACGCGATCACGACCGGGAGTGGCTGCGGGTCCGGGACGAGCGCCGCCGGCGGCAGGTACATCGCCGCCGGCCGGGGGTGGAAGCCGGAGCGCGTGCCCGGGATGTCCGCGGAGACGATCTGCCCGGACGCGGGCATCGCCGGGGTGGCGGAGGCCGTCGGGCCGCCAGGGGTCGGGTGCGCGGTCGACCGGGCCCCCGCGTGGTAGGTCGGGTAGGGGTCGCTCTGCACGACGGTGCCGAGGGTCGGGTACTTCGCGAACTCGACGTTGATCCCGAGCGCGGGCACGACGAGCGCCGCGGGGACGAGCACGATCGCGAGGGCCCGCCGCCACCCGCCGCCGTGCACGATCCCGGTGACGGCCAGGGCGAGGGCGGCACCGGCGAAGGCGCTCCACATCTGTGTGACCGGGCTCAGTGCGACGCCGAACAGGTCGACGACCGAGGTCGTGAACCAGCACGCGACGAGCACCAGTCCGGCGCCGGCGAGGGCGATCCCTGCTCGCCAGGCCACCCGTCGCCAGGCCGCGCGGTCACGCCACCGCCGGACCGCCGGCAGCAGCACCACGAGGGCGAGGACGACGAAGGCCGTGTCGATCGGGACGAGCTTGTTCGGCGCCTGCAGCGGCGTCGCGAGCAGCCACTCGGTCGGGCTCACCGGCTGCCCGCGCCGACGGGTGCCGGCGCGACGGGCTCGGCGGTGGCGGTGTGCGCCTGCCGGAGGGCCCACAGGTGCTTCGGGCGGAGTCCGGGCACGTACGCGCTCGTCAGGGCCCGGGCCACCCGGGGTGCCTGGAACGCACTCGGCACGACCAGCCAGAGCGGCTCGTGCCGGGCGCCGAACTTCTCCTTGAACCGCTGCAGGGACCGGAACCCGTACACCGGCTCGAGCACCCGGGCGAGCAGCGCGGACCCGCGGGCGACCCAGGAGCCGGCGTCGGTGTGCGGCGCGAGCGGCGTGCCGGACAGGCTGATGGTGGTCAGACCGGCCTCGCGGGCACGCAGGGCCGTGCGGGCGATGAGGAACTCCATGACGCCGGGCATCCCGTCCTCGCCGCGGCGCATCACGTCGAGCGTGTAGCCGGTCAGGGTGCCGTGTTCGTGCACGGGCAGCCAGCTGGTCACGGCGGTGACGCGGTCGTCGGCGGTGACGGCGAGCAGGAGCCGCACGTCGGGGTCGTCGAGCTCGCGGAAGCCGCCGAGCGTGAAGCCCATCTCCGGCAGACGCCGGTCGGCCGCCCAGCGGGTGCAGATCGCCTCGACCTGGGCGCGCATCGCCGGGTCGAGCGCGGCCAGGGTCGTCCACTCGTCGCGCAGGCCCTCGCGGTCGGCGCGGTTCGACGCCGTCCGGAGGTCCTGCCGCTTCTTGCCGCGCAGGTCGAACGTCGTCACGTCGAGCACCGACTCGACGCCGACCGGGAAGGACGCCCAGCCCTCGGTGGCGAGGATCGTGCGGACGGACTCGTGGACGCTCGTGAACGCGGGCGTCCAGCCGTTCCGCTCGCAGGCTCGGGCGAAGGCGGTGACGACCTCGGCGCGGTCGCGGGCGGCGCAGGCGGGGTCGGAGACCGTCAGGGCGACGTCGCCGTGCACGCGGTAGGCCACCGCGCCCAGCCCGTCGGGGTGGGTCCAGGTGGCGTTGCCGGTCCACGTCCCCATGTGGCCGAGGGTACCGGCGTCCCCGTCGCGGAGCATCTCCCGGTAGCCCGTGTCGCCGAGGGTCGCCGCGGCGAAGCGGGCCCGGACGAGCCGGCCGCGCAGGAGCACGACGGCCAGCAGCACGGCGGCGGGCACGGCCCAGGCGCCGAGCAGCGTCACCTGCCACTCGACCTCGTCGATGGTCAGGCCCCGCCACTGCACGAAGCCCTCGCTCATCGGCTCGATGAGGAACACGTCGGCGAGCACGGCGGTCAGCACGACGAGCAGCCCGGCGGCCAGGACGACACCGGTCCGACGGCCGCGGTGGACGAGCCAGGCGGCGGCGAGGAGCAGGATGCCGACCAGGACGGTCGCCCGGTCGCTCATCGCGTCCGCGAACGGCGAGAGCACGCCGTCCGGCTGCGGCACGACGAGGGTCACGAGCGTGCCGGCACCGAGCGACGCGAGCGTCGCGACGACGACCGAACGGGGCTGGACGGCGGGACGGGCGGCGGTCCGCGGGCGCTCCGGGGCCGGCCGGGAGGCACGGCGCGCCGCGATCGCGCCGGCTGCGGTCCCGAACAGGGTCGCGAGGGCACGCGCGGTGTCGGACCCGTGCCCGGCGAACAGCACGAGGGTCAGGACGACCGTCCAGAGGACGGCCCGGATCCGGCGACGGCGGCCGACGGGCATCGTCGCGGAGGCGGCGCCGACGAGGGCCGTCGCGACCATCGAGGGGGCGAAGAGCGGCTGGCCCGCCGCGGTCTCGGCGTGCGCCTCGCCCATGGCGGCGCCGACCGTGACGGCGAGGAGGGTCGTCCCGGCGGCGGCCAGGGGAGCGAGCACGCCGATGGCCACCGTGCGGAGCGATCCGAGGGTGCGTTCTGCGAGCAGGGTGGCGAGCACGACGACCACGAGGGCGGCCCAGGCGACGGGCGGGTGGTGCGGGAAGTCCGGCTCGGCGTGCGCGATGCGTGCGGTGACGACGAGGACGACGGAGGCCACGGCGACGGCGGTCGAGACCGGGTGCCGGCGGAGTGCTGCGACGAGGGTGTTGGGTGCCACGGTGTCATCACAGCCGAGGTGTCGTCACTCCGGCATCGGGCGGTGGCGTGAACCCGGGTGGCCGATCGGCCATCGCCGGTCACCCGCGCGGTGGTGCTCCGACCGCGACCTCCGGCGGGACGTGCTCGACGGGCAGGCGCAGGTGCAGCGCGAAGCCGTCCCCCGGCTGGGGCCCGGACTCGAGCCGACCGCCGAGCAGCGACGCGCGTTCACCCAGCCCGATGAGCCCGAGACCGGACCCGGGGAGCTCGAGTCGCTCGGCACGCGCCGACCCGTTCACGACGTCGACGAGCACCTGCTCGTGGTGCAGCCGGCCGCTGATCCGGACGCTCGCCCCCGGCGCGTGCTTCCGGACGTTCGTCAGGCCCTCCTGCACGAAGCGGTAGACGGCGCGCTGCACCGGCTGCGACAGGGTGTCCGGCAGGTCGACCGCGACCGAGGTCTCCAGGCCGCTCGCCGCGATGAGCCGGTCGAGGTCGCCGAGCAGGGGCTGCGGTGCCATCTCGCGGTCGGTGCCGCCGGACGCGCGGAGCACCTGCACCATCTCGCGGAGCTCCTGCAGGGTCACGACGCAGAGCTGCCGGATCGTCCGCGCGAACTCGCGCTCCCGGTCGTCGCGTCCGGCCATCTGCATCCCGCCGGCCTGCACCGCGATGAGCGTGACCTGGTGCGAGACGACGTCGTGCATCTCGCGGGCCAGGAGCGCCCGCTCGCGGGACAGCGCGATCTCGGCGCCCCGACGACGTTCCTCGGCGCGGGACGCCCGGAGTTCGGCGATGCGGTCGACGAGCACCGCCCGGGTGCGGACGAGCATGCCGATCGCGAGCGGTCCGAGGGCGAAGATGAGCGCGTAGACGGTGGACACGACGATCTCGTCGAGCTGCTGCGGGGGACCGACGACGAAGCCGCTGAACCCGACGAACTGCACGACCGCGGCGAGGAGCATCAGCCACCGTCGACTCGTGCGCTCGCCGAGGGTGAAGAGGGCGATGCTCGCTGCGACGACCCCGGAGCCGATGAAGAGCCCGGGCATCGTGAGCGCGAAGGTCAGCACGGGGAAGCGTCGGCGGAGCACCAGCGCCCCGGCGGCGACCAGGGACAGCGTGATCTCCGTCGTCGTGGCTCCCGACAGGTCGAGCACCGCGTCGACGACCGCAGCCGCCAGGAACACGGCGTCGACCACCCACCACGGCGCCTTCCGGGCGCGCGCCCGGCGCAGGCCGGCGTCGACGAGTCCCTCGAGCCTCCCGTCCAGACCCGACAGCGCAGCCCGGACCCGCCCGGCGGTCTCAGCCATCCAGCAGTCCGGCCTCGGCCGCGCGGAGCGCGAGCTGGACGCGCGTGGTGACGCCGAAGGCGGCGAGCAGGGCGCGCACGTCCTCCTTCACGGTGCCGGTGCTGACGCCGATGCGCTGGCCGATCTCGGGGTTGCTCGCGCCCTCGGCGACGAGTCGCACGACGGCGTGCTCACGGTCGGACAGCTCCGGCGGGACGGCGCTCCGGCGGAGCGCGAACAGGCGGGTGCGGTCGACGCCGGGGGCGAGCACGATGCCCCCGCGGGCCAGCGCCCGGACGTACTCGGCGAGCGACTCGGGGTCGGTGTCCTTGAGGAGGAAGCCGGCCGCACCGGCGTCCATCGCCTCGGCGACGACCTGCGTGTCGGTGTCGAACGTCGTGAGCATCGCGACGGCCGGCGGTTCGGGCAGCTCGCGCAGCTGGGCGAGGACCTGCAGCCCGTTGACCCGGGGCATCCGCACGTCGAGCAGGACCACGTCGGGTCGGTGCCGCCGCACGGTCTCCACCGCGTCCACGTCCCCGCTCGTGGCGAGCACCTCGATGTCCGCCGCGGCGCCGAGGATGAGCTCGAAGCCGTAGCGGACGAGCGTCTCGTCGTCGACGATCACCACCGTGGTCACGGGCGTCATCTTGTCACGACGTTGGCGAACACCGATCGAATCGCTACTGTGAGGCCCACTGGTCATGTCCGCGCATGACCACCTGGACCACCAGCACGCCGAGCGACGGAGCAGAGGGACCCGCATGACGAGCCGCATCACCGAGGGTGCCGAACCGAAGCACCAGCAGCTGCGGCGGATCCTGCTCGACCTCGCGACGACCCGGCTCGCCCCCGGTGCGGCCATCCCGTCGGAGCGGCAGCTCATCGCCGAGTACGGGGTCTCGCGGATCACGGTGCGCGAGGCGCTCGGGCAGCTCGTCAACGAGGGCTACCTGGAGCGCGTGCGCGGCAAGGGGACCTTCGTCGCCCACCGGCCCGTGCAGTCGACGCTGCACCTGGCGTCCTTCACCGAGGAGATGCGGGCGCTCGGGCACGTTCCGACCACCGTCGTGCTCGTCCGCGAGGAGACCGTGCCGCCCGCCGACACCGTGGCCGCGCTGCGCCTGGGGGACGGTGCGACCGCGTACCACCTCAAGCGCCTGCGGATGGCCGACGGGGCACCGGTGTCGATCGACGACGCGTGGCTCTCGGCGGACGCGTTCCCCGGGCTGCTCGAGCACGATCTGTCCGGGTCCGTGTACTCGCTCGCGGCGACCGAGTACGACACCCCGATCGACCGCGCACAGCAGACCGTCGCGGCGAAGCCCGTCGCCGACGACGTCGCGACCCTGCTCGGGACGAAGACGGGTGCGCCCGTGCTCGAGTTCGACCGGGTGTCGTACTCCGGCGACCGGCCCGTGGAGCACAGTCGCTCCTGGTACCGCTCGGACCGCTACCGCGTGCAGATGGAGGTCACGGCGACCAGCCCGGCCGCCTGACCTCCACCGCCGGTCCCGCGCTGCGCGCGGTGTCAGACCGTGAAGAGCGTTGCGCCGTCGGTGAGCACCGAGCCCACGGTGGACTGCTCGACGGAGTCCGGCGCGCTGCCGAGCACCACCACCGGGCAGACGGGGGAGTAGCCGGCGGCGGAGATCACCGACGGGGTGAACCGCACGACGGGGTCGCCCGCGCGGACGGTGTCGCCCTCGGCCGCGAGCAGCTCGAAGCCCTCGCCCCCGAGCTTCACCGTGTCGATGCCGACGTGCACGAGGACGTCGGTCCCCGCCGCACCCTGCAGGGCGAACGCGTGCGGGTGCAGCTTGACGATCGAGCCGTCGACCGGGGCGACCGCGGTGACGGGGCCCTCGGCTCCAGTGGGGTCGACCGCGACCCCGGCACCGACGAGCTGTTCGGCGAACACCGGGTCCGGCACGTCCGCCAGGGCGACGACCGGACCCGCGAAGGGCGTCCGGACGGTGGTCACCGCTGACCCCGCTGGCGCCGCGTGCCCGTCGTCGGGACTCCGACTCGGACTCCGGCTGCGGCGAGCACGGCGATGGCTCCTGCCACGGCACCCTCCTCCTCACGAGGACATCGACCTGGGCGGAGTTGCCCGGTCGACTCGACTGTAGGCCCTGACCGGACGCTGGCCGTCGAGCGAGTCGACGCCACGGGCAGTTCGCTCGACTCCGGGCGCCCGGACCGGTCCGACGGCGACCGACCGACTGTTGCGCTGTCCGAGTGACGGAACGGGGTCCGTCGTGAGGATGAAGTCCGTGTGGGGGGCTGGACCACGCTCGTCACGGGCCGCTTGACTCTCGGAGCCCGGGGGAGCCTCCCCGACGCGGAAGAGAGGGGAATGCCGATGACGGCACGCGAGATGTTGCTCCAGCAGATCATCGATCAGGACGAGCTGAACGAGGTCCGGGGAGGGGCGTGGATCGACAAGCTCCGCGCTTGGTACTACAAGTACGGGCCCAAGTGCGGCTCGGTCGGCCTCATCGGGATCGGTTCGCCGTCCTGGGTCGGCAAGATGGCTGCGTACGCGATCCTGCACAGCAAGCCGGCGCCGCCGAGCAGCGGCAGCTGCGGTACCTGCATCTGTCACTGAGTTCTGACCGGGCGCCATCGATCGCATCGCCGCGGTCGGTGGTGCCCGCATGGAGAAGCATGCAAACAACTGATGTCTTCCGCTCCCCGGGGGATCTGCCGGTCGGCCTCGGTGCCGTCCGGGCGCAGACCCTCGCGTCGAGCACCTTCTGGCCGATCGACTCACCAGACGTTCCAGTCGACGACGGCTCACTCGTCTTCGTGGTCGTGAGCGCCGGCGACCCGACTCGTGTCCTGCGCTGTGTCGAGAGTCTGACCGCGGACGCTCGTGTGTTGGTCGTCGACAGCGGACCGGGGCAGCTCGACCTCCTTCGGTCGGTGGGCGGCCGGAACGTGGAGGTCGTCCGGCGTCAGTGGACGGGTGACTTCGCGGCAGCACGCAACTTCGCGGTGGACCAGCTGGAGAACGGCTGGGTGGCGTTCGTCGACGACGACGAGTTCCTGCTCCCCGGTCACGCTCAACGGGTCGTCGATGCAGCTCGGGCCCTGGAGAGGCACCCGTTACGCGATCGCATCATCGGTGGTGTCACCGTCCTCGATCAGACTGCCGGAGTCACGCCGTTCCTGCCGCGTCTGTTCCGGGTGCGCGGAGCCGTGCGGTGGAGCGGGCGGCTCCACGAGGTGCCTGTCCTCCGTGCCGACGGTCAGGTCGAACGTGTTGCGCTCGACGTCACCGTGGCGCACGACGGGTACGAGACGGAGGTGGCCGAGCGACGCCGTCGGAACACGACGATCATCGAGGGCTGGAGAGCCGAGGATGGGCCCGAGGGCCGGCGACTTCTCGCGCACGCGCAGGAACTGGCCGCGGAATCCGAGAGTCCGGAGCGCCGACAGGTGCTCCAGGATGCGATCGCGTCCGGAAGTCTGTCCCTCGAGGAGGAGCTGGGTGCGCGACTCTCCCTGCTCGTCGGGCTGCTCCTGGACGGCGGTCCTCGTGCCGTCCTGGAGGCGCATGAACACGAATCCGCCGCTCGCCGTTTCGGAGAGCCGGGCGCGCTCGAGCTCGCGCTCCTCCGCGCTCGGGCGCTGCTGCTGTTCGCCGAGGTCGAGTGCGCGCGCACCCGTGCGCTCCTCGCGCGCCACCTGCAGAGTGGGTCGGCCGGTGACCCGGCGAGTGATCTCGCGGCCCGCGCAGTCGACGTACTCATCGAGCTCACGGATCGCCTCGGGGAGGACAGCGCGCCCTTCCGTGACCTGTACGGTCAGCCCGGAGGAGCGCTGTGAGGTCGTCAGGCATCCCGGACCACGGTTCCCGTAAGCGTGCACCGCACGTCCCGCAACGTCTCGACTCGGACTGCGGCGTCGCCGCGCTGAGCTCGGTCATGGGGTGCTACGGGGTGCGCCGGAGCGTCGGGCGCATGTGGCAGCTGTACGGACGCTCGCAGACGGCGATGTCCCTGCTGGAGCTGCAGCGGGTCGCGGACCGGAACGGGTTCGACGCGACGTGCTACCGGTTCGACGATCTCCGACAGGTGAGCGATCGGTACCTCCCGGCGGTCCTGCACCTCGACCGTGACGGCGGGCACTTCGTGGCAATCGACCGTCAGCGAGGCGACCGTGTCCGGGTGACCGACCCAGCGGGCGACCAAGGATGGGTCCGGAAGGCGGCCCTCGACACCTCGGGCTACCTGATGACCGTGGTGCCGAGCGAGAGGCCGGCGAGTGCGCGCGAGGACCGCAGCGGGGGAGAGGTGGTGCGTGGACTGCTCTGGAGCGCTCGCGGCCGTCTGTCGGGTGTTGCTCTCCTCTCGCTCGCCGCGACAGCGTCCGGCCTCGCAGTGTCCCAGTTCGTCCGGGTCCTCGTCGATCTCGCCGCCGCCGGCGCACTCTCGTCTGCCGCACTGGTCGCGATCGGGATGATCACGCTGCTCGTCGCAGCCGCGGGAGCCACCTTCGGTTGGCTCTCGACCCGGAAGGCCTTCACGAGCTCGGTGTCCATGGAACGCGAACTCGCGCTCGGCTACGGGACGACGGTGCTCTCCCTGGGGGGTACTGCCTTCCGGGCGTACGCCCCCGGAGACCTGATGGCCAGGTTCACGGACCTGTCCGAGATGCGGTCGTTCGTCCACGACTCGGTGCTCTCCGGGATCCTGAGCGCTGCCACTCTGCTCGGTGCGGTGACGGTGCTGGGGTTGCAGAGCCCGGTCGCAGCACTCGCGTGTCTGGTCGGTGTGTCGGCGATCGCATCAGCGAGGTGGATCAAGGGGAAGCGGATCGAGTCACTGCAACGGCGTGCCGCGGGCGCGGAGAGTGCCTTGACCCAAGCCATGGTCGAAGTCGTCGAGGGTTCCGTGACGAACCGTGGGGCAGCCTGGGTCGCCTACCAGCGACCGAGACTGCGTGCGGCCTTCGACGGACTCATCGATCAGACCAGACGGGTCTTCCTCGTCTCCGCAGCGCTCGAGTTCTCCACGGCCTTCGCCGGGAGCGTGGTCCTGATCGTCGTGATGACCCTGATGGCCTTCCAGGTCCAGGCAGGAACGCTCTCGCTGGGTTCGCTCGCTTCGCTCGCGGTCCTGCTCCCGATGATGTCGGGAGCTGCGTTCGCGCTCGCTGGTCTGCAGCAGGACGTCCAGCGGGCGACCGTCAGCGCGGAACGGATCGAGGAGATCTCCTTCGCGCGGGCTGCGCTCCCGGTCTCCGGCGGCGCGCATGCGGGCGACGGGGCACCGTTGCTCCGTGTCGAGGCGCTGCGTGTCGTCGCGGCCGGGAGCGTCCTCGCGGACCTCCCGCGGCTGAGCATCCAGAGCGGTGAGGTCGTCGGGCTGCGAGGTCCCAACGGAGCGGGGAAGTCGACGATCTGCCGGGTGTTGGCGGGTCTCGAGGACGACTGGACCGGCTCAATCGCGCTCGACGGGGAACCGCTCCGCGACGCCGGCGGCGAGCCCGTGCGGTACGTCCCCGATGCCGTGGCCGTGATGGCCGACACACTCTTGAACAACGTCACGTTCGGTCGGGACATCGAGGACGTCGATCGGATCTGTACGGCGGTCGGTCTCGACGACCTGGCCAGCCGGCTCCCGCTGGGCTACGCGACACCCATCGGACCGCCGCACGTCCGTCTCTCCGGAGGCGAATCGCAGCGGGTCGGCATCGCCCGGGCGCTCGTCGATCGGCCCCGTCTGCTGATCCTGGACGAGGCGACCCGGATGCTCGACGTCGCGACCCAACGCGTGATCGTGGACCGGATCATGGGGCTGGGACTCTGCTCTGCCGTGCTGCTCGTGTCGCACAGCGAGGCGCTCGACAGCCTGGCCACGCGCGTGGTCGAAGTCGGGGTGCCGAATGTCTGACGGGTGCTGGGACGTCCCGAGTGCGCGCGCGGCCATGGGCGCCACGGCCTCGGCCCGAGAACGCGCGTTCCTCCTCCGTCGGATCGCCGTGCTGACGAAGGTGGCGCGCGGGAACATCCTGATGTCCTCCGCGAACCGGCGTCCGGATGCCACGGAGTCCTCGTCGACGGTCACGTACTGCATCCTGGCGTCCGTCCCGGGAACCGACCTCTGTCCGACGCTGTCCTCACTCCCACCCGGAGCAGACGTCCTGGTCGTCGGAGTGGACGACGTGTCGGAGATGCGGCCCGCGGACCGACCGGACCTGCGGGTCACCGCGATCCCGTTCCGATGGAGGAACGACTTCGCGGCGGCGCGGAACGCGGGACTGGATGCGGCCGGCGAGGGTTGGGTCGTGTTCGTCGACACCGATGAAGTGTTCGTGCCGCAGGCATCCGAGTCGCTGGAAGAAGTGCTGCGACACTTCTCGCAGCACCCAGCGAGCGGCCGGCTGGGCGTCTCGCTCCGCGTCTGGGACGGCAATCGCGGGACGGTCTCGCGGGTGGGTCGGGTGATGCGAGCGGACGGTCTGGTCCGGTACCGGGGCGCCCTGCACGAGGAGCTCTTCGTCCGCGGCGGAGTCGTCCTCCAGGTCGACCTCGACTGTGACCTCGTGCACGACGGGTACGACGGCGCTGCTGGAGCCGACAAGGCCCGCAGGAACCAAGAGGTTCTGGACGCCGTCGTGGCACGTGGTGAGGCGACCGCGAAGGACCACTACTACCGGAGCCGGGACGCCCGGCCGCTCCGGACCGACGAGGCCACCGAGGCTGACCTTCGTGCGGCGATCGTCCTTGGGCCGCAGACGATCGCCTTCCAAGGGGAACCCCACGTCGCTGCGATCCGGGACCTGATCGGGAGCCAGTTGCAGCGCGGTGCGGTCTCGCAAGCCAGATCGACGCTCGAGACCTCCGAGCAGCAGCTCGACGTCGCGGACCGTGACTCGCTGGCACTCTCCATCGAGCGCGAGGCGCTCCGACAGCAGGCGCGGCAGATCCGGTCTCGCGTCGCCGCGCAGTTGCTGGGTGGGTCCGAGGCCGACCCGGGGCTGCTCGATGACCTCGGTCTGCTCTCGCTGCTCGTCGGCGACGACAGCACCGCGTGGGCGGTGCTGGAGGGCCGACTCGGGGGAACCGTCCCGGACCGGTTCCGAGAAGCTGCCATCGGGATCCGGGACGCGCTCGAGCGTCTCGGAGCGTGAGCGGAGCGCGCCCGCCCGTCTGAACAGGCTCGCATGAGATCGGTTTTGACAATCGTTATCAAGTAGGCCTACGGTCGTCAGCATGCAGAACCGCCGCCTCCTCGCCCTGCCGCTCGTCGCCGGCGCCGCCGCGCTCGTCCTGACCGGCTGCGCGACCTCCTCGTCCCCTGGCAGCGCGTCGAGCGACGGCACGGTCCGCGTGGTCGCCTCGACGAACGTCTACGGCTCGATCGTGCAGTCGATCGGTGGGAAGGACGTCGAGGTGACGAGCATCCTCGACGACCCGTCGCAGGACCCGCACTCGTTCGAGTCGAGCGCGAAGACGCAGCTCGCGGTCTCGAAGGCCGACCTGCTCATCGAGAACGGGGGCGGCTACGACGACTTCATGACCACGCTCGCGAAGTCCGCGAACACGAAGGCCCCCACCATCAACGTGGTCGACCTCTCCGGGCTCGAGAAGGACGGGGACAAGGAGTTCAACGAGCACGTGTTCTACAGCTACCCGACCATGGTGAAGCTCGTGGCCGAGGTCGAGCAGCGGCTGGCGAAGCTCGACGCCGGGCAGGCCGACACCTTCGCGGCGAACGCGAAGACGCTCACCACGAAGCTCGAGGACCTCGAGTCGCAGACCGCCGCCGAGAAGCAGAAGGTCGACGGGGAGAAGGTGGCCTACACCGAGCCCGTCCCGGGGTACCTGTTCGAGGCGATGGGGCTCGACAACGTCACGCCCGAAGCCTTCTCGGAGGCGATCGAGGAGGGCGACGACGTCCCGCCGGCGGCCCTCAACGACACGCTCAAGCTGTTCAGCGACAAGACCGTGCGGCTCCTCGCCTACAACGAGCAGACGTCCAGCCCGGAGACCGAGCAGGTCAAGAAGGCAGCCGACCAGGCCGACATCCCGGTGGTCGGTGTCACGGAGACGCTCCCGAAGGGGAAGGATTACGTCTCGTGGCAGCAGGCGAACATCGACGCGATCACGGCGGCCCTCGCGAAGTGACCGCCGTCCAGACCCCCTCGCGAACCGCTGCGGCCCCCGGCCGTGGCGGTTCCGCCGTGCTCGAACTCCGTGACGCGGCGCTGTCGTACGGCTCCCGTGCACTGTGGTCGCACCTCGACCTCGACCTCGCACCCGGGGAGTTCGTCGCTGTGCTCGGGCCGAACGGCGCCGGCAAGACCTCGCTCCTGCGGACGGTCCTCGGCCAGCAGCGCCTGACCAGCGGCACGATGTCGTTCCTCGGTCAGCCCGTCCGACGCGGCCACCGGCGGATCGGGTACATCCCGCAGCAGCGGCTCATGGAGTCCGGTACCCCGCTCCGCGCGCGGGACATGGTCGCGCAGGGCGTGACCGGTTCACGCTGGGGCGTGCTGCCGGCCAGCCGTGCGGAGCGCGCGCGGATCGACCGGATCCTCGACGAGGTCGGCGCGACGGCGTTCGCGGACGCCCCCGTCGCCGAGCTGTCCGGCGGCGAGCAGCAGCGCACCCGCGTCGGACAGGCGATCGCGGCCGACCCCGCGCTGCTCCTGTGCGACGAGCCCCTCATCTCGCTCGACCTGCGGCACCAGCGCGGCGTCACCGAACTGATCGACCGGCAGCGGCAGCAGCAGGGCGCCGCGGTGCTGTTCGTCACGCACGACGTGAACCCGATCCTCGACGTGGTCGACCGCGTCCTCTACATCGCCGGCGGGCGCTTCCGGATCGGCACCCCGGACGAGGTCCTGCGCGCCGATGTGCTGAGCGACCTGTACGGCACCCCCGTGGACGTCGTCCGGACCATGGGACGCATCGTCATCGTCGGCGGCAACGAACCCCACGACCAGACCGGGGCGCACCACCACTGCGACCCCGACCCGCAGGCGACCGTGCCGGACGAAGGGCGGATCTGATGGACGTGCTGTCGACCGTCTTCTCGTTCCAGGACTACGGCGAGCTGCTCGTGCTCGTCCAGAACTCGATCTGGGCCGGCGCGGTGCTCGGCATCGTCGGCGGCCTGATCGGCCCGTTCGTCGTCGCCCGGAACATGCCGTTCGCGGTGCACGGCATCTCGGAGCTGTCCTTCGCGGGGGCGAGCGCGGCGCTGCTGTTCGGCGCGAACGTCGTCACCGGCTCGCTCGTCGGGTCGGTCGTCGCGGCGCTGCTCATCGGCCTGCTCGGCTCCCGGGCCCGCGAACGCAACTCGATCATCGCCGTCCTGATGCCCTTCGGCCTCGGGCTCGGCATCCTCTGCCTCGCGCTCTACAAGGGCCGCGCGGCGAACAAGTTCGGCCTGCTCACCGGCCAGATCGTCTCGGTCGACAACCCCCAGCTCACCTCGCTCGTGGTCGTGTCCGCGATCGTCGTCGTCACGCTGCTGCTCGTCTGGCGCCCGCTGATGTTCTCCTCGGTCGACCCGGACGTCGCCGCGGCCGCCGGGGTCCCGGTCCGGACGCTCGCGCTCGTGTTCATGCTCGCGCTCGGCCTGGCGACCGCGGTGTCCGTGCAGATCGTCGGCGCGCTGCTCGTCCTGTCGCTCCTCGTGACCCCGGCCGCCGCAGCGCTCCGACTGACCTCGCACCCGGTCGTCGTCCCCGTCCTGTCGACGGTGTTCGCGGTCGTGTCGGTCGTCGGCGGCATCCTGCTCGCCCTCGGCGGCGGGCTGCCGATCAGTCCGTACGTCACCACCATCTCGTTCCTCATCTGGGTCGTCTGCCGCGTCGTCGGCTCCAGGAGGGACCGCCGTGGACGCGACCGGGTCGCGGTCCGCGAGCAGACCGCCGGGGGCGAGCCGCGCCTCCCGGCCGGCGGAGCCGACGCGTCGACCGACGCGGGCCGCAGGGAAGGAGTCACCGCGTGAACGCCGTGCAGAAGCCGAAGCGGAACACCTGGCAGCGCGAGGCGGTGCGAACCGCCCTGTCGAGCACCGAGGGGTTCGTCAGCGCGCAGGCGCTGCACCAGCACCTGCGGGACGACGGGTCCACGATCGGCCTGGCGACCGTCTACCGGGCGCTCGCCGACCTGGCGACCGAGGGTGACGCCGACTCGCTGCAGCAGGACGGCGAGTCGCTCTACCGTGCCTGCACCACCGACACGCACCACCACCACCTGATCTGCCGGAACTGCGGCCGCACGGTCGAGATCGAGGCCGACCCGGTCGAGCGGTGGGCGCAGGACGTCGCGGCCGCGAACGGCTTCACGAACGCCAGCCACGTCGTCGACATCTTCGGCGAGTGCGCGGTGTGCACGGCGTCGCGGACCGGCGCGTAGTCTCCGGCGCATGCACGTCATCCTGGTGCCCGGGTTCTGGCTCGACGCGAGCGCGTGGGACGAGGTGACCCCGGTCCTGCAGCGTGCCGGGCACTCGGTCCAGACGATCACGCGCGACGGCGACACGCTCGACGAGCAGGTCGCGGCGATCGTGGCCGTGCTCGGCGACGTGGCCACGCCGGAGGAACCCGTCGCGCTCGCGGGGCACTCCGGGGCCGGGCCGATGGTGCTCATGGCCGCGGACCAGCGACCGGCGCTCGTCGCGCACCTGCTGTACGTCGACACCTTCCCGGGACCGGAGGGCGGGTGCGTCAACGACGAGCTCCCGGTCGTCGACGGCGTCGTGCCGCTGTCGTCGTGGGACGTCTGGGAGCCGGCGACCGTGCGGGGGATGACCCCGGAACTCCGCGCGGCGTTCGAGCAGCGGGCGGTCCCGGAGCCCGCGGCGGTGCCCTCGGACCGGTTCCACTACGCCGACGCCGCGCGGCACACGATCCCGGCGACCGTGGTGTCGTGCGAGGTCCCGGCGACGGAGCTCGCGGCGATGGTCGCGGAGCACCACGCTTGGACGACGGAGCTCTCGGCGGTGGAGGACCTGACGATCGTCGGGCTCGAGACCGGGCACTGGCCGATGATGACGGCGCCGACGGAGCTCGGGGAGCTCCTGGTACAGGCGTTGGCGCCGCGGCCGACGGCGGCGGCGTAGGGCGATCTTCGGCGCCGGCGCTGGCCGGCGTTCGTCGAGTGGGCAGGCGTTCGTCGAGCGGGCCGGCGTTCGTCGAGCGGGCAGGACATGCCGTGCGCTAGTCGTCGAGTGGGCGAACTTCGTCGTCGCCGCGTGCCGAGCGTGCCAGATCTGGCCCGCTCGCCCCCGCTGCCCGCACCACCTCGCCCCGCCGCTCCGCCGCCTGCCCGCCCGACCCGGCCCGTCGGCCCCGGCTTGCGACACGCGCGGCCGTCCCGTAACGTTGTCCCCTGGTCCGCTGCGTCCGCGTGGCAGACCCAGTTGTTCCAAGCCCTCCGACCGTCGCGAACGCCGCGGTCGCGCGGTGCTCCCGGCCCTTCGACAGGGTCCGCGGGCCTGGGCGGCGCACACAACCCCCTCGGATCGTCCCCGGACGTTCCGCGTGTGCGCCAGGCAAGTGAACTTGGGAGCGGCCGTCCGGTCGCTCGGTACCTCAGGAGGAAACCATGGCAGCAGTGTGCCAGGTGACCGGAGCCACCCCCGGCTTCGGACACAACATCTCGCACTCGCACCGCCGGACGAAGCGTCGCTTCGACCCGAACGTGCAGAAGAAGACGTACTACGTGCCCTCGCTTCGTCGTAACGTCACGCTCACGCTCAGCGCGAAGGGCATCAAGGTCATCGACGCACGCGGCATCGAGTCCGTCGTCAAGGACCTGCTCGCCCGAGGGGAGAAGATCTGATGGCCAAGAAGGGTCAGGACGTTCGTCCGATCATCAAGCTCCGCTCCACGGCGGGCACCGGGTTCACCTACGTGACCAAGAAGAACCGTCGCAACAACCCGGACCGCCTCGTGCTGAAGAAGTACGACCCGGTGATCCGCAAGCACGTCGACTTCCGTGAGGAGCGCTAAGCATGGCGAAGAAGAGCAAGATCGCGAAGAACAACCAGCGCGCCGAGGTCATCGCGCGCTACGCCGAGCGTCGTCTCGAGCTGAAGAAGGCCCTCGTGGACCCGAACGGCACCGACGAGTCGCGTGAGGCTGCTCGCGTCGGCCTGCAGAAGCTCCCCCGCGACGCGTCGCCGGTCCGCTACCGCAACCGCGACGCCATCGACGGCCGCCCCCGTGGCCACCTCGGTGAGTACGGCATCAGCCGTGTCCGCTTCCGCGACATGGCCCACCGTGGCGAGCTCCCCGGCATCACGAAGAGCTCCTGGTAAGCACCGGCTCCAGCGAACGCCCCGTCCCCTCCGAGGGACGGGGCGTTCGTCGTCCGCGGACCCGTACCGGGGTACACGGCCGTCACATCCGTCACTCGGACCTCACCAGACCCTCGACAACCCCGGAAATCCGGGCGAGTCGGTCCGCGACGACCCGTCCGGCTGGTAGGTTCGCTGACGGTTCCGCCGGGTGTCCTGCCCGCCGGTCCAGAACGTCCAGGGCACCCGCTCCGGGCGGGCGGGCGTCCCGCACGTCCCACCGACACTGCAAGAAGTCCGAGGAGGACATCCATGGCTGACAAGTCACTGAACCGCACCGAGCTCGTCGCTGCCGTCGCGCAGGAGTCCGGCCAGAGCCAGGCCACCGTCAACGGCGTCGTCGACGCGCTGTTCAGCGTCGTCTCGTCGTCGGTCTCCGACGGCACCAAGGTCACCATCCCCGGCTGGATCGCCTTCGAGAAGACCCACCGCGCCGCCCGCACCGGCCGCAACCCGCAGACGGGTGAGGCCATCGAGATCGCCGCGAGCGACTCGGTCAAGGTCAGCGCCGGCTCGAAGCTCAAGGCAGCCGTCAAGTAAGACCACTGCACCACACGGAAGGGACGGCTGCGGCCGTCCCTTCCGTCGTTCCCAGGCCCGGCCGGCGGTCCGCGACACTCCTCCACCGGCCTGGAGGCGCGGATCACCGCCCACAGGCAGTCCCGGCGGGTGGGTGGTCGCTCCGGGCAGCGCCTAGGCTTGTCGGGTGGATCGGATCGCGCGCATCGCCGGCCCCGCCGTGCTGTTGCTCGTCGGGTTCGTGTCGCTCCTCGTCGCGCTCGTCGTCGGCGGGGGAGCAGACCGTGCCCTGATCGCCGACCCCGGCGCGGTCGTGCGCTTCGGGCTGCCGATCGCGCGGCTCGTCGTCGACCTGGCCGCGGCTGCCACCATCGGCGGCCTCGCGCTCACCACGGTGGGACTCTCGCGCAGCCGCCCGGAGTGGAACCGAGCCATCGACGTCGCCGCGGGCGCGGCCGGTGTGTGGACCGTCGCGGCCGCCGTCGCCACCTTCTTCACGTTCCTCAGCGTCGCCGGCTCCCGGATCAGCCTCGACGAGCAGTTCGGCCAGTCGATGGGGGTCTTCCTCACCGGCACCGACCTCGGGCTCGCCTGGCTCGTCACCGTCCTGGTCGCCGCGGCCGTCACGGTCCTGTGCTTCGCCGTCCGGGCACGCGGCATGGTCGCGCTGACCGCCGGCATCGCGATGATCGGGTTGATCCCGATCGCGCAGCAGGGGCACGCCGCCGGCACCGCGAGCCACGACTCCGCGGTGACCGCACTCGGGCTGCACCTCGTCGGCGCCGCGCTCTGGGTCGGCGGACTCGTGCTCCTCGTCCTGCTCCGCGGGGTCCTCGGCGGCGATCGCCTGCCGTTGGTCGTGGGGCGGTACTCGAGCATCGCGCTCGGGTGCTTCGTCCTCGTCGCGGTCTCGGGCGTCGCCTCGGCGCAGATCCGGGTCGGGGCCTTCTCGAACCTCGGCAGCCCGTACGGCGTGCTCGTGATCGTGAAGTCCGCGGCGCTCCTCGCCGTCGGCGTGCTCGGCGCCGTGCACCGCCGTCGGACGATCCGGTCACTCACCGCCGAGCCCGGTCGCCGCGGACCCTTCTGGACGCTCGTGCTCGTGGAGCTCGCGGTGATGGGCGTCGCGAGCGGGTTCGCCGCTGCGCTCGGACGCACCGCGACCCCGGTCGACCAGGTCGCGCTGAGCAAGACCACCAACCCGTCGCCCGCCGAGCTCCTGACCGACGACCCGTTGCCCCGTGACCCGGGCGCCTGGGGCTGGCTGACGGCGTGGAACATCGACCTGTTCTGGCTCATGGCCGCGGTGCTCGTCGCCGCCGCGTACGTCGCGGGCGTGGTCCGGCTCCGCCACCGCGGGCAGGGCTGGCCGGTCGGCCGGTCGGTGGCGATGGGGATCGCGCTCGTGTCGCTGGTCGTCGCGACCTCGGGCTCGCTGCACACCTACGACCGCTTCCTGGTCTCGGCGAACGTCGGCGCGCACGTCGTCCTCGGCCTGGTGGTGCCTGCGCTCCTCTGGGCCGCGGCGCCGGTCCGGCTCGTCCGCGCCGCGGTGCAGACGCGTGACGACGACAGCACCGGGGTCCGCGAATGGACGGGGCTCCTCGTCGACAACGGCGTCGTGCGGTACCTCGTGCAGCCCTTCCCGGCGTTCGTGCTCCTCGCCACGGTGTGGTGGGCGCTCTACGGCACCCAGGTCCTGCGCTGGTCGGTGAGCGACCCGACCGGCCGCACACTCGTCGACGTCGGCCTGCTCCTGGTCGGGCTCCTCGCCGTCCCCACCCTGCTCACGCCGGTCGCCGCCGGTGCCCGCTCGGCCTCGGTCCCCGCCGCCCTGGTCCGGATCGCCGGCGCCGTGGTCGTCGCGGCCGGTGTGGTCTCGCTCGGCGTCGCGCTGCAGGGGCCGCTCGGGCTCGTGCAGGCGTCGTGGTTCGGGGCGATGGGGCGGACGTGGGGTCCGGATCCGCTCGTCGACCAGGCGCGCGGCGGGGTGGTCCTCGTCGTCGCCGGATCGGCCCTGCTCGTCACGGTCGTGGTCGTCGTCCTGCTCCGACTCCGTCGGGACCGCGGCGCCGTGACGGACCCGCGGCCGACCGAACCGGTGACGACGGACGCCTGATGGCCGTCGAGCTCAGCGCCGAACAGCGGGCCGTCTTCGAGTACATCGAGACGACACGCGACCACGTGTTCATCACCGGTCGTGCCGGGACGGGCAAGTCCACGCTCCTGAACCACCTGTCGTGGAACACCGAGAAGCAGGTCGTGATCTGCGCACCGACCGGGGTCGCCGCGCTGAACGTCGGCGGGCAGACGATCCACTCGCTCTTCCGCCTACCCATCGGACTCATCGCCGACGCCGAGCTCCGCCAGGGACCCGAGACCCGCAAGCTCCTCAACACCATCGACACGCTCGTGATCGACGAGGTCTCGATGGTGAACGCCGACCTCCTCGACGCCATGGACCGCTCGCTGCGCAAGGCCCGCGGACGGCAGTTCGAGGCCTTCGGCGGCGTCCAGGTCGTGATGTTCGGTGATCCCTACCAGCTGCCGCCGGTCCCGGGCGACGGGGACGAGCGCGCCTACTTCACCGACCACTACCGGTCGATGTGGTTCTTCGACGCGAAGGTGTGGCTCGAGGCCGAGCTGCACATCGTCGAACTCGCGAAGGTGCACCGGCAGCGTGACGACGCCTTCGCGGCCATGCTCACCGCGGTGCGGCACGGGCGCGTCACCGCCGACGTCGCCGGGCAGCTCAACGCCGCGGGGGCACGGCCGGCACCCGACGACGCGATCACGCTCGCGACCCGGAACGACACCGTGGCCCGGATCAACAAGGCGGCGCTCGACCGGCTCCCCGGCAAGGTCAAGACCGCCAGGGCCGACGTCAACGGCGACTTCGGCGGTCGGAACTTCCCGGCCGACGAAGCGCTCGAGCTCAAGCCCGGCGCGCACGTGATGTTCCTGCGCAACGACCCCGACCAGCGCTGGGTGAACGGCACGCTCGGCGTCGTGACGACCATCCGTGACACCGTGTGGGTCGACGTCGACGGGGAGTCGTTCGAGGTCCAGCCGTCCGTGTGGGAGAAGTTCAAGTACTCCTACGACCCGGACAAGAAGGAACTCAAGAAGGACACCGTGGGGGAGTTCCAGCAGTTCCCGCTCCGCCTGGCCTGGGCGGTGACGATCCACAAGTCGCAGGGCTCGACGTACGACCGCGCCGTGGTGGACCTCGGCAACCGGGTGTTCAGCGCCGGGCAGACCTACGTCGCGCTGTCCCGGCTGACCTCGCTCGAAGGGCTGTACCTGACGCGCCCACTCCGGCCGCAGGACATCATCGTCGACCTGGACGTCCGACGCTTCATGTCCGAGGCTCCCCGGATCGTGGCGACCGAGCTCGAGGCCGCCCGCCAGCCCGACGCCGACGCCTGAGGTCCACCGCGTCCGCCGCTCGTCCGACGCGCCCGCAACCCGACGATCGTCGTCCGCCGAGTGGCCCAGATCTGGCGCGATCGAGCGTCACCGCCGACGGATCGCGCACGCTCGGCGGACGACGCGCGGCGTGTCCTGCCCGCTCGCGCGCCAGCACTCGCCCCCCCCCGACGCGACGACGCCCCGCCCACCGGGGTGGACGGGGCGTCGGGGGAGCGGTCGATCAGACGGTGACGTCCATGCGGCGCGAACCGCGGATGGCGCGGATGTTCTCACGGTCGGCGCCGAACGCCGTCAGCAGCAGCACCACACCGACGATCGCGTGGAACAGGTTGTCCGCGAAGGTCAGGGCGAAGACGTTGGCCGAGGTGTTGCCGAGCGCGAAGCCGTACACCGCCATGACGACGAGCACGATGCCGACGAGCAGGTTGCCGTTCCGCGACCCGATGGTGGTGCCGAGGCCCGTGATGAGCAGCACCACGGCGAGGAGCACCCAGAGCAGCGACATCGCCGGGTTCACGCCGAACGCGTTCCAGAGCATCCCGCCCTGGCGGCTGAAGAAGCCGGGGTCGCCGTCGGCGGCGAGGAAGAAGCCCAGGAAGCCCCAGAGCGCGAGGAGGGCACCTGCCGTCAGGGCCAGGCCGCGGTTCGGCGAGGCGGTGATGCTCGGTTCCTTGATGGCCACTTCGGTCTCCTCCTGGTACAGGGTGGTGGCGGTGGGCCCGCCGGCGTACGGAGCCGGTGCGTCCGCCCGTGTGCCGCGTGCGGTGCGGCCGTCGCTCCCGGAGGGGGTGCTCCCCTCGTTCACAGGCGCAGACCGGCGGACCAACGGTATCGTGACCGGCCCCGACCGTCCGAATCGCACCCGAGGAACCAGGCGCACGAGGAGGCCGATGACCGCCACACCGAGGAGGACCAGTCCGGTGACCCGAACGCCCGACCGCACGGCACCCGAGTCGCGGGGACCGAGCGTCTCGCGACGGCTCCGGTGGGGGCTGCTTGCGGCTCTGGGGTTCGTGATCGTTCCTTCCGTCTACGCGGCCGCCGTGCTGACGTCCGTCGGGCAGCGGGTCGAGGACGCCGCGCTGGGCGGGGTCCGCGAGTCCGACCTGTTCGGTTCGGACACTGCGCTGAACGTCATCTCGGTGCCGGTCATCCTGTTGCTGGTCGTCGTCATCGCGGCCGTGGCGTTCGCCCGACGCCGGCTCGCGGTGGGGCTCGGAGCAGGTGTCGTGGTGCTCGCGTCGGCAGCGACCTCGACGCTCGTGAAGCGTATCGCCGAGCGCCCGGAGATCGCCCAGTCGACGACCCCCAACTCGTTCCCCTCCGGCCACGCCACCATCGCGCTGGCCGCCCTGTTTGCCGTGCTCATGGTGACGCCGAGGCGCTTCCGCGGGGTCGTCACCCTCCTCGGCACCGCGTACGCCGTGTTCGTCGCGAACCAGACCGTGGTCTACGGCTGGCACCGGGTGAGCGACATCGTCGGTGCCTGCGCCATCGCCCTGTTCTGGGTGGGCGTCGTCCGCGCGGTCGGCCCCCGGGTGGACCGCGGTGAGCGCGGGGACCGTGACGGCAGCCGGGGTCCGCGGCGCGTGGTGACCGCGATCCTGCTGATCGGTACCGCTGTCACGTTCCTGGTCGGCGTCGTCGCGCTCGTCGTCGGGCTGGCCGGGGGCTCGCACGACCACGGCGCGATCCTGGTCGCCGGGCGCATGGCGTCGAGCGCGAGCGTGCTCGCCGTGGTCTCCGTGGTGTGGCTCGCGGACCGTCAGCACCACGCGGACCGGACCGACACCGCCGCACTGCCCGCCCAGCGCTGACGCCCGCCCGTCCGAGCCCGTCCGCCCACGCCGCCCACGCGCGCCGACCCTGTCGATGGAGCAGACGACGTCGGGCAGCGGCGCAGGACCCGACATCGTCTGCTCCATCACAAGCCAGCGACGGGCGAGGGCCGGTGTCGGGCGGACGCCGGATCCTCCGGCCAGAGTCGCCCGGAGCCGGGAGATGGCGGGAATGCCGCCGCCTGCGCTACGTTGTACCCATCAAGTCGATGCAAACGCATCGATTGGGCGCTGGCGAACAGACCGGCGCGAGCGAGCAAGCCAGGAGGCGTGCACCATGCAGTTCGGCATCTTCACCGTCAGCGACGTCACGACGGACCCCACCACCGGCCGGACGCCGGACGACACCCAGCGCGTCAAGGACATCCTGACGATCGCCGAGCACGCCGACCAAGCCGGCCTCGACGTCTTCGCCACGGGTGAGCACCACAACCCGCCGTTCGTCGCCTCGAGCCCGACGACGATGCTCGGCTACCTCGCCGGTCGGACGAAGCACATCACCCTGTCGACCAGCACGACGCTGATCACCACGAACGACCCGGTGCGCATCGCCGAGGAGTACGCGATGCTCCAGGTGATCTCCGACGGCCGCATGGACCTCATGATGGGCCGCGGCAACACCGGCCCCGTGTACCCCTGGTTCGGCCAGGACATCCGCCAGGGCGTGAACCTGGCGATCGAGCACTACGCGCTCGTCCGCCAGCTCTGGGAGAACGACGTCGTGGACTGGCAGGGCAAGTTCCGCACCCCGCTGCAGGGCTTCACGTCGACCCCGCGTCCGCTCGACGGCGTCCCGCCGTTCGTCTGGCACGGTTCGATCCGCACGCCCGAGATCGCCGAGCAGGCGGCCTACTACGGCGACGGCTTCCTGCACAACAACATCTTCTGGCCGATCCAGCACACCGAGCAGATGGTCGGTCTGTACCGCCAGCGCTTCGAGCACTACGGGCACGGCACCGCCGACCAGGCGATCGTCGGTCTCGGTGGGCAGTTCTTCGCCCGGAAGAACTCGCAGGACGCGTGGAACGAGTTCCGCCCGTACTTCGACAACGCCCCGGTCTACGGTCACGGCCCCTCGATGGAGGACTTCACCGCCCAGACCCCGCTCACGGTCGGCTCCCCGCAGCAGGTCATCGACCGGTACGCGACGATGAAGGACCACGTCGGGCACTACCAGCGCCAGCTGTTCCTCATCGACCACGCCGGGCTGCCGCTCAAGACGGTGCTCGAGCAGATCGACATCCTGGCCGAGGACATCGTCCCCGAGCTCCGTCGCATCAACGACGCGGACCGTCCGGCGCACGTGCCGTCGGACCCGCCGTCGCACGCGGACCGCGTGGCCGCGGCGCTCGCCGCCGGCACCGTCGGCAGCGACCACGTCGCGGCCGAGGATGCGTGGACGGGCGCGTCCGTCTGACCGCAGACGTGACCACCTGACGGACGGGAGGCACGGTGCCAGCTGGCACCGTGCCTCCCGTCCGTCACGCCGGTGACGTTCCGTCCCATCGCGACCGACCTGGGATGCCGATCCGCGCATCGGAAGCCGGATCTCCGGTCCTCCCATGCGCGGATCGGCCTCCTGTGCGCGGATCAGTCTCCGACGCGCGGATCGGAGTGCGAGGTGCGGGCGGGGGCTGGGCGGGCGGGGGCCGGGCGGGCGGGGACGAGCTTCAGGCCGACGACGCAGCCGACGATCCCGGCGATGAACAGCAGGCGCAGGACCGTGACGGGCTCCACTCCGGTTGCCATGCCCCACAGCACGGTGAGCGCGGCGCCGGTGCCCGTCCACACGGCGTACGCGGTGCTGATCGGGATGTGCCGGAGCACGTAGCCGAACGCCACGAGGCTGACGACGATCGTGACGGCGAAGACGGCCGTCGGACCCGGCTGGCTGAAGCCGTCGCTCGCGCCGAGGGCGGTCGCCCAGACGGTCTCGAGCGCGGCGCTGACGAACAGGACGAGCCACGCCACCTCAGCTCACCACCTTGAGGCCGACCACGCAGGCGACCAGACCGAGCACGAGGGCGACCCGGGCCAGCGACGCGGCCTCCTGACGGCGCAGGATCGCGACGACCACGGTCAGCGAGGCGCCGATCCCGACCCAGACGGCGTAGGCCGTACCGACCGGGATCGCCTGCATCGCGAACGCCAGGCCGACCATGCTCAGCGCCATGCCGGCGACGAACACGATCGTCGGGACCACCTTCTTGAATCCGTTCGACGCACTCAGCGCGGTGGCCCACACCGCTTCGAGCACGCCGGACGCCACCAGGACCAGCCAGGCCATGGGAGGCTCCTCTCCTCGTTCCGGCGTGAGTCGCACGAGTGTGCGACTCTTACCGGACCGACGGTAGCACGACTCGCACGACCGTGCGAGTATGGACGGATGACCACGCGCGAAGACCTCGAGCAGCGCCGCGTCGACGTGTCCGACGCCGCGTGCCGCGTGCTCGCCCGGGACGGCCTCGGCGCGCTGAGCGTCCGGGGCGTCGCGGCCGAGGCCGGGCTGCCGCCGAGCACCGTCCGGTACGTCTTCCCGACCCAGGCCGCGATGCGCGAGCACGCCATCACGCTCGTGTTCGACCGCACGCGGGAGCGCATCGACGCGATCCCCGCCGGGCTGCCGGACGACGAGACCGCGCGGCGGATCCTGGTCGAGCTCCTGCCGCTCGACGACGAACGCATCGTCGAGCTCGACGTCTACCTGGCGCTCGGGAACGCGGCGCTGACGGACGACGCGCTCCGGCCGGCCCTCGACCGGGTGGTCGCCGAGATGCGCGCCTGGTGCGACCGGATCGTCGCGCTGGTCGGGGTGCCCGAGGACGACCGCGTCGACGAGGCCTGTCGGCTGCACGCCCTCGTGGACGGGCTCTGCGTGCACGTCACACGCCTGGCCCCGGGGGAGTCCGGCGAGTGGGCGATCGCGCTGCTCGACCGGCACCTGACGGGCCTGCCCACCGCCTGAGACCCGGCACCGCGCGGCTCGGCGGGAGCGGACGTGCTCCTCGCCTATCCTGTCCCGGTGACGAGCGCCCCCACTCGCCCCACCCCGACCCGCACGCTCACCGGCCCCGGCCTGGTGCTCGGTGCCGTCGTGGTGCTGCTCGCCGTGCGCGTCGTGTCGCCGAGCGTCGGGACGACCGGGCTGCCGGACGTCGTGCAGGACCTCCTGACCCTGGCGATCAGCGTCGTGGTCGAGTCGCTGCCGTTCGTCGTGCTCGGCATCGTGCTGTCGATCGTCGTCGAGGTGTGGGTGCCCGTCGGCGTGCTCGAGAAGCTGCTGCCCGAGCGCCCGCTGCCCCGGCGCGCGGTGATCTCGCTCATCGGCATGCTCTTCCCGGTGTGCGAGTGCGGCAACGTCCCGCTGGCCCGCGGGCTCATGCTGCGCGGCTTCACCCCGGCGGAGGCGGTCACGTTCCTGGTCGCGGCACCGATCCTCAACCCCCTCGTCATCATCAGCACCGCGCAGGCGTTCGGGTGGTCCGGCTGGATCCTGGTCGTGCGCATCGTCGGCGGGTTCGTGCTCGCGAACCTGGTCGGGTGGATCGTCGCCGCGCACCGCCGCCCGGCCGAGCTGCTGCTGCCCGCGTTCGAGGCCCGGTGCCGCGCGGCCGTCGGCGCACCGCGGGCCCGGAACCGCTGGCGGGAGAGCGCGGCGCAGTTCGGCGGCGAGACCGCGACGATGATGCCGGCGCTGTTCGTCGGCGCCGGACTCGCCGCGGCGATCCAGGTCGCGGTGCCCCGGTCCACCCTCGTCGCGATCGGGGCGAACCCGGTGCTGTCCGTCGCGGCGATGATGCTCCTCGCCATGACGGTGTCGCTCTGCTCGAACGTCGACGCGTTCTTCGCCCTGTCCTTCGCCTCGACCTTCCTGCCGGGGTCGATCACGGCGTTCCTGCTCATCGGGCCGATCATCGACGTGAAGATGATCGCCCTGCTCCGGACGACCTTCCGGGCGCGCTTCCTGGTGCTGCTCGCCGTCGTCTGCACCCTGTTCACGGCAGCGGTCGGGTTGGTGATGAATGTCCTCGTCTGACAAGGGCCCCGCGTACCTGGGGCTCGGATCGGTGCTCGCGGTCGCACTGTGCACGCTGTGGCTCGCCGCCGTCGGGCACCTCGACCTGTACATCAACCCGCGGTACGACGTCTTCACGATCGTGCTCGCGGCGGTGGCGGTCCCGGCCGCGGTCGCGGGGCTCGTGGTGGTCGCGCGCGGCCACGGGCACCGGCACGACGTCGGGGCCGACGACGACCACGGCGACCACCACGACGGGCACGGCGGCCACGGCGCGTCCACCGCGCCGACCCGCCGCCGGGTCCTCGGCCGGGTGCTCGGCGGTGCGGCGGCACTCGTCACCGTCGGGGTCACGGTCGCGATGCTCGTGCTGCCGCCGGCGACCCTGTCGGCCCGGACGGCGCAGCAGCGGAGCGTGGACACCCCGACGCTGTCGAACGCCACCGGGACACAGGACGTCGCGCTCCTCGGCAGCGCCGGCGTCGACACCTCGCAGTACGGCGTGAAGGACTGGGCCGCGGTGATCCGCCAGACCACGGACACCTCGTCGCTCGTCGGCAAACCCGTGCGGCTCACCGGGTTCGTGGTCCCCGGCGCCGACGGCACGTTCACCCTCACGCGCTTCGTGATCAGCTGCTGCGCCGTCGATGCCCAGCCCGTCGGACTCGGGGTCGTCACCGACGGCACCATGCCGGACGCCGACCAGTGGGTCCGGGTCGAGGGCAAGCTCGCGGCGAACCCCGACCCGTCGGCCGACGCACGGATCGTCATCCGGGCCGCGAGCGTCACCCGGATCGCCCAGCCGTCGGACCCGTATGAGTACTGACCGCCCCCCGCAGCTGCGCCGCCGGCCGCGGGACCGGTTCCGCCGCCGGCTCGTCGCGTCGCTGACGGTCTTCGTGCTCGTCGGCGCCGTGGCCGCGGTGATCGGCGCGCAGCAGGGCCCGCGGCTGCGCGACGTCACGTACGACCCGAGCGGGCTGGTGTCCCGGCCGGCGCAACGGGTGATCCTGACCGCGAACCAGGCGCTGCAGCGCGTGTCCGCCGGGGACGTGACGGTGACCCCGGCGGCCGCACACACGGTGACGTCGAGCGGCAACACCATCGCCGTCGAGTTCGCCGGACCCCTCGCCTACGACCGGTCGTACGAGATCGCGGTGGCCGGCGTGCGGGCACCCGGACAGCCAGCGACGTCGGAGCTCCGGACGACGATCCGGACGGGCAGCACCGACGTGCTCGCGCTCGTCCCGGCGGCGAGCCGCACGAGCGGCACGAGCGGCACGAGCGGGACGAGCGGGACGAGCGGCACCGCGGGGAGCGCCGGCAAGGACCGGATCGTCCGCCGGTCCCTCGACGCCGGCGGTGCGACGACCGTCTACCAGGCCGCAGACATCACCGAGTACGCCCGGCTCGGCCGCTCCCTGGTGGTCGTGAGCGGCACCGACGGCCGGTCCGCCGTCGACATCGTCTCGCTCGCGGGCGGCGTGCAGGACCCCTCCGCGCCCGTCGAGCACCTCACGCTGCCCACAGCCGAGGGCCGCGTCACCGCCCTGCACGTCGCCGACGACGGCGCGTCCTTCGGGTTCGAGTACGCGGACACCACGACCGGGCAGTCCCGGGACGTCGGCCTGTACGTCGTGGACATGACCGGCACGCACCTGCCGACCGCCGTCGCCGCGGACGGCAAGCCCACCGCCGGCGCCGTCCCGATGACCGTCGCGCAGTGGGCGTACGTCCCGCGGACCGAGCGGGCCCTCGTCCGGACCGGTTCGGACGACCTCGTGCTCGTCGACGTCAGCGGGCAGACCGACCCCGTGCGGCTCGGGAGCGCCACCTACCTGCACGGCTTCGTGGGCACCGGGACGACGGCCGTGGTCGAGACGGGCACCGGGGTCGTCCGCCTCGACCTCACGGACGGGAAGCGCACGCCCCTGGCCGCCCCGCCGGGGAGCACCGACGCCGCCTACCTCGGGCGGATCGCCCAGCTCGACGAGGACACCTACGTGCGGGTGGTGGGCGACGTGCGTCCGGACGGGACCCTCGCCCAGCGGATCCTGCGCGTGGACGCGAGCCGTGCCTCCCGGCTGCCCGTCGTCGTGCCCGCGGACGCGAGCATCACGGCGGTCTGCCCGTCGCCGAACGGGCAGTTCCTCGCCGTCGCGACGAAGTCGGCGACGAGCGACCTGGTGAGCATCGTCGACGCGTCCTCCGGGGCGCTCGAGGCGAGCATCGACGCGGCCTCGGTCGACTGGTGCGGCGCGCTGCCCTCCGGCGACGAGATCAGCTGACACGCGGTGCGCGCAGCACCAGCAGCGCCGCGCAACACCGGCAGCCCGCAGCGCAGCAGCCAGCGCGTCAGCGCCGCAGGGTCTGCTTCGGGTACTCCCCGAACCGCCGCAGGTACTCACCCGAGAACCGGCCCATGTGCGTGAACCCCCACCGCACCGCGACGTCCGCGACCGACACCGTGCCCGGCTCGGACCGCAGCAGGTCGTCGTGGGCGCGGCGCAGCCGGACCTCGCGCAGGTACTCCATCGGCGTGCGCTCGAGCACCCGCTGGAAGGACTCCTGCAGCCCGCGGACGCTCAGGTCCGCCGCCCGTGCGATGTCCGACACCGTGAGCGGCTCGTGCGCGCGGGAGTGGATCGTCTCGACGGCCGCGCGGACACGGACGTTCCGGTGCTCGCCCCAGCCGACCGGGGCCGTCTCGCCGTGGAAGCGGTACAGGTCGAGCAGGGCGCGGACGACGTCGCGCTGCGCCTCGTGCCAGGCGAGCGACTCGGCACCCTCGTCGCGCAGCGCCCGCACCGAACCGCCGACGGCCGTCCGCCAGCGGTCCACCGAGGCGGCGTCCGGCGGGGTGAAGCGGTCGAACGCGAGCGTGCCGTCGACCAGGTACCGCTCCGACGCGACGTCGAGCACCAGGTCGCGGTCCAGGTGCACGAGCCGCTGGTCCCAGTCGCGGTACTCCATGTCGAAGCGCTGCTCGATCGGGAAGAGCGTCGGGACACCCGGCTGCATGCGGACCGCGTTGCGCCCCACGTCGACGGTCGCGGACCCCGAGTCGATCCACTGCACGACGACCTGCCCCTCGACGGCGACGTCGCCGCGCAGGGAGCCGTGCATCTGGGAGCGCCGGATGCTCATCCGGTCGTCGCCGATCGCCACGTAGCGGTACCAGTAGTCGTCGTCGACGTGCGACGAGTGCCAGGACTTGCCGGCGTACATGCCCGCGAGGTCGGCGACCGCCGCGTCGGTGTCCGTGCCGGACACCGAGACCAGGGACCGGGGTCCCTCGTTCGCCGTGGAGGTCATCGGCCCAGCCTCCCCCCGCGTGCCCGGACCGCGCAGCGTGTCGCGTGGGTCGGACTCGTCGGTCGCGTTCCGCGGACAAGGGCCGCGCGCGCCGGACAGGCGGGATGACGAACGGGAGGCGCGGTGCCAGCCGGCACCGCGCCTCCCGTCCGTCGACTGGTCGCGTCGCGGACGCGACCCGTCGTGCTGACTAGGCCAGCGTCGCGGTGTCGATCACGAAGCGGTACCGGACGTCCGAGGAGAGCACGCGCTCGTAGGCCTCGTTGATCTGGTCCGCCGAGATGAGCTCGGTCTCCGGCAGGATGCCGTGCTCGGCGCAGAAGTCGAGCATCTCCTGGGTCTCGCGGATGCCGCCGATGGCCGAGCCCGCCCAGCTGAGGCGACGCGGGATCAGGGCGAAGGCGGGGACCTCGAGCGGCTCGGACGGGGCACCGACGTTGACCATCGTGCCGTCGACCTTGAGCAGGCTCAGGTACGCGCCGACCGGGATCTTCGCCGAGACCGTGTTGATGATGAGGTCGAACGAGCCGCGGAGCTCCTCGAACGTCTTCGGGTCCTTCGTCGCGAAGTGGGCGACCGCGCCGAAGCGGAGCGAGTCCTCCTGCTTCGAGGTGGTCTGCGACAGGACGGTGACCTCGGCGCCGAGGGCCGACGCGATCTTCACGCCCATGTGGCCGAGCCCGCCGAGGCCGACGATCGCGACCTTCTTGCCGGGGCCGGCACCCCAGTGGTGCAGCGGCGAGTACAGGGTGATGCCCGCGCACAGCAGCGGGGCGACGCGCTCGATGTCGAGCGACTCCGGGACGCGGAGGACGAAGTCCTCGTTCACGACGACGGCCTCGGAGTAGCCGCCCTGGGTGATCGATCCGTCGGCGGGGTCGACGCCCGCGTAGGTCTGGATGTTGCCCTTCAGGCAGTACTGCTCCTCGCCGGCGACGCAGTTCTCGCACTCGCCGCAGGAGTTCACCATGCAGCCGACGCCGACACGGTCGCCGACCTGGTGCTTCGTGACGTCGCTGCCGACGGCGGAGACGTGGCCGACGATCTCGTGGCCGACGACCTGCGGGTACTGGATCTCGCCCCACTCGCCGCGGACGGTGTGGATGTCCGAGTGGCAGATGCCGGCGTAGGCGATGTCGATCTCGACATCGTTCGGGCCGAGGTCACGGCGGGTGATGGTGGTCTTGACGAGCGGCTCGGTGGCCGACGGTGCCGCGTACGCGTTGACGGTGCGCATTGGTCTCCTCGTGGTGGTGCTTCGCGGGCCGGGTGCGGCCCGCCGACCAGTGTGGTCCCGCGTCCTGGGGACAGGGGGGTTGCGATGGGGTCCCCCTGCCGGGAGCGGGCGGGCGTGTCCCAGGGGTGCGGGGCGGGCGCCGAGTCGCTCGGCGCTTCGCGCTCAGCGCTCTGCGCTTCGTGCTCAGCCGACGAGCCGCGCGAGCCGCTGGCCCGCCACCGTCGCGAACCGCAGCGGGTCCCGCAGGGCGTCGTCCGGCTCGCCGGTCGTCTGCGTCGCGAGCACCACGAGTGAGGCCGCGGCCGTGAAGGCGTCGAGCGGAGCGTCCACCTCGCCGGCCACGAGCAGCGCCGAGGCGGCGGGAGCGTGCGCGTCCCGGAGCGACAGCACGACCGACGGCACCTTGCCCGCCGCGCTCTGCTCGTCGAAGCGGCCCTCGCCGGTGACCACCACGTCGGCCCCGCCGAGCAGTCCGGGCAACCCGAGCAGGTCTGCGACCGCACGGGCTCCGGGGACGAGCGTCGCACCCCAGGCGAGCAGCCCGAAGCCGACTCCGCCCGCGGCTCCGGCCCCGGGGGTCGTCGGGTCGACCGCGGGGAACCGGGCGGCCCACTCGGCCAGCCGGGCGTCCACCGCGCCGATCCGGTCGACCGCCAGGCCCTTCTGCGGGCCGAAGACGGCGGCGGCGCCGGTGGGTCCGAGCAGCGGTGAGACGACGTCGGTGAGCACGACGACCCCACCAGGGGGCAGCGGCCGGAGGCCGCCGGCGGCGGCGCTCGCCGCGCCGCCCGCGCCGCCCGCGCCGCCCGCGCCGCCCGCGCCGCCCGCGCCGCCCGCGTCCAGCCCCAGCGCCTCGAGCACCGGTCGCCCGCCGTCGGTCGAGGCGCTCCCGCCGATCCCGAGCACGAGCCCCGTCGCACCGGCGTCGAGTGCCGCGGCGATCGCCTCGCCGAAGCCGCGGCTCGTCGCCGTCTCCGGCCGCAGCACGCCGCCGAGGAGCGGCAGTCCGCTCGTCGCCGCGAGCTCGACGACAGCCCGGCCGTCCGGCAGCCGCAGCCAGTGCGTGTCGACCGGCTCGCCGTCCGGCCCGGTCACCCGGACCGGCACCCGTTCGGCGCCCGGGTACGCGACGGGGAACGCGTCGAGCGTGCCCTCGCCCCCGTCGGCCATCGGCACGAGCACCAGGTCGTCGTCGGGACGCTCGGTCAGCCAGCCGTCCCGCACCGCCCCCGCGACGTCGACCGCGGTCGCGGTGCCCTTCAGGGAGTCCGGAGCGATGACGACGCGCACCCGACCACGCTAGCGGGATCCGAGCGCGAAGCGGGGGTGCGGCGCCCCACCGGTCGCCAGGTCCGCCACCAGCTCGCCGAGCAGCGGCGCGAACTTGAACCCGTGCCCGGAGAACCCGGTCGCGACCGTCAGGGGGCCGCGTCGGTCGATCACGAAGTCCTCGTCGGGGGTGGTGTCGTACAGGCAGCTGATGAAGGTCGGCCGGCTCGCGTCGACCCCGGGGACGTACCGCGCCACGTAGGCCTGTAGGCGCGCGGCTTCGTCCGGTCGAGGGGCGAAGTCCCGGTCGTCCGGGTCGACGACCGGTCCCGTCCCGTGGAACCCGACCTTGACGCCCTCGCCCGGGGTGAGCAGGCCGTACACGTCGTCGCCGTCGGCCCAGTGCACGAAGCTCGGCCATGCCTCGTCCGGCAGGTGGCTGGGGAAGTGGGCGGGCTGCTCCTGGGTGACGCGGACGGCCGGGAGGCGCGCCCCACGTCCGGCGAACACCCCACCGACCAGCGTGGGGGCCCACGACCCGGCGGCCGCGACCACGGACTGGGTGCGGACCGTCCGTGGTGCGTGGGAACCCTGTTCGTCGCTGTCCAGGGTCAGGGTGAGCTCGCCGTCGTGGTCCTCGACCTGGGTGACCCGCGTGCCGAACCGGAGCTCGGCGAGGCCGGTCCGCTCGGCGAGCCGCAGGAAGGTCTCGATCGCGACCGCCGACCGGATCCGGCCCGCCGTCGCGTGGGCGAGGACGTGCCCCTCGAACGCGATCCCCGGCCAGCGTGCCGCGGCGTCGGCGGGGGAGAGGCGCTCGTGCGGGATGCCTCCGTCCGCCAGCGCGGCGGCGATCGCGTCGACGACCTCGGGACGCCCGTGGTCGACCGCACCGGTCCGGTCGAGCAGCGTCTCGCCCGACTCCCGCTCCAGCGCGTCCCAGAGCGCGAGCGCCCGGGTCGTCAGCGCGACGTACTCCGGGTCGGCGTAGCCCTGCCGGAAGATCCGGGTCGCCCCGTGCGACGATCCCCGGTCGTGGCCGCGGGCGTGCTGCTCGATGAGCAGGACCCGCTCGCCACGGGCCGTCAGCGCCCACGCCGTCGCGGCGCCGACGACCCCACCGCCGATCACGACGTGCGTGGTGGAGGTCGAGGGCGCGGTGCTCATGCGCCGAGGGTAGCCGTGCTCAGTAGGCGATGCGGCCGTTCCGGTCGTGGAACTCGCCCGTGGGGCCGTCGGGACCGACCGTCGCGAGCGCGACCGTCGCGTCGGTGCCCTCGGTGACGGTCTGGTGGCCGCCGTACCCGTTGAACGCCGTCGCCGTGTACCCGGGGTCGCTCGCGTTCACGCGGAACTCCGGCAGGTTCTTGGCGTACTGCACCGTGAGCGCGATGAGGGCCGCCTTCGACGCCGCGTACGGAACGGCAGCGACCGGGTACTCGTCGTGCCCGGGGGTCGTCAGCCACCGCGTGAACCCGACGCCCGACGCGACGTTGACGATCACCGGGGCGTCCGACCGCCGGAGCAGCGGGAGCGCGGCCTGTGTCACCCGGACGACCTCGGTGACGTTCGTGTCGAGCACCTCGGCCATCGCGGCGGCGTCCAGGTCGTCCACCCCGGACACGGTGCCGAGCACACCGGCGTTGTTCACGAGGACGTCGAGCTCGGGGACCTCGGCGAGTGCCCGGTCGACGCTCGCCTGGTCGGTCACGTCGAGCTGGACGACGTGCGCGCCGAGCGCCCGGACGTCGTCGGCGCGGTCGGGGTCGCGCACCCCGGCGTACACGGTGTGGCCGGCTTCGAGCAGGCGGCGGGTGGTCTCGAGACCGAGGCTGCGGTTCGCCCCGGTGATCAGTGTCGTGGTCATGCCCCGAGCCTGCTCCTCGGTCCTCGCGCGTCCCAGGCCCTGCGCGACGGTGGGACCAGCGGTACCAGGACCACGGTCGGGATCGGCGGCATGATCGTCCCGTGGACGAGTTCGCGAACGTGCTGCGTGCCTGGCGGGACCGGGTCCGACCGGAGGAGGTCGGACTCCCCGCGGGGTCGGGCCGACGGACGCCGGGACTCCGACGCGAGGAGCTCGCGGCGCTCGCCGGGGTGAGCGTCGACTACGTCGTCCGCCTCGAGCAGGGCCGTGCGACGAACCCGTCGCCGCAGCTGCTCGGTGCCCTGGCCACCGCCCTCCGCCTGAGCCGCGAGGAGCGCGATCACCTGCACCGTGTCGCGGGCGCCGCCACACCGTCGCGCGGAGTCGTCCCGCGGCACGTCACCCCCGGGGTGCAGCGGATCGTAGACCGGCTCGGCGACGTGCCGCTCGCGGTCTTCACGGCGGCGCACGACATCGTCCTGTGGAACCCGCTCTGGGCCGCGATCGACGGCGACCCGACCCGGCGGACCGGTCCGGAGCAGAACCTCGTGTGGCGGCACTTCACCCGGGGACACGAGGGCGTGGAGTGGGACGCCGAGCACGAGGAGGCGTTCTCGAGCGATCTCGTCGCCGACCTGCGGCAGGCCCTCGGCCGCTACCCCGCCGACCGCGGTCTCGCCGACCTCGTCGCGGCCCTGCGCCGGACCTCGCCGGAGTTCGAGCGCCGCTGGGACACCGGCCGGGTCGCGCAGCACCGGACGAGCCGCAAGGTGGTGCACACCCCGGTCGGCCCGGTCACCGTGGACTGCGACGTGCTCACCGTGCCGGACAGCGACCTGCGCATCGTCGTGTACACCGCGGTGCCCGGATCGCCGGACGCCGCCGCGCTCGACCTGCTCGCCGTGACCGGGCTCCAGGACTTCCCGGACAGGAACGCCCGCACGGTGTAGGCGAACACACATCTGCGCGACCTACGGTTCCGGGAAGCGCGAACGCGTGTACTCCCGGACCGGTCGAAGGACCGCTCACCTCGAAGAGATCGGTCCGATGACGACGATCCCGCTCGCCCCCGGCTTCACCCGCACCCGTCCCGGGAACGGCGGCCGCTCCGGCACCTCCACCTACTCCGCACTCCTCGCGCAGGTCAAGGACCACGGTCTCCTGCGCCGCCGCACCGGTTTCTACTGGTCGCTGTTCGGCGGCCTCGTCGCCACCCTCGCGCTGGCCTGGGTCGTGTTCTCGTTCCTCGGTGACTCGTGGTTCCAGCTGATCGTCGCGGGGGTGCTCGGTGTGCTGTTCACGCAGTTCGCGTTCCTGTCGCACGAGGCCGCGCACCGCCAGGTGTTCGCGTCGCAGAAGTGGAACGACCATGCCGGCCGCTGGGTCGGCACGTTCCTGGTGGGCTTGAGCTACTCGTGGTGGATGAACAAGCACACCCGCCACCACGGCAACCCGAACACCGTCGGCAAGGACCCGGACATCGCCCCCGACGGCATCCGGTTCCTGCCCGAGGACGCCGCCGCGGCGAAGGGACCGTTCATGCGGACCTTCCTGCGGTTCCAGGGGTGGCTGTTCTTCCCGCTGCTCACGCTCGAGGGCGTGAACCTGCACCGGCACGCGGTGGTCTCCGTGGTCCGTGGTGCCGGTGGCCGTCCGGACACCAAGGGTCGGGTGTTCGAGGGCACGCTGCTGGTGGCGCGCTTCGCGATCTACCTGACGGTGGTGTTCTGGTTCCTGCCGTTCGGGATGGCGTGCGCGTTCCTGGGTGTGCAGCTGGCGGTGTTCGGGGTGATGATGGGCGCCTCGTTCGCGCCGAACCACAAGGGCATGCCCACCATCGCGCACGACGCGAAGGTCGACTTCTTCTCCCGGCAGGTCCGGACCTCCCGCAACATCCGTGGCGGCTGGTGGGTGTCGTTCCTGATGGGTGGTCTGAACTTCCAGGTCGAGCACCACCTGTTCCCCTCGATGCCCCGGCCGGCGCTGAAGCAGGCCCGCCTGCTGGTCCGCGACCACTGCGAGACGCTCGACGTGCCCTACACCGAGACGACGCTGCTGCGCTCGTACGGCATCGTCGTCCGGTACCTCAACCGGGTAGGACTCGCCGCACGCGACCCCTTCGCCTGCCCGATGGTCGCGCAGATGCGGATCCACTGACGTGAGCGGGGAGCGGATCTCACCGTTGCACTGGAGCTCAGATGACACCGAGCTATGGACTGCGACGGACGATGCCGGAGCGGTCGTCGGCTCCGTCATCGCTGCAGGCGACTACACAGCGGTGACCTTCGATGGCTCAGTTCACGGCACACACCACTCGCTCGAAGCCGCACAAGACCAAATCGACGCCTGGCACCGCTGGACCACCAGCACCTGACCGGCAGCCATCCACATCAAGGCGACAACCGGCTCGGACCGGGGGGCGGCAGAGCCGCTACAGCTCTTCGCGGCACCTCTGGTGTGCCTACTCATCTGCGGTGCCGAGCACCGGGACCGGTTGGGGGAAGGGCGCTGATTCTCCATCGCGCATCCGTGAGAAAGTCTTGCGCGGCAAGGTCGCCTGCGTCCTCGAGGGCGTCCTCCGGCGCGGGCTCCAACAGGACCGGGATCGCCGGAGCGAGCATGAGCTGCACCGTCACCGGTAGTCCAGCATCATCAACGGTCGGCACTGTAATGGTGTCAGCGACCGCGGCTTGCGCCAACGAGGCGCTGTAGGCCAGCACCACTTTGCCGACCATGTCGCTGACGAGGATACGGGTATGCCCGTAATGGAGGTACTGCACGATCAACCGCTCTCGCCGCGGGACAAAGCGGATTGAGAAGACGGCGACCGTGAAAATCATCCCCGACGCGCCCAGTCCAACGACGCTCCTGAACCGTACGCGCCGCTCCCGGAGGCACACCCAACGGTGTCCCTCATGCGCGGGTCGAGGAGACGCACCGGTGGCTGGAACGGTCATTGCGGTGCTCAGACGCGCCGGGCGATGTCGGCTCCTCAGCGCGTTGTCGACACGCGAACGCTCAACTCGCAGAAGGTCCTTTGGCCATGACCTCGCAGCGATCGGCCTGAAGCCGCTGGTGACGAGGACAAGCGCGGAGCCGGCCATGCCGATCGTGCTTGACCTCTGTTCAGTCTCGAGTCACGTTCATCGCAGCGGACGATCGGATCAGGGCGTCCGCTGACGGCCTGACGCACCCCAGCTTCACCGCCTGTCGACGGACGCCCGGTCCGGGTTAGCCAGGCGACGCGAAGGAGTGTGCCGGCACACCTCAGATCAGTCAGATCCATCAGACGGATACCTCGACCGCGTCACGGGCGCCTTCACGATCAACACCGTGATCCCGCTTGACCAGCGAGGCGTCCGGTGGTCCATCGGCGATCCGGACCCTGTATCCGCAGAGAGCGGGCTTGAGCCAGATACTGATGTGATGGCATCACCGCTCGTCTCCGATGTTGCTCACTCCGGCCTCAGCGTGGCCGACCTTGATGACGCGTCGGCACTGTGGTGCTCCGGTCTTGGGTTCACGCTCGAGCGCACCTTCACGCTCGACGTGGACGTCACGGCGGCGACCACCGGCGTCCACGAAGCGGTGATCCGCGCAGCGACGGTGACCTTCGGGCCTCACCGGATTGAGTTGCTGCAGTACGACCCAACCCGCACACCTGGGGCCGCTGGTTCGCCCGCATTTCTCGGCACGGTGCACATAGCGCTCACGGTCACGGACCTCGATCGTGCGCTCAAGCTCTGCGTGCGACACGGCTGGCAACCGGTCGGGACACCTCACCGGATGGCTGGTGGCACCCGCGCCGGCACAGCGAAGATGGTCTTGAGCCGTTCCGAGGGTTGAGTGCCGACCGAGAGATCTCGCGACGGGCAGCTGAAGTTGGAGTGGCGCCAGGTGTGGCCGTGCATCAGATGCATCGCAAGCGGTGGCCTCCTTGTGACTCCGGAAACCACTTGTTCGTGGAACTGAGCGGCACGTTCAATGCCTGACGACCCTCAGTAGCCGGTCCTCGACACGCGGCCGTCCACCCAGCGCCGCGTTGCCGCTACCGCCACCAGGCATCCGGGATCGGCTGTCGCACATAGGTGGTCCGCAAGCGATCGCGGTGAAGGGACGCCATCCGGACGGGCATCGCCCCCCCCGAGAGCGCCGCAGGCTTCCTCCTGAGAGGCATCGGCCGAGGGCGACCCGACGAGGCTGGAGCGCGATCGCTCCGATGCCCGATCGTCTCCGGGGCGCCGCCGAGAACAGGCCGCCGACGACCGATGGGCAGAAGTCGCTTCCAGGGGAGAGAAGGAGCGGAGATGCCGGGAGACGCCCGAGAAGCGCCAGATCCCACAGAGAGCGAGTGACGGGAATCGAACCCGCGCTACCAGCTTGGGAAGCTGGAGTTCTACCATTGAACTACACTCGCGCATCCCGCCGAGCGGGACGCAGCAAGCCTAGCGGATTCCAGCCTGGATGCCAGCCGTGCATCCGGCCGCGCGTCGCGCGGCGGACCCGCCCCGTGCCTCCAGGCCGTTCGTTGGGTCTCCCCTGTGAGGTGCCCCACCTGACGGACATGTGTCGTCGCCGTGTGTACCGTCCAGGTGGATCGAGCCCCCGACGCGAGGAGGACCCGGATGGTCAGGCATCCCCTCATCGACGACGTGGTCGGCCCCGCCATCGTGGTCCGGTCCGCCTCGCCGGTGGTCTGGTTGACCGAGTCGCTGGCCGCCCTCCTGCGTCGCGCCGCCGAGTCCGGACGCACGGTCGTGCTCCGCACCGGCCGGGAGGCAGCACTCACTCCCGCCCTGCGGCACGCGCTGGGCGCGCACCACGCCGCGTGGGCCGTGGACGAGGCCGACGGATCGCTGCGGGACGGGCGGACGGGGGTCGCCGCCTCCGGCGTCGAGGCCTTCGCCGAACACGGACCCGAGCTGGTCGGCCCGCCGTCGCCGGCGCACCCCGAGGTCGCGGACTCGGTCCGGCAGATCAGCATCGACCTGACGCTCCGCCACCACGCGGACCGCGCCGTCGACATCGGCACTGCGATCGAGGCGCTCTGCGACACCGTCGGCACGTGTCCGACGCACTGGGGCACGAGCGAACCGCTCACGGTGCCGTGGGACCGATGGGTCGTGACGCAGTACGCCAAGCACGAGGCACCCGGCGTGTCGACGTCGTACGCGGTGGGCAACGGGTTCTCGGCGACGATGACCGCGCACCTGGTGGACGGCGTGGTCGTGGAGACGATGTCGGCGGTGCTGACGATCCCGGAGGACGGCGCGGACCCGGCGCTCGCGTCGAAGCTCCTGGACGCGGTGCACCGGGTTGCGGACGAGGTCGAGCCGGTGTTCGGCGTCGTGATGCAGCGACGCGGGGACGCGGACCACCTGGTCCGGGCGGCCTCGCACGGCGAACCGTCGCCCCTCGCGGTCGTGGTGGGTGCCGAGGCCACGGCGTTCCTGGACCGCGACGGTGTCTGGCCGCCCGCGCGCACGACGACGTCGGTGTTCGGCGGCGGGGGACTGGTCGTGCGGTTCGACGACGGGTGGGAGGCGCTCGAGGCGTTCCTGGACCGGATCGACGAGGACCGTTTCCTGCAGCTCGTCGGCGGTGCGCCGCTCGACCCCGCGCACGACGACGGCGCCCTCGACGGACACGACCGAGGCGAGCACGCCGGGTCGCAGCGCACCGGTGGACAGCGGGGCGGTCAGGGTGCCGCGTGACGTGACGCTCCTCTGCCGCGGGCCGGTGGAGACCCGTGACGTGGCCGAGGCGTTGCTCCTGCACGACGAGACCTGGGGGGTGCGGGCGCTCGACGACGGTCCCGTGCTGCAGGTCTGCCGGGACGCGGCGACGCCGGTGATCACGGTGCTCGGGGTCCGGCGGGTGGACTCCATGGACGAGGTGCGACGGATCCTGCCGGACGCCCCGTCGCTGTCGACGCCGCTGTGGTGGGTCGACACGGTGACGCCGATCGGCGCCGCGGGGGAGCAGGGTGTCGCGGCCGCACTCGAGGCGTCGATGGACCTCGACGCGTTCTGCATCGTCCACGGCGACTAGCGCCGCGCGGCTGCTGCCGGGACGGTTCCGGGCCGGTCAGTCGCGGTCGTGCATGGCGGCGAGCCGCTCGTTGTACGCCTTGAGGTCGGCGTCGCCGTCGCGGTCGGCCTTGCGGTCGAGGCGCTTGGCGTCCCGCTTGTCCGTGCGCACCCAGTTCCGCACGACGAGCAGGGCGACGAACACCATCGGCAGCTCGGAGGCGCCCCACGCGATCCCGCCCCCCGTGTGCTGGTCGGCGAGCAGTGCGGCGTCGTCCGTCTGTCCCAGCGCGTGGAACCAGTCGATCGCGAACACGGACTGCGAGGTCATGACGGCGACGCCGAAGAACGCGTGGAAGGCCAGCGTCGCGAGCAGCGCGATGATGAGGATCGGGTAGGCCGGACGCTTCGGGCCGGGGTCGACGCCGACGAAGACCCAGAAGAACAGGTAGCCGCTGAACACGAAGTGCACGACCATCGCGACGTGCCACTCGTGGGACTGCATGGCGTACTGGTACGCCGGCGTGAAGTAGAACACGACGAGGGACCCGGCGAAGATCACCCCGGCGACGGCGGGCTTCGCGAGGAACTGCATGTACCGCGAGTGCGTGAAGAGCATGAGCCACTCGCGGGCGCCGCGGGAGCCGTCGTTCCGGACCGGGAGCGTGCGGAGGGCGAGCAGCACCGGACCGCCGAGCACGAGCGGCAGCGGCACGAACATCATCAGCAGCATGTGCTGGACCATGTGCGACGAGAAGTGGATCATCCCGTAGACCGCGGGGCCCGCCGAGGTGGTCCAGATGAACAGCGCGCAGCCGAGCAGCCATGCGATGGTCCGGCCGACGGGCCAGGAGTCGCCGCGCTGCTTGAGCTTCCGGACGGCGAGCAGGTACCAGCCGGCCCCGACGACGGCGAGCGCGAGCCACACCCAGTCGATGTGCCACTGCGTCAGGTACGTGTGCAGGGTCTGCGCCGGCGGGTACGGGAACCCGATGAGTCCGGAGCGGGTGTCCTCGCCGGTCTCCGGCGTCTGCGGGATCGGCGGCTGCGAGCGGGAGACGGCGACCGAGACGCCGATGGCGACGGCCATGAAGACGATCTCGGCCAGGGCGAATCGGACGAACAGCCGACGGTCGAGGGGGTCGCGGAGGAGCCCCGGCACGAGCTTCCGGCGCTGCACGACACCGGCGAGCCCGAGCAGCACGAGCACGGTGACCTTCACGGTGATGAGCCAGCCGTACGTCGTCGTGACGAGGTCGAGCGGGCCGGTCAGCCGGAGCGAGGCGTTCACGATGCCCGAGAACGCGACGGCCGCGAACGCCCAGCCCGCGAGTGTGGAGTACCGGGCGACGACGCGTCCGGTGGCGCCCTTGGTCCGGGAGCGCAGGACGACCACGGCGACGAGCCCGCCGGCCCAGACGCACACGGCGACCAGGTGCACCGCGAGCGAGTTCACGGCGTTCGCGTGCTCGAGCGACCCGGCCGCGTGACCGGACAGGGCGAGCGGCAGGAGCGCGAAGAGCCCGAGGACCGTGGCGACGGCGAGCGTCGTGGCCCGGGTCGCGAACGCCGCGACGACCGTGGCGGCCAGGACGGCGACGGCCGACACCACGAGGGCCTGGCCGATCTCGACCTGGAACGCGAACAGCAGGAAGTTCCGCGCGAACACCGGGCTGGTGAGCGGCACGCCGAGGGTGTTCGCACCGGTGAGCACGATCCCGACCACGGCGGCGAGGAACCACACGGCCCCGGCCGACGCCGCCCAGCGCGCGGCGCGGTGCTGCACGCTCGACATCGCGCCGTGGTCCTGCTTCTTGGCGGGGAGCGCGAACGCTGCCACGACGAGCAGACCGATCGTCAGGGCGGCCGTGGTGTCGTGCACCACGCGGGCGACCGGCAGGCCGTACTCGACGAGCTCACCCGCCGAGACGAGCTGCTGCCCGGCGGTGAACGCACCGGTGACGGTCATGCCGAGCACGGCGCACGCGACGGCGAGCGGGATCGCGATGACGAGGACCGTCGCGACGGTGGAGTTCCGGCTGGCGACGGGGGCGGGGTCCGGTGCCGTGTCCCCGGGCTGCGTGGCGGCTGACGTGACGGTCATGACCGTCCAATGGTAGGTCGCCCACCTGACACCCGGCTCCCGTCAGTCCCGCTGCTCCCAGATGCCCTCGCTGCCCACCCCGACAAACCCGACCGCCTCGTTGACGTCGAGCATCGGCCGGTTCTCCTCGGCGTTGAACGTGATGATCGACGGCCGCCCCGGGAAGTCCCGTTCGACGGTCTCGATCCCGACCACCTTGAGGAGCCACCCGAGCCGGTGCCCCCGGTGCTCCCGCAGCACGAGCGTGTCCCACTGCATCACGGCGCGGGAGGCGTCGTGCGGCACCTTCAGCTGGCTGAAACCGGCCAGGGTGGTGCTCGGCACGTGCTCGACGGCCACGGTGAGCATGGTGTGCGGGCCGTCGGCGAGCTGCTCCTCGGACTGCCGAACACGGTCGGCGGTCCACACGTCCTCGGGCTCCGCCATGTCGCCGGACGGGGCGTCGGTGCTCATCCGGGTGTGCAGCAGCGCGACCCCGTCGAGCCAGACGTCCGGCGTGCGGTCGGTCCACGTGTGGACGCGGTACTCCGGCCCGGCGGCCGAGGCTGCGCGTTCGTGCAGGGCCCGGACGACCGACGCGTCGGCCGGCAGCCCGAGCCGGCTGATCCGGTTCACCTGACCGAAGTGCCACCCGCGGCCGGTCAGGAAGCGCACGCCGGCCTCGTCCTCGGGGACCGCGCCGGAGCCGGTCGGCGCCGGGACGAACCCCGGGCCGGTGGCGGGGCCGACCTGCCGCGACACCGCGTAGGTCTTGCGCTGCGTGCGGCCCTCGGCGCGGGCGAGCCCCTCCAGGTGGTCGGCGAGCAGCGTCCCGATCCCGCGGCGCTGCCGGTCCGGCCGGACCCCGACCGCGAGCCAGCAGTTCGTGGTCCCGGGCTCGGTCTTCGTGTCGTACGACCCCGCTCCGACGACCGAGCCGTTCGGGTCCCGCACGACGAACAGGCGGCTCGGCGACCCGGGTTCGTGGCACATCGGCAGGTACTCGGCCGGCTTCCACGACAGCTCGGTGAGTCCGTGCACGGCGACCTCGGCGGCGTCGGAGACCGCCAGCCAGTCGCAGAACGCGCGGACCCGCTCGGGATCGTCGTCCATCGTCGCCGGCACGACGAGTTCCTCGACGGTGTACGTGCTCATGGTCGGTCCCCCACTCGGCCGGTCGGACGGCCGTCGTCCGCCGCCCGGAGGGCAGCCGAGCAGCATACCGACGGCGGACCGCCTGCCGCTAGGCTTCCCACCGTGCTGCTCTCCGACCGCGACATCACCGCCCAGCTCGCCGAGGGCCGGATCGGGCTCGACCCGTACGACGCCTCGCTCGTCCAGCCGTCGAGCATCGACGTCCGGCTCGACAAGTACTTCCGGCTGTTCGACAACCACAAGTACCCGCACATCGACCCGGCCGAGGACCAGCCCGAGCTCACCCGCCTGGTCGAGACCGACCCGGACGAGGCGTTCGTGCTGCACCCGGGGGAGTTCGTCCTCGGCTCGACGTTCGAGGTCGTCACGCTCCCCGACGACATCGCGGCCCGGCTCGAGGGCAAGAGCTCGCTCGGTCGCCTGGGGCTCCTCACGCACTCCACCGCCGGCTTCATCGACCCGGGCTTCTCCGGACACGTGACGCTCGAGCTGTCGAACGTGGCGACCCTGCCGATCAAGCTCTGGCCGGGCATGAAGATCGGCCAGCTCTGCTTCTTCCAGCTGTCCAGCCCCGCCGAGAAGCCCTACGGCTCCGCCGAGTACCAGTCGCGCTACCAGGGGCAGCGTGGCCCGACGCCGTCCCGCTCGGCGCTGAACTTCCACCGCGCGGACGTCTCGCAGCGCGACGCCTGACCCGGATCCCGCGTGCACATCGGCACGCGGGAAATGTTGCATGCTGTGTATCGTGGCGGCATGGTCGCTCCACCCCCAGACGCGGCGCCGCCGGTGGCGGCGTCCGACATCCTCCGTGAGGCCCGGATGCGGGCTGGGCTCACCCAGGTGCAGCTCGCCACCCGCGCGGGCGTCACGCAGAGTGTGATCAGCACGTACGAGAACCGCCGCCGCGAACCGTCGTTGGCCGCCCTGCAGCGGCTCGTCCGTGCCGCCGGGTTCGAGACGGTCCTCGACCTGCGTCCGGTGCCGGACCCGCCGTCGCTGCGCGAGCGGGTCGCCGCGCTCCGCGAGGAGCTGGTCGAGGTCGTCGAGTCCTTCGGGGCCGCGAACCCGCGCCTGTTCGGCAGCGTCGCCCGCGGGGACGACGGGCCACGCAGCGACGTCGACCTGATGGTCGACCTGGAACCGGGCACGGGGCTCTTCAGCCTGCTCCGCATCCAGGACGCCGCCGAGCAACTGCTCGGGGTGCGCGTGGACGTCACCGACGCGGCCGGGATGGGCGAGGACGCCCGCCGCGATGCGGTGCCGCTGTGAACCGCGACCTGCGGCACCGGCTCGACGACCTGGTGCACGCGTGCGGGCTCATCCAGGAGTACGTCGCCGACGACGCTCTGCCCGAGACCCTGGTCTACGACGCCGTGCGCATGCGCCTGGTCGAGATCGGTGAGGCGGTCCGCGCGCTCCCCGTCGCGGTGACCGCGTCCGAACCGGGCATCCCGTGGTCGCGGGTCTCGTTGCTGGGGGAGCGGCTCACCCGCCGGTACTTCGACACGACGCCGTCGGTCGTGTTCGGCACCGCCCGGACCGACGTCCCGACCCTGTGCGCGGCGGTCCGTCGGATGCGCGACACGCACTGCGGTCCGGTCCGGCCTGACGAGTGACCGGCTGACGCGCGATCGGTCGCGACGCGACCGGGAGCCGGACGGGAGGCACGTGGCGGGCCCGCCACGTGCCTCCCGTCCGTCTCGTCCGCACCCTGCGGACGCGGGACGGCCCCGTCTCGCCGGAGCGAGACGGGGCCGTCGGTGCTGGTGCTGCTGTGGTGCTGTTGCGGAAGGGGATCAGCCCTGCTTCGCGAGGTCCTCGAGGGTGCTGTTGCCCTTGTAGGCCTCGACCGCGTTCTCCTTGGTGACCAGGACCGGGGTCAGCTCGACGGCCGGCACGATCTTCTTGCCGTTGTCGTTGTTCTTGTCCTCGGTGGTCTTCGGGGTCTTGCCGTCGGCCAGGTCGGACACCAGGTCGATGGCGGCCTGCGCCTCCTCCGTGGTGTTCTTGTAGATGGTCGAGTACTGCTCGCCCTTCATGATGAGCGGGATCGAGGCGGTCTCGGAGTCCTGACCGGTGACGACCGGGTTCGGCTTGCCGGCGGCCTTGGTGGCCGTCAGGATCGCGCGGGCCAGGGTGTCGTTCGGCGACAGGACGCCGTCGAGCTCGGCGCTCGTGTACGACTTCGTCAGGATGTCGGTCATGCGCGACTGGGCGTTCTGCGCGAGCCAGCCCTGCGTGTTGGTCTGCGAGAACGAGGTCTGACCCGACAGGACCTTGAGGGTGCCGTCGTCGATCTTCGGCTGGAGCACGTCCATGGCGCCGTTGAAGAAGACCTTCGCGTTGGCGTCGTCGGGCGAGCCGGAGAAGAGCTCGATGTTGTAGGGGCCGCTCGACTTCTTGGCCTTGAGGCCGTCGAGCAGGGCCTGCGCCTGCAGCTGGCCGACCTTGAAGTTGTTGAACGCGACGTAGTAGTCGACGTTCTCGGTGTTCAGGATGTTGCGGTCCCAGGCGATGACGACGGCGCCGGACTTCTTGGCGGCGGACACCTGCGTGCCGAGCTGCGAGCCGTCCGCCGCACCGATGATGATGGCCTTCGCACCCTTGGTGACCATCGACTGGATCTGGCCCTGCTGGTCCGGGACCGGGTTGCCGGCGTTCGCGTACTGGATGTCGGCCTTGAAGCCGGCGTCCTCGATCGACTTCTCGAACGCGGCACCTGCGAGGACCCAGTTCTGCGAGGTCTTGGCGGGCAGGGCGACACCGATCAGGTCGCCCTTCTTGATCTGGACGTTCGAGGCGCCGGAGGTCGACGAGCCGGAACCGGTGTCGTTGCCACGGGCCGAGCAGCCGCTGAGGGCGAGGCCCGCGACCAGTGCCAGACCGATGCCGGCGATGAGCTTCTTGCGCATGAGATTGCTTTCTCTTCGTTGAGGAGTGGAGCGGTGTTGGTGAGGGGATCGTGCGGGCGGCCACCGGAGCGGCCGCCCGCCACGCGTTACTGGATGTTGACCTTCTCCGGCTGGTCCTCGATGGACCGCGGCTGCTGGGCGGCCACCGTGTTCTGCTCGGTGTCCTTGCGTTGGAACTGCTTCAACATCCCGCCGATCAGGGACGGACGACCCTGCGACTTCGAGTACACGTCGAAGGCGACGGCGACGAGGAGGACGAGACCGCGGATGATCTGCACCTTGTTGGACTCGAGGCCCACCAGGGAGAGACCGTTCGACAGCAGGGCCATGACGAGACCACCGATGATCGAACCCGAGATCGTGCCGATGCCACCGGCGACCGCGGCGCCACCGACGAACACGGCGGCGATCGCGTCGAGCTCCCAGCCGGTGCCGTCAGCGGGGCCCGAGGCACCGGAGTAGCCGACGAACACCATGCCGGCGACGGCGGCCAGGACCGACATGTTCATCATCACGAAGAAGTTGACCTTGCGGGCGCTCACGCCGGACAGGACCGCGGCGTTCGCGTTGCCACCGACGGCGTAGACCTGACGGCCGAAGATCGTGTTCTTGGTGAGGAAGCCGTACAGGATGGTCAGGACGCCGAGGATGATCGCGACGATCGGGATCGAGGTGCCCGCCGGGCCGTGCCCGAACAGGTACGTGGCGACCAGGGTGACGGCGACCAGGATGCCCGTGCGGACGATCGAGACCCACAGCGGGACGAGCTCGGCCTGCATCTTCTTGCGACGCTGGCGGCCGCGGAACTCGAGGAAGACGAGCACGAGGCAGGTGATGATGCCGAGGATGACCGTGCCGTTCGAGAACCCGAAGTCCGGGCCGAAGTCGTGCAGGAAGCCGTTGCCGATGGTGTTGTAGTCGTTCGGCGTCGGGACCGACGTCGAGTTGCCGATGATCTGGTTCGCACCGCGGAAGATGAGCTGACCGGCCAGCGTCACGATGAAGGCCGGGACCTTCACGAACGCCACCCAGAAGCCCTGCCAGGCACCGACCGCCGCGCCGACCGCCAGGCCGAGCAGGATCGCGGCCCATGCCGGGAAGTGCCACTGCGACATCGACTGCGCCACGATGATGCCCGTGAACGCGGCGACCGAGCCGACCGACAGGTCGATGTGCCCGGCGATGATCACCATGACCATCCCCAGCGCGAGGATGAGGATGTAGGAGTACTGCAGGAACACGTTGATGATGTTCGTCGGCTGGAGGATGAGGCCGTCGGTCCAGATCGAGAAGATGATCAGGATCGCGATGAGGGCGATGATCATGCCGTACTGGCCGATGCTGTTGCCCTTGCCGAAGAGCAGTTTCAGGTTCTTCATGAGACGGTGGCGCCCTTCCGCGCGGAGGTCATGCTGCGCATGAGCGTTTCTGGATCGGCCTGGTCGGCGGGGACGTCAGCCGTGATCTGGCCCTCGAAGATCGTGTAGATCCGGTCGGAGAGGCCGAGGAGTTCGGGGAGCTCGGAGGAGATGAGGATGATGCCCTTCCCCTGCGCCGCGAGCTGCTGGATGATGCCGTAGATCTCGAACTTCGCGCCCACGTCGATGCCGCGGGTCGGCTCGTCGAGGATCAGCAGGTCCGGGTCGGTGAACATCCACTTGGACAGGACGACCTTCTGCTGGTTCCCGCCGGAGAGCTTGCCGACGTTGTCCTCGACCGAGGGCACCTTCGTGCGGAGCATCTTGCGGTACTTCTCGGCGACGTCGTACTCCTGGAGGGAGTCGACGACACCGCCCTTCGAGATCTTCGGCAGGTCGGCCGAGACCGTGGAGCGCTTGACCGTGTCGAGCAGGTTCAGTCCGAGCGCCTTGCGGTCCTCGGAGACGTAGCCCAGGCCGTTCGCGATCGCCTGCTGGACGTTCGCGATCTTGACCTCGTGACCGTCCTTGATGATCTGGCCGTCGACGAAGTTCCCGTACGAGCGCCCGAAGATGCTCATCGCGAGTTCGGTGCGGCCGGCGCCCATCAGGCCCGCGAAGCCGACGATCTCGCCGCGGCGGACGTGGAAGTTCGAGCCCTTGGCGACCAGGCGCGAGGGGTCCTGCGGGTGCTGCACGGTCCAGTTCTTGACCTCGAAGAACACCTCGCCGATCTTCGGCGTGCGGTCCGGGAAGCGGCTCTCGAGCGACCGACCGACCATCCCGCGGATGATGCGGTCCTCGTTGACGCCGTCGCCCTTGACGTTCAGGGTCTCGATCGCCTTGCCGTCACGGATGATCGTGATCTCGTCGGCGATCTGCTCGATCTCGTTCAGCTTGTGGCTGATGATGATGCTCGCGATGCCCTTGCCCTTGAGGCCGACGATCAGGTCGAGCAGGTGCTGCGAGTCGTTCTCGTTGAGCGCGGCGGTCGGCTCGTCGAGGATGAGGAGCTTGACGTCCTTGTGCAGTGCCTTCGCGATCTCGACGAGCTGCTGCTTGCCGACGCCGAGGTTCTTGATCTGCGTGTCGGGGTCCTCGTCGAGGCCGACGCGGGCGAGCAGGTCCTGGGCGCGCAGCTGGGCGCTGGTCCAGTCGATGACGCCGAAGCGGCCGGGCTCGTTGCCGAGGAACAGGTTCTCGGTGATCGACAGCTCGGGGATGAGCGCGAGCTCCTGGTGGATGATGACGATGCCGGCCTGCTCGGACTGCTTGATGTCCTTGAAGCGGACCTCTTCGCCCTCGTAGACGATCTCGCCGCTGTAGGTGCCGTACGGGTAGACGCCCGACAGCACCTTCATGAGCGTGGACTTGCCGGCGCCGTTCTCGCCGCAGATCGCGTGGATCTCGCCGGCGCGGACGCTGAGCGACACGTCCGAGAGCGCCTTCACACCAGGGAACTCCTTGGTGATCGAACGCATCTCGAGGATCGTCTCGGCGCTGGTGACGGACCTGGTGGCCAGGTCCGGTCCCTGTGGGGTTGACGCCACGGTGCATCTCCTTCTGCCGCTGCAGTGCGGCAGTCCTTCGGGTGGTGAAGCTGCGGCAACGGGGGCACAGGAGTCCTGTGTGGACCTCGTTGTCGCGTCCGGTGTCCTCGTCGTGTGACGGTCATGTGACCGTTCACATCGGCGGAACGGAGGTAATTTACGCACAGCCCCGACGCGGCTGTCAATTCGGATTGGTCGCGTTTGTGTAACGGCCCGTGTGATCTGGCGCATCACGGTCGCGCACCACCCCCGAGGTGGGGTGGTGGACCTCCGGTCCGCGCGCGCCGGGTGGGCGCGACGGGCATCTGTGGAGCAGCAACTGTCGGGCCCGGTGGCGGCACCCGACGTCTGCTGCTCCACGGACGGACGGACGGACGGGAGGCGCGGGGCGGGCCCGCCCCGATCCTCCAGGCCGGTGGTGGGTCGCGTCAGCGACGCCGGGGCGCGCCCGTCGAGCCGCGCACGACCAGCTGGGGGACCAGGTCCACCGGGCGGAGCGCCTGCTCCGCGGCGGGCAGCAGCAGTTCCACGCACCGGCGGCCGAGCTCGGGGAAGTCCACCTGCACGGTGGTGAGCGGCGGCCAGAGGTGCTTCGCCTCGGGGATGTCGTCGTAGCCCACCACGGACAGGTCACCCGGCACGTCGAGCCCGTAGGAGCGCGCCGCGTGCATGACCCCGAGCGCCATCGCGTCGTTCGAGCAGAAGATCGCCGTGCAGTCCCGGTACCGCAGGAGCTCCCGACCGGCGTGGTAGCCGAAGTCGGCGGTCCAGTCGCCCAGGATCGGCGGGACGACGGGCATGTCCCGGTCGCTCATCTCGCGCAGGAAACCCTGCATCCGGGCCTCGGCCTCGATCCAGTCCCGCGGCCCCGCGATGTGCCGGACGTACTCGTGACCCAGGTCGAGCAGGTGCGCGGTCGCGAGCCGGGCGCCCTCCATCTGGTCCACGAACAGGGTCGAGGGGCCGTCCCCGACGCTCGTGCGCAGTGCCACGTAGGGCGTCCGCATGCCGAGTTCCTCGATGAGGTCGAACACGCGCTGCTGCGGCGCGATCACGATGATCCCCTCGACGTCCTGGTCGAGCAGGTGCCCGAGGCCGTCGCGCACGGCGGTGTCCGTCGCGTCGGCGATGTTCGACGTCGTGACCGAGTAGCCGCGGGTGACGGCGGCGTCCTCGATCGCCTGCATCGTGGCTGCCGGACCGTAGTGCGACCGCTGCGCCGTGAGGACGCCGATCGTGTGCGTCCGGCTCGTCACCAGCGCCCGCGCGGCCCGGTTCGGCCGGTACTGCAGCTGCTCCATCGCGGCGAGCACCTTGTCGCGGGTCTCGGCACGGATCGCGTCGGAGTTGTTGAGCACCCGCGACACGGTCTGGTGCGAGACGCCGGCGACCCGCGCGACGTCGCGGATGCTGGGCGAGCGCGGTTGCTGTGTCCGCGGTGACGCCATCGTTGCTCTCTCCCGCCCGGGGCCGTGGCACCTCGATGTGCACGTTCACATTCCGAGCCAGATCATTATGCACGTCCGGGGACTGCACGCCAGCCGACTTGTCGAAGTCGCGGGTCGTGCGCTACGGTTCACGGCGTATCCGGTATGTCACCACCGGGTCGCACAACTGCAGATCGGCCGTCCGCCCGAGGACGGCAGTCGCTCCAGACCTCAGAGAACAGCGGCACCCGCAGCACACCACGTGCTGGGGGTGCCGCTTTTTCGTTGCCCGTTCACCCCCCCCGATCCACCACGAAGGAGTGGTCGTGACCCGTGCCCGCACCCTGACGAGCTTCGTCGTCCTGTCGATGACCGGAGGCGTCATCTTCCAGGTCGCCTACATCCGGTTCGTGTTCCTCGCCGACACCGCGCATGCGCTCGGGCTGTCGGTCCAGCGCTACGGCGAGGTGACGTCGGTGTTCGGCGCCGTCGCCGTGGTGATGTACTTCTGCGGCGGCTGGTTCGCCGACCGGTTCCCACCGAAGGTGCTCATCGTCGTGGCACTCGCCGGCATGGGCGCCGTCGACCTGTACCTCGCATCGGTCCCCGGCGAGACCGGGGTCGTGGTCGCGCACGTGCTGATGGCGGTGCTCGGCATGGGGCTCTACTGGTCGTCGCTCGTCAAGCATCGTGTCGATGCTCGGGTCCGCGGACCAGCAGGGCACGCTGTTCGGCTGGCTCGAGGGGGTCCGCGGGATCACGTCGACGATCGTCGGGTTCGTCGGCGCCGGGATCGTCGCCGCCGCGATCGCCGAGACCGTCGGGGTGCTCTGGGTGATGCGGATCTACGGCGTGCTCTGCCTGCTGTCCGCGGTGCTCGTGCTGGTCGTCGTCCGGACCGATCGCAGTGCCCTCGCGCAGGTCGACCGGCAGGCGGTGTCCCTCCGGGAGCTCGCCGCCGCGGTCCGGAACAAGTACACCTGGCTCATCGGCGGCTCGATCATGCTGATGTACTGCTTCTACACGCTGCTCGGATACCTCACACCGCTGCTGCAGGACGGCTTCGCGGTGCCCGTCGTGCTCCTCGGGGCGATCGGGGTCGTCCGGACCTACGTGTTCCAGATCGTCGGGGGACCGGTCGGCGGTGTGCTCGTCGACCGGTGGACGCGGTCCTCGCCCGCGTTCCTCCGATGGGCCTTCGTCGTCGCAGCGGTCAGCGCCGTCGGGTTCCTCGTCCTGCCGCACGACCCGGCGCTCGTCGGGGTCGCCGTCGCGCTCATGGTCGTGATGTGCCTGGCGGTCTTCACCTCGCGCGGCGTCTACTGGGCGCAGGTCGGCGAGGTCGAGGTCCCGCTCGCCCAGCGCGGCGGTGTGATCGGCCTGGCCTCCGGCATCGCGTACCTGCCCGACGCCTTCCTGCCCGCACTCGGTGCCTGGTGGGTCGGCGACCCCGCGAACGGCGTGCCGCAGCAGGGCGGCGGCTACACGGCCATGTTCGCCGTGCTCGTCGTCGCCGCCGTGCTCGGCGTCCTGCTCACCACCGTCACGATGCGCGTCCGCGCGCGTGACCTCCGCAGCCGTCCGGCGGACGACGTCGTCGTCGCCGCCTGAACCCCCACGAAAGGACCCCCATTGGACATCCGCGACTTCTCGCTGGACCTGTTCTCGCTCGCCGGCAAGCGGGCGATCGTCACCGGCGGCAACTCCGGGCTCGGACAGGCGTTCTCGCTCGCGCTCGCCAAGGCCGGCGCCGACGTCTTCGTCCCCAGCGTCGTCGACGACGACGGCACCACGCGCGCCCTGGTCGAGGCCGAGGGCCGTCGCTACGCGTTCCTCGAGGTCGACCTCACCGCCGCAGACGCCCCGGAGCGGATCGTCACCGCGTGCGAGGAACAGCTCGGCGGGATCGACGTGCTCGTCAACTCCGCCGGGATCTGCCTGCTCGACGAGGTCGACGCCTTCGACCGCGAGAAGTGGGACCCGATGGTGGCCGTGAACCTGACCGCACCGTTCGCGCTCGGGCACGCGGTCGGGAAGCGCTTCGTCGCGCAGGGTTCTGGGAAGATCATCAACATCGCGTCGCTCTTCGCGTTCCTCGGCGGGCAGTGGTCCCCGGCGTACGCGGCCACCAAGCACGGGATCGTCGGCTTCACGAAGGCGTACTGCGACGAGCTCGCGCAGCACGGCGTCCAGGTCAACGCGATCGCGCCCGGGTACTTCGCCACGAAGATCACTGAGCGCACGCGGTCGGACCCGGAGACGAACCAGCGCGTGCTCGACCACGTCCCGGCCGGCCGCTGGGGCGACGTCGCCGACCTGATGGGCGCGACCGTCTTCCTCGCCTCCCGCGCATCCGACTACGTCAACGGCCACACGCTCACCGTCGACGGCGGCTACCTCGTCCGCTGATGCGACCACCCGCGTCGCCCATCGACGGGACCAGGCGCGGCCGGGAAGCCTGTGGCGGGCCCGCCCCGCGCCTCCCGTCCGCGCTCCCGACGACCAGACCCACCGCACGCCACCAACGAAAGGTGCACCCCATGATCGACTCGATCGCCACCCTCGACCGCGCTGAGATCCTCGCGCACCTGGCCACCGTCGTCCGGCCCGACCAGCTCGAGACCGACCCGCAGCACCTCGCCGAGGCCAGCGTCGACCGGTTCAAGAAGTACCAGGCGGTGCACGGCATCCACGACGCCCCCACGCCGGTGGCGATCGTCAACGCCGAGTCCACGGCGGACGTCGCCGCAGTCCTGGCCTTCGCCGACGAGCACGTCGTGAACGTCGTCCCCCGCACCGGTCGAACCGGCACCGAGGGCGGCCTCGAGACGAGCGTCGTCGACACGATCGTGCTCGACTGCTCACGGATGGACGCCGTCCTGCGCGTCGACGAGGAGAACATGCAGGTCACGGTGCAGGCGGGCGTTCCGCTGCAGCGCCTCGAGGACGAGCTCCGTGCACGCGGCCTGACCACCGGGCACTCGCCGCAGTCGAAGCCCCTCGCGCAGTACGGCGGGCTCGTCGCCACCCGCTCGATCGGGCAGTTCTCGACCCTCTACGGCGCGATCGAGGACATGGTCGTCGGGCTCGAGGCGGTGTTCCCCGGCGGTGCCGTCCGTCGGATCAAGGCCGTCCCGCGCCGCTCGGCCGGCCCGGACATCCGCCACGTCGTGATCGGCAACGAGGGTGCGCTCTGCGTCATCACCGAGGTCACCGTCAAGGTCTTCCGGTACCAGCCCGAGAACAACGAGTTCCACGGCGCACTCGTCGACGACATGCGGACCGGCATCGCGATCCTCCGCGAGGTCGTCGTGAACGGCTTCCACCCGTCTGTCGTCCGGCTCTACTCGCCCGAGGACGCGAACCAGCACTTCGCGGACTTCTCGCAGGGCAAGTGCGTGGTCGTCTTCGTCGCCGAGGGGCCGAAGGGCATCGTCCGCGCGACGAGCGAGGAGATCCAGCGTGTGCTCGACCAGCACCCGCACACCAAGGTGGACCCGGCCCGGATCGAGCAGTGGTTCGACCAGCTCAACTGGGGGCAGGACAAGATCGACGCCGAGAAGGCCACGATGCTCCGTGACCGGCACCTCGGCTACACGACGGAGATCTCCGCCGACTGGTCCGCCGTCGGCGACGTGTACGACGCCGTCATGCGCCGCATCCGGACCGAGTACCCGCACGCCGACGACCTGACGATGCTCGGCGGGCACTCGTCGCACAGCTACCAGACCGGCACGAACATGTACTTCGTGTACGACTACCGCATCGACTGCTCCCCGGAGGAGGAGATCGAGAAGTACCACATCCCCCTCAACGCGATCATCGTCGAGGAAGCCCTGCGCCACGGCGGCTCGATGGTCCACCACCACGGCGTCGGCAAGTACCGCACGCCGTGGGTCGAGGAGGAGCACGGCTCGGCGTTCGCGATCATGCACGGCCTCAAGGCGCAGTTCGACCCGAAGGGCATCATGAACAAGGGCACGATCTTCCCCGCACCCGGGGCGATCCAGCCGGCAGCCGCCGACCCGGTGACCGACTTCGGGGCGACCCGCGCATGACCCGGTACCTCGTCGGCATCGACAACGGCTCGCAGTCGTCGAAGGTCACGGTCTTCGACGAGCGGGGCGGGGTCGTCGCCGAGGGGCGGGTCCCGCTACGACCGAACCACACCCCGGCGCCCGGGGTGGTCGAGCACCCGGACGACGACCTGTGGGACTCGATCGCGGCCGCGTGCCGGATCGCGATGGCGGCGTTCTCCGGGGACCCCGCCGAGATCGTCGGCGTCGGTCTCTGCACCATCCGGTTCTGCCGTGCCGTGCTCCGCGCCGACGGGTCCCTCGCGCAACCGGTGCAGTCGTGGATGGACGCGCGGGTGTCCGGGCCGTTCGCCGCCGAGCGCGACGACGTCGCCTTCGTCACGTCGTCCTCCGGGTACGTCACGCACCGCCTGACCGGTCGCTTCCGGGACGCCGCGGCGAACCACCAGGGCGTCTGGCCGATCGACACCGACACCTGGCGCTGGTCCGACGACCCGCGGGCGTACACCGCCACCGGGATGCGCCGCGACCAGCTGTTCGAGCTCGTCGATCCCGGCGAGGTCCTCGGGCACGTCACCCCTGCCGCGGCCGCCGCGACCGGGCTCCCCGCGGGACTGCCGGTCGTCGCGACCGCGAACGACAAGGCCGTCGAGGCGCTCGGTTGCGGCCTGCTCGACCCGACCACGCTGCTCGTCTCGCTCGGCACCTACATCGCCGGCATGTCGGTCGGGGCGCGGAACCGCACTGGGACCGACTGCTGGACGAACTTCGGGTCCGAGCCGGGTCGCTACCTGTACGAGTCCGGTGGTATCCGCCGCGGCATGTGGACGGTGAGCTGGTTCCGCGACCTGCTCGGCCCCGAGGCCGCGGCCGCCGCCGAGGCCGCGGGCGAGCGCGTCGAGGAACGCCTGAACCGTGAGGCCGCCGCCGTCCCGGCCGGCTCCGACGGACTCCTGGCGGTGCTCGACTGGCTCGCGCCGTCGGACGCGACGTTCCGGAAGGGGTCGCTGCTCGGCTTCGACGGGCGGCAGGGCCGGGCGCACGTGTACCGGTCGATCCTCGAGGGCATCGCGATGACGATGCGGGAGCGCACCGACGCGATGGCCGCCGAGCTCGACACGACGTACGAGCGCGTGGTCGTGTCCGGCGGCGGGTCGTCGTCCGACCTGATGATGCAGATCACCGCGGACGTGTTCCAGCGGGAGGCGATCCGCATGGTCGGCGACGGTGCGGCCGGTCGGGGTGCGGCGATCTGCGCGGCCGTCGCGACCGGGGTGCACCCCTCGTTCGCCGAGGCGGTGCACGCGATGGTCGTCGAGCGCGACCGCTTCCGGCCCGACCCGGGGAACGCCGCGGTCTACGACGCACTCCGCGCGGTGCACGCGGACGCGGCGGCGCACACCGACCCGCTCTACCGGCGGACGGCCGCGATCGTCGGCTGACGGTCGCCGATGCGACCGGACGGCGGGCGGGAGGATCGTGGCGGGCCCGCCACGATCCTCCCGCCCGCCACCCGCGAGCGGGTCAGAGCCAGTTCCGCTTCCGGAACACCACCCACAGGATGCCGGCGAGCGCGAGCATCGCGACGATGGCGGCGGGGTAGCCGTAGCGCCAGTGCAGCTCGGGCATGTGGTCGAAGTTCATGCCGTAGACGCCGGCGATCAGCCCGGGGGCGAACAGGATGGCCGCCCACGACGAGATCTTCTTGACCTCCTCGCCCTGCTTGTGCGCGGCGCGGGCGAGCTGCCGGCTCTCCTCGCCCTGCGCCAGGCTCGCGCTCGTCATCCGGCGCATGGCCTCGTTCTGCTCCTGGCTGACGAGGGTCGCGTGCAGCGTCAGTGCGTTCTCGAGGAGGGCCCGGAACGAGTCCACGCGCTCCGTGACGCGCAGCGCGTGGTCGAGCACGTTCCGCAGGCGGTGCTGCACCTCGTCGTCGACGCCGTACTTGTCCGCGCCGCGCAGGAGCCCCTGGACCATCGCGGGCACCGGGGTCGTGGCGCGCTGGAAGGCGAGGACCTCGCTGAGCAGCTGGTAGATCCGCTTCGAGACACCCGGGTCGACCTGGCCGGCGAACAGCTGGTCCTCGATGGCGTCGACCTGGTCCTGCAGGACCTCGACGACCGGCGCGTAGCCGTCGACGACCTCGTCGAGCACCGCCGCGGTGACGGCCTCGGAGCCCTTCGCCAGGAACTCCGGGTCGGCCTCGACGCGGCAGCGCAGGGCCGCCAGGTCGGGCTTCGCCGCATGCCGGACGCTGATCACGAAGCGGTCGCCGACGAACAGATGCACCTCCCCGAACTCGACCTCGTTCGTGTCGGTGCGGTGCCAGGCCGGTCGGAGCACCAGGAAGAGCGTGTCGCCGTACCGCTCGAGCTTGGCGCGCTGGTGGCCCTTCCGGGCGTCCTCGACGGCGTTCTCGTGCAGGTCGAACTCACTCGCGACGGCGGCGAGCTCGGCATCGTCCGGACGGAGCAGTCCGATCCAGGCGAGGTCGCCCCGGGTGTCGGGCGACAGGGTCGACGGACTGCCGACGCGACGTCCAGCGACGTAGACGGCGTTGTCGATGAGTGCCATGTCGTGCTCCTCGAGTGTCGGGAGCAGGCCGGCGCGAGACCCGGGCGGGCCGGGACGGGTGTGCACGCGCCCGGGCGTCCCGGGGGAGAGGGGGCGTACGTCAGCGAACGGGCAGGGCGACGACCGCGGCGGTCGTCCGGCCCGATCGAGGATGGTCACCCGACATCGCGCCTCACCTGCCCTTCCGGTTCGTCGTGCTGGTCCGTCCGTGCTGGACGGACCGAGGCCACCCGTCGTGACCGAGGGGCAACGCTACCCCGGTCCGGGCGGGACCACCAGCGCGGGGTGGTCACATGCCCCAGACGTCCCGGTTCGACGAGGCGACCGCGACGGCACCGGCACCGAGGGCCGCGACCACGTCGGCCTTGTCGCACACGAGACCGCCGGCGACGATCGGCACGTCGACGTCGTCGCGCAACCAGGTGAGCACGCGGGGCACGCACCCCGGCAGGATCTCCACCGCGTCCGGCTGCGACTGCGCCACGACCCGGGCGAGCTGGTGGTACGAGAACGAGTCGACGAGGAAGAACCGGTGCACGGCGACCAGCCCGGCCCGCTTCGCCGCCCGCACCAGGTTCGCCTTCGTCGACAGCACCCCGTCGGCGCGGGTGTTCGCCGCGAGCCAGGTGACCACGACCTCCCTGGCGGCGAACCCGTCGAGCAGGTCCACGTCGACGAGCACGGTCTTGCCGGTGGCCTTGCAGCGCTCGACGGTGTCGGCGACGTCGAGCACGCTGCCGTAGAGCAGGAAGACGACGCCGCGGTCCGACGCGAGCACGGCGTCGAGCGAGCCCGGGTCCTTGACACTCGCGACCACCGGGTCGTCGGCGAGCAGGTCGAACAGCACCGCGGCGCTCGTCGGCGTGTGGGCGGTCGTCATGCGCCCATTGTGCGCACATGCTCCTCGACGTCTTCGGGGAGCAGGTCGCAGCAGCCCGTTGCTGGCATCGTCCCGGACCCGGACCCGGACCCGGGCCTCTGTGCCGCGGTCCGCGCTCTCGGCGGACTGTGCAGCAGCGCAGGCGTTCCGGTTCGGTTCGGTTCGGCGACGGTCGTCTCCGTGCCGCTCGTCGGGACGGACGTGCCGGAGATGACGAAGGTCGCGTTCACGACGTCCGCCGGGCAGACGAGCGTCACGGAGATGGTCGCGGCGATGACGTCGATCACGTCGGTGCACTTCGCGCAGTGGCAGGACGGTGCGCTCGTGCAGAACGTTGAACTGCACCGGAGAGAGCAGGGTGCGTCCGCTTCGCCGACCGGGACGCGAGGGCTCGACTGGAACCGGCTGAACACCTGTCTCAACAGCATCGGGGTGAGTTGGGCGGTGATCGCGGTCCTCGGCCTCGCGTGCGGCGCCGCGTGCGCCACCGCCGTGCTGTGTACGCGGTGCCTGGCCGCCGCAGCGGGCTTCACCACCGGGACCATCGCGAAGTGCGTGTCCGTCGCCTGGGCGTAGCGATCCGGTCGGAACGGCGCGCTGCAGGTCGCAGCGCGCCGTTCCGCTGCGGGCGCTGTCCCGCTGCGGGCGCCGGGCTCCGGGCACAGGGGGTGCCGGGCGCGCGCCGGGTCAGCGCGTGACGCGCAGCCCCTGTCGCTCGAGCTCCGTCAACTGCCAGCCGAGCCACGGGCTCCACGCGAAGGGTGCTCCGGCGACGGACTCCCGGAGCGCGTCCTCGGAGACCCATGCCCACTCGGCGACCTCGTCGTCCGCGGGCGCCGGGACGTCGTCGGTCACGGCGCGGAACACCGGGCAGACCTCGTTCTCGACGATGCCCGAGGCGTCCACCGCGCGGTACCGGAAGTCGGGCAGCACGAGCTCGACGTCGCGGACGGTGATGCCCAGCTCGCGCGACGCTCGGCGGGCGACGCCGTCCTCGAACGCCTCGTCCGGGCCGGGGTGGCCGCAGAACGTGTTGGTCCACACCCCGGGCCAGGTCTTCTTCGTGAGCGCACGACGGGTGACGAGGACGTCGCCGTCGGTGTTCCGCACGTGGCACGAGAACGCCAGGTGGAGGGGAGTGTCGGTCGTGTGCACCGCGAACTTGTCCGCCGTGCCGACCGGGGTACGGTCCTCGGCCAGCAGGACGACGGTTTCCGGGAAAGTGTTCATCTGCCCCGATAGGTTAGGCCAATGAGCGAGGAAGCGGCCACCGTGGCGCAGATCGACCTGGGGTTGGTCGACGACTGCATCGAACGCTTCTTCGCCGTGTCCTCGGCCCGGGCCCGTCGCTTCGGCCGCCCGTCGGAGGAACTCTGGCGGGTGCTCCGCAAGGCGAGCATGGGCGGCAAGCGCTTCCGTCCCCGCATGGTCCTCACCGCCTACGGCTTCCTCGGCGGCACCGACCACCACGCGGCCGCGAACGTCGCCGCCGCCTACGAGCTCCTGCACACCGCCCTGGTCGTGCACGACGACGTCATCGATCGCGACTGGTCCCGCCGCGGTGAGCCGAACGTCGCCGGGTCGTTCCGCGACACCGGCACGACGGGCGGCCTCGCACTGCCGACCGCCGAGCACCGTGGCGTGAGCGCGGCCGTCATCGCCGGTGACCTGGCGCTGGTCGCCGCGGCCCGGTTCATCGAGGCCTCGGGCGTCACCGGCGAGCGACGCTCCCGGCTGCTCGAGATCCTCGACGACGCGGTCTTCGCGAGCGCGGCCGGCGAGATGACCGACGTCGACCTGGCGCACGGCGTGATGCCCTCGGTGGACGAGGTCCTCGCGATGGAACGGGCGAAGACGAGCGTCTACTCGTTCGAGGCGCCGCTGCAGTCCGGCGCGGTCCTGGCCGGCGCTCCGGAGTTCGTGGTCGAGGCGCTCGGGGCCTTCGGCCGCGAGATCGGGATCGCCTACCAGATCGTGGACGACCTGCTCGGGGTGTACGGCGACGAGGCCGCGACCGGCAAGTCCGTCCTCGGCGACCTCCGCGAGGGCAAGCGCACCATGCTCGTCGCCTACGCGGCCACCACGGACTGCTGGGACGACATCGCGCCGTACCTCGGCGACCCCGACCTGACCGAGGAGCGTGCCGCCGAACTCCGTGCGACCCTGGAGACCTGCGGCGCCCGCTCGGCTGCCGAGTCCCGGATCGCCGAGCACGCCGCACTCGCCCGAGCCGAGCTCGCGGCGCTGCCGTACGACCTCGCCGACCGACTGGAGGGCCTCGTGACCGAACTGCTGGAGCGCGTGCGGTGACCCAGACCGCACCCCCGCGTCTGCCCCTGTACGACGCGACGGCCGAGGCTGCGTCCGGGGTGGTCATCGAGCGCTACTCGACGTCCTTCGGACTCGCCAGCCGGCTGCTCACGAAGGACACCCGCGAGCACATCCGGAACGTCTACGCCCTGGTCCGCGTCGCCGACGAGGTCGTCGACGGTCCCGCGACCGAGGCCGGGCTCGACCACGACCTCGCCCGCACGGTCCTCGACGAGCTCGAGGCGGACACCGAGCGGGCGATGGCGCTCGGCTTCTCGGTGAACCCCGTCGTGCACGCCTTCGCCCGCACCGCCCGCGTCACCGGGTTCGGCCCGGAGCTCACGAAGCCGTTCTTCGCGTCGATGCGCATGGACCTCGAGCAGACCGAGCACGACCAGGAGTCCTTCGACCGCTACGTGTACGGCTCCGCCGAGGTCGTCGGGCTCATGTGCCTGCGTGCCTTCGTGCACCGCGCGGGCCGGCCGACGTTCGACGACACCGTGCTCGTGGACGGCGCGCGGGCCCTGGGCGCCGCGTTCCAGAAGGTCAACTTCCTCCGCGACCTGCACGCCGACTTCGAGGTCCTCGGCCGCTCGTACTTCCCGGGCGTCGACATCCGCTCGTTCGACGAGACGACGAAACGCCGCCTGGTCGCCGACGTGCAGGCCGACCTCGACCGTGCCGCGCTGACGGTGCCGCTGCTCCCCGCCGACGCGCGCAAGGCCGTCGGACTCGCGCACGCGCTGTTCCAGGAGCTCAACGACCGCATCGCGGCGACCCCGGCGGACCGGCTGGTCACCAGCCGGGTGCGCGTCCCGAACCCGGTCAAGGCCCGGCTCGCCGCGCAGGTGCTCGCCGGTCGCGCGCCGCTCGCGTCCCGGGCCGCGCACCATCGGACGGGAGGCTCGCGGTGACCCCGCCACGCGCCTCCGGTCAGAAGGCGGTCCCGACCACCCCGGGACGCACGGTGCCCGCCCGTCGTGTCGTCGTCGTCGGCGGTGGCATCAGCGGACTCGCGTCCGCCGCACTGCTCGCGCGGGAGGGCTACGCCGTCACGGTGCTCGAGCAGCGCGACCAGCTCGGTGGCCGCGCCGGTTCGTGGGAGCGCGACGGCTTCCGGTTCGACACCGGGCCGTCGTGGTACCTCATGCCCGAGGTGTTCGACCACTTCTTCCAGCTGCTCGGTACCTCCGCGGACGCCGAGATGGAGCTGATCAAGCTCGACCCGGGCTACCGCGTGTACTCCGAGGGGCACGACGAACCGATCGACCTGCTCGCCGACAGAGAGGCCAACATCGCGCTCTTCGAGTCGATCGAGCCCGGTGCCGGCGACCGCATGCGGAAGTACCTCGACTCGGCGGCCGACACGTACGCGATGGCCGTCCGCCGGTTCCTGTACACGACCTTCGAGGACCTCACGAAGCTCGCGGCGCCCGACGTGCTCCGTCGTCTGCCGAAGCTCGCGCGCCTGCTGCTCCAGCCGCTGTCGACCTTCGCGTCGAAGGCCGTCCGGGACCGCCGGCTGTGGCAGGTCCTCGGCTACCCGGCGGTGTTCCTCGGCACGAGCCCGTACGCGGCGCCGAGCATGTACCACCTGATGAGCCACCTCGACCTGGCCGACGGAGTGCTCTACCCGAAGGGCGGCATCACCGAGGTCATCGCCGCCGTCGAGCGCGTGGCCCGGCGCGAGGGCGTCACCATCGCCACCGAGTCGCCGGTCGAGCAGATCCTCGTCGAGGACGGCCACGTCACGGGTGTCGTCCACCGCGACGCGACCGGTGCCCGGCACACCCTGCCGGCCGACCTCGTCGTGAGCGCGTCGGACCTGCACCACACCGAGCTGCACCTGCTGGGCCCCGAGCACCGCACCTACCCCGAGGCGCACTGGCGGAAGCGCGATCCGGGTCCGAGCGCCGTGCTCGCGTACCTCGGCGTCGACGGCCCCGTCCCCGGGCTGCTGCACCACACCCTCGTGTTCACCGAGGACTGGCAGGCGAACTTCGGCGCGATCTTCGGCAAGGACCGGCACGTGCCGGACCCCGCGTCGATCTACGTGTGCGCGCCCTCGCTCACCGACGACTCCGTCGCGCCCGAGGGCACGAGCAACCTGTTCGTCCTCGTACCGCTGCCGGCCGACCTGTCCATCGGCAAGGGCGGCATCGACGGTGCCGGCGACGCCGAGGTCGAGCGGATCGCCGACCGGGCGATCGACGTCATCGCCGAGCGCGCCGGTGTCCCCGACCTGCGGGACCGGATCCGGGTGCGCCGGACGATCGGCCCGCAGGACTTCGCCGACGACTACAACGCCTGGAGCGGCTCGATGCTCGGGCCGGCGCACACGCTGGCGCAGAGCGCGTTCTTCCGCGAGAAGAACGTCTCGGGCAGGGTCCAGGGGCTCTACTACGCGGGCGCCTCGACGACCCCGGGCATCGGGTTGCCGATGTGCCTGATCAGCGCCGAGGTCCTGCTCAAGCGCATCCACGGCGACACGAGCACCGAACCGCTGCCGACCCCGCTGCCCTCGCCCGTGGGTTCGTCGCGGACCGCTGGCTGATGCCGGGGCTGTACCTCGCCGGACTGCTCGTGTCGATCACCGGCGTCGCGGTGCTCGACGCCCGCTACCGCCTGTTCTTCTGGCGGGCACCGTGGCGGGCGGCGACCGTGATGGCCGTCGGCCTCGTGTTCTTCATGGTGTGGGACGTCGCCGGGGTCGCCCTCGGCATCTTCTTCATCGGTCCGCAGGACCTGCTGACGGGCATCCTGCTCGCACCGGACGTCCCGCTCGAGGAGCTCTTCTTCCTGGTGCTGCTCTGCTGGACGACGATGGACCTGGTCGGGTTCGTCCGACCCGTGCTCGAACGCCGGGCATCGGCCGCGGGACGGTCACGGTCGTGAACGCCACCTACGCGCTCCTCGCGCTGCCGTTCTTCGCCGTGGTCGCCGTCGTCGCGGTCGTGGCGGGGGTCGTCGCGCGGCGTCGGGGACGCGGCGGTGCCGCCGCTCGGGGTTCCCGCCGGGTCGCTGTCGCCACCTCGGTCGTCGCGGGCATCGCCCTGCTCGTCATGACGATCGTGTTCGACAACGTGATCGTCGGCACGGGCGTCGTCGCGTACGACGCATCGCTGATCAGCGGGCTGAAGATCGGTGTGATCCCGGTCGAGGACCTGGCGTACTCGATCGCGGCCGTCGTGCTGCTGCCCAGCCTGTGGGTCCTGTTCGACCGCTCCACCCCCGTACCGGAGGAGACCCCGTGAACGCCACCACTGCCTCCAGGCCGTCGACCCTGCGCGCGCTGTTCGTGTCGTCGCGGCCGATCAGCTGGGTGAACACCGCCTACCCGTTCGGGGCGGCCTACCTGCTCGGCAGCGGGGTCGGCGTCGAGGGCGGCGGCGGGTTCTCGCTCGTCGCGTTCCTCGTCGGCGTCGTGTACTTCCTCGTGCCCTACAACCTGGCGATGTACGGGATCAACGACGTCTTCGACTACGAGTCCGACCTGCGGAACCCGCGGAAGGGCGGCGTCGAGGGCGCCCTGCTCGACAAGAGCGTGCACCGCACGACGCTCTGGGCCGTGGTCGTGACGAACGTCCCGTTCCTCGTGGCGCTCGTCGTGCTCGGGGCGCTGTCCGGCAACGGCCCGTGGTCGTGGCTGGTGCTCGCCATCAGCGTGTTCGCGGTGATCGCGTACTCGGCGCCGGGACTGCGCTTCAAGGAGAAGCCGTTCCTCGACTCGCTCACGTCGTCGACGCACTTCGTGTCGCCGGCGGTCTACGGCCTGGCGCTCGCGGGGCCCGTGTGGACCGGGCAGCTCGTCGCGGTGTGCGTGGCGTTCTTCCTGTGGGGCGTGGCCTCGCACGCGTTCGGAGCGGTGCAGGACGTGCTCGCGGACCGGGCGGGCGGGATCGGCTCCGTGGCGACGGTGATCGGCGCGCGGGCGACTGTGCGCCTGGCGTTCGTGGCGTACCTCGTCGCGGGCGTCGCGCTGCTGTTCTCGGACTTCCCGGGGCCGATCGCGGCGATCGTCGTCGTGCCGTACGCGCTCAACGTCCTGCCGTGGTGGAACGTCACGGACGCCGGGGCCGAGTCGGCGAACGCGGGGTGGAAGCGGTTCCTCTGGATCAACTACCTCGCCGGTTTCATCGTCACGATGGCGCTCATCGCCTACGCGTTCACGCACTGACCGGACCGGCCCGCCCGCCGTTCCGCCGCCGGGCGGTCCGTCGTTCCGACCGTCGATGGAGCAGCAGACGTCGAGTCGGCCCGCGGACACCCGACGTCTTCTGCTCCACCGACGAGACGCAGACGATCCCGCCCGCCTGCGCGCCCCCGCCGCAGCCCCTGACAGACTGGACGCACGCGCCGCGGGAGTCGTGGGGCGCCGGTCACGAAGGAGTGCACGCATGACGGTCCGCATCATCCACGTCGGTCTCGGAGGGTGGGGCGGCAACTGGGCCCGCACCGCCATCCCGCAGGTCACCGAAGTGGAGGTGGTCGGGCTCGTCGACCCGAGTGCGGCCACGCTCGAGGCCGTCCGCACCGACCTCGGCATGCCGGAGAGCAGCGCGTTCGCGTCCCTCACCGAGGCCCTCGCCGCGGTCGAGGCCGACGCCGTCGTCATCACCGCTCCGGCCGTCACCCACGTGCCGCTCGCGCTCGAGGCGCTCGAGGCCGGTAAGCACGTGCTCGTCGAGAAGCCGTTCGCGAACTCCACGGACGAGGCGCTGCAGGCCGTCCGCCGGGCCGAGGAGCTCGGCCTCGTGCTGCAGGTCAGCCAGAACTACCGCTGGTACCCGGCGCCCCGCGTCGTGCAGGAGCTGCTCGAGGCGGACGCCGTCGGGGAGCTCTCGGCGATCGACATCGACTTCCGGCAGTGGGACAACGACGAGCCCGTCGAGACCTACCCGCACTACCGGTTCCCGCACCCGATGATCAACGACATGGCGATCCACCACTTCGACCTGCTCCGGATGGTCACCGGTCGCGAGGCCGTCCGGGTGTACGCCCGCGCCTCGTACCCGTCGTACAGCAAGTACCAGGACGAGGCGATCACCTCGATGGTCATCGAGCTCGAGGGCGGCCTCGTCGTGAGCTACCGCGGCAGCTGGCTGAGCCGGGCGCCGCGCACCGCCTGGGCCGGCGAGTGGAGCATCCAGGGCGAGGACGGCGAGCTCTGGTTCACGAGCCGCGACGGCTCGCCGAGCGAGGTCGCCGGTGACCGCGTCACGCTCCGGAAGGACCAGGACGCGGCGGCAGAACCCGTCGAGCTGCCCTCGATGCAGCACGCCGACCGGCAGGGCGGGCTGCAGGCCTTCGCCCGGTCGGTCGAGGGCGGTCCGGCTCCCGAGACGAGCGGCCGCGACAACCTACGGAGCCTCGCGGTCATGGAGGCGGCGGGGCGCTCGGCGGTCTCCGGCGTCCCCGAGGACGTCGTCCTCCCGGACTGACCCGCGCCGCTCGGCGCAGCAGCGCGCGCCGCACCGGACGGGAGGCACGTGGCGGGCCCGCCACGTGCCTCCCGTCCGCTGTCCGGCTGCGCCGGGCGGCTCCGCTGAGACCACGCCGGTCCCGCACTGGTAGGCACGATGCATGGCCAAGGACAGTCTCCCCGAGCTGGAGCTCGCGAACGTACGCACGCGTGAGCGGCTCACCGACAGCGTCGCCGAGATCCGGCGGCGCTCGGACGTGCCTGCGCGCACCCGGCTCGCCGTCGCGAAGGCGCGCCAGCGCTGGCACCGCGACCCCACCCCGCTCGTGGCGATGGGCATCACGGCCGTCACCGGCATCGCGGCGATCGTCCTCGGGGCGCGCATCGGCCGGACCGACGCCGGGCACCTCGACCGACCGCCGGCGTCGACGGCGTTCACCGCCCTGCTGCCGTTCGGCGCCCGCGGCGAGCCGGACCCGGACCAGGCGAAGGGCGGACGCAAGGGGCGGAAGGCCCGTCGGAAGGCGGCCGAGGATTCGCTCGAACGCGACCCGGTGCACCGGAACCGCGTGAAGCAGCGGGCCGGCATCTCGGCCGTGCAGCGTCGGGCGACGGCGAACCGGAAGCAGGCCGCGAAGCGGTCGAAGGCGGCGGCGAAGGCCCTCGCGAAGACGAAGGGCTGAGCCGATGGCGCGCAAGCAGCACGACCTGGACGACCTGCAGCACAAGCCCGCGCCGGACGACCCCCGGAAGCCGGACAGCCCGGCGGACCTCACGAAGCCGTCCTTCACCTACACGCTCAAGAAGACCCTCCGGGAGTTCTCGAGCGACCAGTGCACGGACCTCGCCGCGAGCCTGACCTACTACACGGTGCTCGCGCTCTTCCCGGGCCTGCTGGCCATCGTGTCGATCCTCGGCCTGGTGTCGAACCCGAAGGACACGATCGAGACCCTGCTCGACGTCGTGCGGAACGTCGGCGGCGGACAGGTCGCCGACCTGCTGCAGAGCCCGATCGAGGGGCTCGTCCGTTCGCCCGCGGCCCCGATCACGTTCATCGTCGGTGTGCTCGGCGCGCTCTGGTCGGCGTCCGGGTTCGTCGGGGCGTTCGGCCGCGCGATGAACCGGATCTACAACGTCCGCGAGGGCCGCCCGATCTGGAAGCTCCGCCCGACCATGCTCGGCGTCACGGTCTTCACCGTCGTGCTGCTCGTCGTCGGCCTGCTCGTGCTCGTCTCCGGGCCGCTCGCGCGCACGTTCGGAGACGTCGTCGGCCTCGGTGACGCGGCCGCGCTCGTCGTCTCCATCGTGCAGTGGCCGATCCTGCTCGCGATCATGATCGTGATCGTCGCGGTCCTGTACTACTGGGCGCCGAACATCCGGCAGTCGAAGTTCAAGTGGGTCAGCGGCGGAGCCTTGCTCGCGATCACGATCTGGATCGTGGCGAGCGTCGGGTTCGGCTTCTACGTCGGCAACTTCTCGAACTACAACGCCACGTACGGATCCCTCGGAGGCGTGATCGTCTTCCTGCTGTGGATCTGGATCACGAACAACGCGCTGCTGTTCGGTGCGGAGTTCGACGCCGAGCTCGAGCGCGGCCGGCAGCTGCAGGCGGGCATCCGGGCGGAGGAGGACATCCAGCTCCCGGAGCGGGACACCCGGCAGATCGAGAAGCAGGACGAGCAGCACGCGAAGGACGTGCTCGAGGGCATCCGGATCCGGGAGAGCGCGGGACGCACCAAGGACTGACCGCGTCCGGTCCACGGCCTGGAGGCACGGTGCGGGTCCGCCGCGCACCGTCCGTAGGGTGGTGGGCATGACCGACACCGCACCTGCCGCCACCCGTCCCGTCGCCCTCGTCACGGGCGCGACCCGGGGGATCGGCCGCGCGATCGCGCTCGACCTCGGGCGGACGCACCGCGTCCTCGTCGGTGGACGCACGGCCGCCGCGGTCGACGCCCTGGTCGCGGAGCTGCCGAGCGCGGCGCCGTTCGTCGGGGACCTCGGCGCCGGTGACCTACCCCCGCTGCCCGACCGGCTCGACGTGCTCGTGCACTCCGCCGGGGTCGAGCAGGGCACCCGGATCGCGGACACCCCGCGCGACGTGTGGGAGTCCGTGTTCGCCACGAACGTCTTCGCGGTCGCCGAGCTGACGCGGGCGGCGCTCCCGGCACTCCGGGCGGCGCGGGGCATCGTCGTGCCGGTGAACAGCGGCTCCGGGTTCGTCGCCGGACCGGGCGGGGGCGTGTACGCGGCGTCGAAGTTCGCCCTGCGTGCGTTCGCCGACGCCCTGCGTGAAGAGGAACGGGCGAACGGCGTCCGGGTGTCGAGCGTGCACCCCGGTCGCACGGACTCCGACATGCAGCGGGCGCTGACCGAGAAGCTCGGCGAGGACTACGACACCGCGTACTACCTCGCCCCGGAGGACGTCGCCGCCGCGGTCCGCACCGTGGTCGACCTGCCGGTGCGCGGGACGATCGAGTCGCTCGCGATCCGGCCGACCCGGCGGCGCTGACCAGCCCGGGCAGGCCGCACCGGCCGCGGCCCCGGGGCGGTCGTCCCGCGCTCGCCGCGGCCTACCGCAGCTCGATCCTCGTCGTCAGGTCGAGCCGCTCCAGGAACGTCTCGTCGTGGCTCACCACCACGAGGGCGCCTCGGTAGGCCCGCAGGGCGTCCACGAGCTGGTCGACGCTCGTCAGGTCGAGGTCGTTCGTCGGCTCGTCGAGCACGAGCACCTGCGGCGGCGGGTCCGCGAGCACGAGCGCGGCGAGCGCCACCCGGAAGCGCTCCCCGCCGGACAGGGCCCCGGCCGGGCGGTCGACGGTGTCGCCGCGGACCAGGAACCGGGCCAGGCGGTTCCGGACCTCGGCGACCGGGACGTGCGGGGCGTCCCGCCGGACGTTGTCGAGCACCGAAGCGGTGTCGTCGAGCGTGTCCTTCCGCTGCGGCAGGTACGCCACCCGGTCGACGTGCGGGACGGCCGAGGTCTCCGGCAGCGGGTGCTCCCGCGCGTCCGGCACCCCGACGAGCTGGTCGAGGAGCGTGCTCTTGCCGACCCCGTTGTCCCCGACCACGGCGACCCGCTCGGGCCCCTGCACGATCGTCTCCCGGCCCCGCACCGTCACGGTCGCGATGCGCCGCGACGCCGGGACGTCCGGGTCGGGCAGGGTCACGTGCAGGGACTCGTCGTCGCGCAGGCGGGACTCGGCCTCGTGCTTCGCGGACAGGGCCGCGGCCTCGTCCTCGGCGTACCCGGTGCGGAGCTTCCCCGCGGTCTGCTCGCCGCGCTTCCGCATCTCGTTCGCGAAGATCTTCGGCATGCCCTCGGCGGCCTTCCGGCCCGAACGGGCGCGGCGGGCGATCTTCGTCTCGGCCTCGATGCGCTGTCGCTGTTCGGCGCGGTGCCGCTGCTCGGCGACCCGGACCTCGCGCTCGACAGCCGCCTGCTGCACGGCGACGTGCGCCTCGTACTGCGCGTACGTCCCGCCGTACACGGTCGCCGAGCCCTGCCGCAGCTCGACGGTCTCGTCGACGTGCTCCAGGAGCTCGCGGTCGTGGCTGACGACCACGAGGGTCCCGCGCCAGTCGTCGACCAGGTCGAGCAGCAGGCCGCGGGCACGCCGGTCGAGGTTGTTCGTCGGCTCGTCGAGGAACGCCACCGGTCGGCCGCGCAGCCGGATGCCGGCGACCGCGGCCAGCACGGCCTGCCCGCCGGACAGCGTCGCGACCGGCCGGTCCAGGACGGCGGCACCCGTCCGGATCCCGGCGAGACCGATCGCGCCCAGCCCGATCCCGTCGAGGGCGGCGGCGGCTCGCTCCTCGAGGTCCCAGTCGTCCCCGACGGCCTCGAAGTGCTCCGGGGCCGCGTCCCCGTCGAGGATCGCGCGGAGTGCCGTCAGCGCCGGGCGGATGCCGAGCAGGTCCGCGACCGTGTCCTCGGGGCGCGTGGCGAGCCGCTGCGGCAGCAGGTCCACGGAACCCGACGTGCGGACGGTGCCCGACGTGGGGTTGAGCTGCCCCGTGACGAGCCGGACCAGCGTGGACTTGCCGGCCCCGTTCCTCCCGACCAGGCCGGTGCGGCCGGACCCGAAGGCGGTGAACAGGTGGTCGAGCGCGACGGTGCCGTCGGGCCAGGTGAAGGTGACGTCGTGCAGGACGACGGAGGGTGTTGCGGGCATGGGGGTGCCTCCCGGATCGTGAGCTGGGCGCACGACACCGGACCCGCGGCGACCCGGAGGGGTCGACGGCGCGGACACGCCCGACGGGGCGCGACGATCACGGTGTCAGCGCGAGGACTGCGCGGTACCGGTGATCGACTGCAAGGCGGCTCTTCCGTCGGGGACCCCCGTGTCCGCCACCCGTGCCGCCGGTCGGTCTCCCGCCCCGGCAGCCCCGCGGTGACGACGAGGTGTCACCCACCGTACGGCTGGACCCGGCCCCAGGCAAGAGATGACAGGCAAGAGGTGACAGGCTGGACGCATGCCGGAGAACCTGCTGCCGAACCCGACCGCGAACCCCGCGACCCTGCTGCCCGAGGAGCCGGAGGTGACCGCCGCGCTCGCCGCCGACGCCCCCGTGTCGAGCGTCGTCGTGTCGCACCCGTCCTCGAGCCTGGCGTGGGCGCTCCTCGCCGACGAGGCCTGGGAGCGCGGCGCGACCCTGGAGTCCTACGCCTACGCCCGCGTCGGGTACCACCGCGGCCTCGACGCCCTGCGGAAGGCGGGCTGGCGTGGCGCCGGACCCGTGCCGTGGTCGCACGAGCCGAACCGCGGGGTGCTCCGGGCGCTGTTCGCCCTGCGGCGCGCGGCCGAGGCGATCGAGGAGCCCGGCGAGCCCGAGCGGCTGACGGACTTCCTCGACCAGAGCGACCCGGAGGCGCTCCGCGCGCTCACCGCGGGCCAGTAGCGCCGGGCTTCGCGCCGGGACGCTGCGCGCCGCTGGAGGCCCGCGTCGCGTCCCGCACAACGGAAAGCACTCCGCACCACGCAATCGCGTGGCACGGAGTGCTTTCCCTTGTGCGCAGGTGCACCGCACCACGCAGGTGCACCGCACCACGCAGGTGCACCGCACCACGCAGGTGCACCGCACCACGCAGGTGCACCGCACCACGCAGGTGCCGCCATCGGCGGCCCGGCGCCCTACCCGAGCACCACGCTCCACGAGAACGCCTGCGGCCACAGCTGGTGCTCCGGCAGCACGTCGAGCCCGCACGCCCGCGACCCCAGCCCGTGCTGCGCCGCGTCGAGGTACAGGTACGTGTGGTCCGGCGTCGGCAGCTCGTACGGGTGCATCGCCTTCCCGATCTGCTGCGCGGTCCACGGCGACAGCGTGAAGCCCGCCCGGTGCGCCCCCACCGTCGTCACCGTGAACGGACCCACCGACAGTGCACGCAGCTCCGGCCGGTGCCCCGTCTCCTGCGGCATCGAGTACTCGACACCGAGCGAGTGCACCGGAGCGCTGAACCGTCCGACGCGTGCTGCGTGCGACGAGTCCGCGTAGGACTCCAGCGGCCCCGTCCCGAACCAGTCGGCGGACCCGTCGAGCAGTCCGGCGGGCAGGTCGAACCGGACGCCGATCCGGGGCCACGTGACGTCCCAGGCGCCGAAGGGCACCGCGTCCGTCTGCAGCAGCAGTCCCGCGTCGGTCAGGGTCCAGCGGTGTGTCACGTCGACGCCCCATCCGCTGTTCGCCGCCGCCACGCGCACGCGCTGCTCCAGCCCGTGGTCGGTCCGGGTCACCGCGACGAGCCGGTGCGTCAGCCGGTCGAGCCCGCGGTCCCGCCAGCGCTCTGCCGAAGCCGGGGCGTCCGGGTCACCGACGCCCGCGGTGAGCACCGGGTCGGCCGTCTCGTACCCGCCCTGCGACGACAGGCTGTCGTTGTCGGTCGGTGCGCGCCACAGCTCCAGGCGTGGCCCCGCCACCTCGTGCCCCTTCCAGGACACCAGGTCGCCTCGGGCGCTGAACGTCCCCTCGCCGAGACGGTCGCCCTCCCACCCCGTCCTGGAGGCCCGTGGCACGTCCGTCGGTCGGCTCGCGACGAGCCGCTGGGCGCGTGCCACGACGTGGCCGGTGTCCGCCCACGCGGTCGGGCCCGCCAGCTCTGCGGTGACGTCGAACCACAGCTCCTCGCCCGCGGCCGGTGCGGCCGTCGCGGCGGCGAGCACCTCGTCCGGCACCGGCACCGTGGCGGACTCCCGCGCGGCGACGACGCCGGGGGCGAAGCGTCCGGAGGCCTCGACGACACCGTTCCGGCTCAACGTCCAGCAGAACCGCAGTCCCGCGGTCGAGGCCGAGTGGTACCGGTTCTCGACCAGCACGGTCCGCTCGCCGAGCGAGAACCGGATCGGGGCGACCACGGCGGCGAACTCCGCCAGTCCCGGGGTGGGGCTGTCGTCGGGCAGCACGAGACCGTCCATCACGAAGTTGCCGTCGTGCACGACCTCGCCGAAGTCGCCGCCGTACGCGTAGTAGTCCGTGCCGTCGGCGGTCCGGGCGAGCAGCCCGTGGTCCCGCCACTCCCACACGAAGCCGCCGTGCAGCCGGGGGAAGCGGTCGACCAGGGCCTCGTACTCGGCGATCTGCCCGGGGCCGTTCCCCATCGCGTGTACGTACTCGCAGTGCAGGAACGGCTTCGAGCGCTGCCGTGCCGCCTCGGCCGGACCGCACTCCATGAGCGGCGTCGGGGTCCCTCCGCCGATCGACTCGGTCTCCTGCAGCGTCGGGTACATCCGCGAGTAGACGTCGGTGTACTCACCCGTGTAGTCGCCCTCGTAGTGCACGGGCCGCTCGTCGTCGCGGTCGTGCACCCACTGCGACATCGCGGCGAGGTTCCGTCCGGTGCCGGACTCGTTGCCGAGGGACCACATCACGATCGACGCGTGGTTCTTGTCGCGTTCGACCGTCCGGGCGATGCGGTCCAGGAACGCGTCGCGCCAGGCCGGGTCGTCCGAGGGGTTCCCGACCCAGTCGGTGAACAGGAAGCCGTGCGTCTCGAGGTCGCACTCCAGCACGACCCAGAACCCGAGCTCGTCGGCCAGGTCGAGCACGCGGGGGTGCGGCGGGTAGTGCGAGGTGCGGATCGCGTTGACGTTGTTCCGCTTCATCAGCGCCATGTCGGCGCGGGCGTGCTCCTCGTCGAAGACCCGCCCGCGCACCGGGTGGGTCTCGTGCCGGTTCACACCGTGGAAGACCACGCGCTCGCCGTTCACCAGGAAGCGGTCGCCGACGATCTGCACGGTGCGGAAGCCCAGCCGGAGCGCGACCGTCTCACCGCCAGCACGTCCGCCGGCGGCCGTCCCGGTGGACACCGTCGCGTCGTACAGCCGGGGGAGCTCGGCGCTCCACGGCTCGACACCCTCGACCGTGATCGGTGCGACGTCCTCCGGGGTGCCCCAGGTGACGTCCACGTCGAGCGACGGCACCGTGAACCGGACGGGGAACGCGGCGTCGAGCGTCGGGAACGTGATGGTCCCCGTCCCGGTCGACGGGCGTCCCGAGGCGGCGGTGCCCGCGGTCGCGGCGTCGCCGAGCGTGGCGGTCCAGCCGACTCGGACGAACACGTCGTCGACGGGCGCGGTCGGGCGGGCGAGCAGCGTGACGGAACGGAAGATCCCGGGCAGCCACCACTGGTCCTGGTCCTCGAGGTACGAGCCGGCGCTCCACTGGTGCACGCGGACGAGCAGCTCGTTGTCACCCGCGCGGAGCAGCGGGGTCACGTCGAACTCGGTCGCCAGTCGCGACCCGGTCGACCATCCGACGAGTTCGCCGTTCAGCCACACCCGGAAGTGCGACTCGACGCCGTCGAACCGGAGCAGCACGCGGGCCGCCGCGTCGAACGACGACGGCAGCGAGAACGTGCGTCGGTGGTCGCCGGTGGGGTTCTCCTCCGGCGGGTGCGGCGGGTCGATCGGGAACGGGTACTGCAGGTTCGTGTAGCTCGGCGCACCGTGCCCGTGCAGGACCCAGTGCGACGGGACGGGCAGGCTGCCCCACCCGTCCTCCACCCCCGGGAGCGGGACGTCCGCGACCGGCGACCACCGGAAGTCCCAGTCCCCGTCGAGCGACAGGGAGGGGGCGTCGGTGTGCAACCAGGCCCGCGGCGCGAGCCGGGTGTCCGAGCCCGGTGCCGTCGAGGCGAGCGCGTCGAGTGCGTCGAGCGCATCGGGCGTGGTGCTGGTGGTGATGGAGGACGAGTGAACAGCGTTGGTCAACCCTTGACCGATCCTTCCGTGAGGCCCCCGCGCCAGAAGCGCTGCAGGACGATGATCGCGATCACGAGCGGGATGACCGAGACGAGCACCCCGCCGGTGGTGAGCTGGTAGAACTCTGGCAGACGATCGACCTGCGCACGCCAGTTGTTGAGCCCGAGCGTGATCGGGTACAGCTTCTGGTCCGCCAGCATGATGAGCGGCAGGAAGAAGTTGTTCCAGATGCCGACGACCTGGAACAGGAACACCGTCACGAGCGCCGGCGTCATCTGGCGCAGCACGATCGTGTGGAAGATCCGCAGCTCCCCGGCCCCGTCGATGCGCGCCTGCTCGAGGAGCGCCGTGTCCACCGACGCCGCCGCGTACACCCGGCACAGGAACAGGCCGAACGGCGAGACGAGGCTCGGGATGAGCACGCTCCAGTACGTGTCGGTCAGGCCCATCGTCGAGAACAGCAGGAACAGCGGCAGCGCGGTCGCGGTGCCCGGGACGAGCACGCCGCCGAGGATCGTGCCGAACACGAGCTGTCGGCCGCGGAACTCGTACTTCGCGAGCGCGTACCCACCCGCGGCCGCGAAGTACGTCGCGAGGACCGCACCCACGCCCGAGTACAGGACGCTGTTCGCGATCCAGCGGACGAAGATCCCGCCGTCGTACGAGAACACCTGCTGGATGTTGCTGAACAGGGCGAACTCGCCGCCGAACCAGAACCCGTTCGTCGCGAACAGCGCGCCCGTCGTCTTGGTCGCCGCGATGACGACCCAGTACAGCGGCACCAGGAAGTAGACCGCGACGACGACGAGGATCCCCGTCACGACGATCTGCGACTTCCCGGTCCGGTCCAGCTTGCGACGCTGGTGCGCCGTGATCGACGTGGTGTCGACCGGCTCGGCGGCTCGGTCGGTCACGGGCGCGCTGGAGCTCAGGGCGACGCGCCAGCGGCGCCGCGACGCCAGCGCCGCAGGAGCCTGCGACTGCGGTCCGTCAATGCGTTCACTGGTCATGCTTCCGCCCCCTTGCGGTCAGCCGGGAGGCCCGTGGCGGCTCCGGTGGTCGTGCTGCGGTTCGCGACGCCGGTCGCGGTGCGCGACCCGTCGCCGGTGGTGACACGCGTCTGGAGCGCACGCCGTGCCTCCAGGCCGTCCCGCTTCGCCCGCTTCCGCTGGTCGCGCTCGTGCTTCGGCGGACGGTTCGTCAGCGCCAGGAACGCGAACGACAGGACGAACGCGGCCAACGCGATGATCACGGCCTGCGCGCTCGCGACGCCGTACTCGTTGAACGCGAACGCGTTCGTGTAGGCGGCGTAGTTCGGCGTGTACTCCGTGTCGATCGCCGGGGCGACCGTGGACAGGATCTGCGGCTCCGCGAAGAGCTGCAGCGTGCCGATGATCGAGAAGACCGTCGTCAGGACGAGCGCCGGGGCGATCAGCGGGACCTGGATCCGCCAGGCGACCTGGAAGGGTCCCGCGCCGTCCATCTTCGCGGCCTCGTAGACCTCGCCGGGGATCGACTTCAGCTGCGCCACGATGATGAGCATGTTGTAGCCGGTGTACGTCCACGTGACGATGTTCGCGATCGACCACAGCACGCTGTTCGCACCGAGGAAGTCCGGCTGCAGCCCGACGGACTGCAGCAGGTCGACGATCGGCGACAGGCCCGGGACGTACAGGAACGACCACAGGATCGTCGCGATGACGCCGGGGACGCCGTACGGCATGAAGTAGACCGCGCGGAAGAACGCGGGCCAGCGGGCGCTCGCCGACTCCAGGAGCAGCGCGAGGATCGTGCACGCGATGATCATGATCGGCACCTGCACGATGCCGAACAGGAGCATGCGGCCGATCGACGCGACGAACCCGGAGTCCTGCAGTGCGATCGCGTAGTTGTCGAAGCCGGCGAAGCGGCCGGTGACGCCGTCCTCGCCGAACAGGCCCTCGCGGTCGACGGTCGTGAAGCTCTGGAAGAGGGCGCTGATGATCGGGATGATGAACGTCAGCAGGAACAGGGCGAGGAACGGGGCGAGCAGGATCCACGGGGCACGCTTCTGCGCGCTCGTGGCCTTCGTGCTCGTGCGGTAGCCGGTTCCCGGCTGGGTGGCGGTCATCGGGCGGTCCTCACGCTCAGGCCCTTGTCCTTGAAGGACTGGACGATCTCCCGCTGGGCGAGCTCGACGGCGTCGGTCAGCTTGAGGCCGCCGGTGAGCTTGCGACGGAACTGGTTCTGCAGGCTGGTGAACGCCGACTGGGTCACGGGCGACCACGACCACTCGATGTTCTGCTCCTTCGCCGCGGGGACGAAGACCTCCTCGTTGTAGTTCTGCCCGGAGAACCACTCGCTCGGCTGCTCACGCTGCGCCCCGATGTAGTCGCGGGCGGGCGACCACCCGATGCCGCAGTACTTGATCATCGCGTCGATGCCCTCCTTCGAGGTGGTCATCCACGTGATGAACTCGAGCGCCTCGGCCGGGTGCTTCGCGTTGGCGAGGACCGCGGCGCTCGAGCCGCCGATCGCGCTCGAGCCGAAGCCGGACGCGTCCCACTTCTGCATCGGCGCGACCTTCCACTTGCCCTCGCCGCCCTGGATGGACTCGATGAGGGCGTCGCCCCAGCTCGCGCTCGTGACCGCAGCGATCCGGCCGTTCGCGCACGCTGCGTACCAGCCGGGGGAGTAGGCGCCGGCGGACGTGTCGACGAGTCCGTCGTCGATGCAGCCGTCGAAGAACTCCGCGACCCGCAGCGTGGCGTCGTCGGTCATGTCGACCACCCACTCGTCGCCGTCGGTCGTGAACCAGCGGGCGCCGGCCTGCTGCGCGTACGCCGCGAACGGCGAGGCGTCGGCGACCGGGAAGACCTCGAGGTAGTTCTGCTTGCCGGTCTTCCGGACCTTGTCGGCGAGCACCTTCCACTCGTCCCACGTCGCCGGGGGTTCGCCGCCGGCCTGCTCCAGGATCGCGGTCTGGTAGTAGAAGCCCATCGGGCCGGTGTCCTGCGGGATGCCGTAGACGCCGTCGACGAACTCGACCTGGGCCCATGCGGCCTCGTCGTACTTCGACTGGTACTGCTCGGCGCCGTAGCGTGCGAGGTCGACCAGGCCGTTCGCGAGCATGAACTCGGGGATCTGCCGGAGCTCGACCTGCCCGATGTCCGGACCGCCGCCGGCCGCGAGCGCGGAGTACATCTTCTGGTACCCGCCGCTGTTGCCGCCCGGGATCCAGTTCGCGGTGACCTGGATGCGGGGGTTCTTCGCGTTCCAGACGTCGCAGACCTTCTGCAGGTCCTTCAACCACGCCCAGTACGTGATCTGCACGGTGTCACCGCCGGCCGCGGGGATCACCGCCGCCTTGTTCACGTTCGTCGAGCCCGGGACCGCGCAGCCGGCGAGCAGGCCCGCCGCGGCTGTCCCGAGCCCGAGGCTCAGCAGGTTTCGTCTCGACAGCTGTCGTCCAGATGGTGATGGCGTCATTGCCTGGTCTCCGGTTCGTCGGCGGATCGGGTCCGCTGCAAGTAGAGCACGAAACTGAGCGCTGCTGTGTTTCCACGAAGCCGTTCACGGTTCTTCACGGCTGCTCGTCACCTGACCCGATGGTGCACCGCGGCCGGGGCGGCTGGGTGTCGGCTCCGAGCCGTGGACGCGTCCGGGCCACCGGGGGGATCGTGGGGCGCACACGACACGTCGGGGTTCGTGACGCCCCGGCGCACCGCCGAGAGGAGCTGTCATGACGACGACGAACGCGACGAGTGAGCTGCGCAGGGTCCTGGGGGAGCGGCTCGAGGGCGGGGGCACGTGGGCGTGGGCCTACGCCGACGTGTCCGGCAACGTCGAGGACCCGCGACGGCAGGCCGCGCTGAAGCTCCGCGCCGTCGAGGGGTCCCTCCGCGCCCAGGGCGCGAGCGCCGAGGTCGTCGACACGATCGCCGGCGAGTTCGAGCAGGAGCCGGGGATGCCGTCCCCGGTCGCCCGGTACGTGCTCGTCCACGACGGCGAGCTCGTGCTCAGCGAGGTGCTCCCCGGCCACCTGCACGGTGCCGAGGCGATCGGCGTCGGGGCCGTGCCCGACCTCGTGCCCCTCGTCGCCCACCGTCCGATCGACCTGCCGTTCCTGGTCGTGCAGGTCGGCAAGGACGGCGGCGGCTACCGCGCGTTCCGGCTCGGCCACCCCGCCACGGCCGACGACGAGGAGCGCATCAGCGGCGAGACCTTCGACCAGCACAAGGTCAAGGGCGGCTTCGGTGATTGGAAGCAGCCGCGCTGGCAGCGTCGCACGGAAGAGGTCTGGCGGCAGAACACGGCCGAGGTCGCTGCGGCCGTCGACAGGGCCGTCACCCGACTCGACCCGGCGCTCGTCGTCGTGGCCGGCGACTCGCAGACCCGGCCGATGCTCCTGGAGAAGCTGTCCTCGAAGGCCCGGGGGATCGTCAGCGAGGTGCCCGGGGGCGGCTTCGACGAGACCGTCCTGGGTGGCCACACCCGCGTCGCCCTGGCCCGGGTGCTCGCCACGCACCGGCACGACCTGGAGGACCTGGTCCGGACCCACGTCGGGCGCGGGGACGACCAGGCCGTCACCGGACTCGGGCCCGTCGTCGAGGCCCTGCAGCAGGCACAGGGTGCGACCGTCGCCCTCGACGCCGTGGCGATCGGTGACCGGACGCTGCTCGCACTCGGGGCGGCACCCTGGATCGCGACCACGCCGGATCGGGCGGCCGGGGCGCCCGTGATCGGTCCCGTGCCGGCGGTGTGTGCGCTCGTCCGGGCGGCCGTGCTCACCGAAGCCGAGCTCGTGCTGGTGAACGCGGCTTCCCTGCCGGGTGGGGCACCGGCGGCGGCGCTCCTCCGCTGGCCGGTCGGGCCGTCCGTGCCGGCCTGAGCCGCGCCGGTACGCCGCCACCGCACGGTGGTCGGTCCACCGACGAACGGGTTCCGTCCGGGCAGGTGGTGCCTGCCCGGACGGAACCCGTCGCGTGTCCGGGGCTGGAAGCCCTCAGGGCGTGGTCGTCACCGGTGCTGGGTGACCGGGACGGTCTGCCAGGCGCCACCGAACGGCGCCCTGACGCTGATCGTGGTGAACTTCCCCTTGCGGCTGTCCGAGAACGTCCCGTCCTGAGCGGTCCGGACGATGCTGCCGATCCACCCCGGCCAGCGGATCGACGCCGACGAGTCGGCCACCGTCGTCCCGGTCACGGTGGTGGTGTCGGTCCGGGCGTCGTAGACCGCTCGAGCGTCGCGCACGGTCGGAGCCTGCGGTGCGCCCGGGGCGGTGAAGCCCGGGTCCACCGCGCCCTGACCCGGCTGCGCGACCACGGGTGCGGTGAAACCGGGATCGGTCTGGCCGGGGTTCGGCTCGGCGACCACCGGCGACGTCGGTTCGCCCTCGACGACGGCGACCGGCTGCCACGACTCCGAGACCGTCGACCGAACGGAGACCGTGGCGTCGATGGGCAGCCCGGCCTTGCGGGTGTCGGAGAACGACCCGTCAGAGCCGGTCATCGCGATGAAGTTGGCGCCACTCGCCCACCGGATCAGGACGGCCGAGTCAGCGCGACCGATGCCGGTCACCGTCGTGTCGCCCGTGCTGGCGTCGCGGACGGCGACCAGGTCCTTGACCGTGGGCGCCGGCGATTGCGCGCTCGCCGCGTGCGGACCGTCCAGGGTGAGCGCCGACGCGGGGCCGGCTCCGGTGAGCAGGCAACCGGCTGCGACCGCTGCGGTCAGGAGCGTCGCGCCGGTGGTCTTGATGTGCTTTCGCATGGAACCTCTTTCGTCTGGGGCTCTGGTCGGAGCCGGACGAATCCTGGCGTGATCGGTCGAAGACATCCTGTATGCAATATGTGAATCTGGTTCATCGCTTGAGGGTGACGCGGCACGGCCCGCCCTGCGCATCCCGCCCGCCCTGCGCATTCCGCCCACCCTGTGCATCCCGCCCGCCCTGGGCTACCCCGCCCGACTCGATCCATCTCGGTCGATTTTTGTCACATGCGATATATTGGTCAGATGCGTCGAACAGTCAGAGGGATCAGCTCGGTCGCAGCGCGAGCCTGTGCCGCCGGTACGACCGTGCTCCGCCGCGCCGACGACCGCACCAGGACACGAGCGCTCCGGGCGGGAGAGCGTCGGCGTGCACCGGCGTCGGTGCACGCGTACGACGGACTGACCGACCGCAGTCTCGTCCTCGCTGGCATCTCCGCGGACGGCCCCGGGCGGCAGGTCGTCCTCGTGCTCGAGGAGATCGGCCCCGGCGCGGCGTTCGCGGGTGTGCGGACGGCGCTCGCCGTGGCGGCCGGCCTCGCCGCTCGGACCGGCCGGACGCTCCGGATCGTGACGACGGGCACCTCTCCACGCCGAGCATCGACCCGGACGACCGAGCGGTTCCTCGCACAGCGCTTCGCGTCGGTCGTCCCGTCCGGGCTTCCGGCGGTGCGGGTCGTCCGACGCGAGGACCTGGGCGACGCGACGTTCGCCGCCGACACGGTCTGGATCGCGACCTACTGGCGCACGGCGCACGCGCTGGACGTCGCGGCGCGGGCCGGTGTGCTCCACCGCGACCGAGTGGTCTACCTGGTGCAGGACCACGAGCCCGGCTTCCTGCCGTGGTCCACCGCGTCCGCGGTGGCCTCGGCGACCTACCGCGCAGGCTTCGTGCACTGTGTCAACACGACCCCGGTCGCCGAGGCGCTCGAGCGCCACGAGGGGATCGAGGTCGATCCCCGGTTCGTGTTCGCACCGGAGCTCGATCGTGCCGGGATCGACCGCGCCGATGCTGTGCGCGGCGCGCGAGACCCCGGAGGCGTCACCCGAGTCCTGTTCTACGGTAGGCCCGGCAAGCCGCGGAACATGTTCCCGCTCGGGGTGGCCGCGCTCCGGGTCGCGGCGCGCGAACTCGCGGGCGACCGTGTCGACCTCGAGTTCCTCTCGGCGGGTGAGCCGCACGCGGACGTCGATCTCGGTGACGGGCACCTCCTCCACTCGGTCGGCACCCTGAGTTGGGACGGGTGGTTCGACCTCCTGGGGACTGCGGACGTGGTGCTCTCCCTGCAGCAGAGCCCGCACCCGAGCCATCCGCCGCTCGACGCGGCGCGTTCAGGGGCCGCCGTGGTGACGAACGAACTCGGCGGCCTGCGGTCCGGGCTGCACCCGGCGCTCGCTGCTGTCGACGCGGACCCGGCGGCTCTCGGGGCCGCCGTCGCCGACGCCGTCCGTACTCGGGTGCGGCGCGCTCCGGGGGGAGCGGTCCCGGGCGCATCCCTCGGCCGGTCGCTCGCGACGGTGCTCGACGAGCTGGCGCGGCGCTGCTGACCGCTCGCTCCCCGACGGATCGTCCGCGGCCGGTGTGCTGGACCCTGCCGTCGCCCGCGTTCAGGCCTGCACGCGGCGTCTGCTCGGCAGGCGGAAGGCGAACGCGACCGGCGTGTTCCGGAGCGGCACGAACGCGACGAGACCGAAGGTCGTCCCCAGGATCGTCAGGCCCGCGACAGTGAGGGTCGGGTGTGCGACGAGCAGCGGCATCGCCCCGGACCACAGCGCCGCGGCGAGGGTCACGGCGATGATCGCCGTGTGCGTCAGGTAGGGCACCACGGACCAGCGACCGAGTGCACTGATCGGCGTCGCCCATGCGTACCGTGTCGCGGTCCTGGCGGCGAGCAGGACGGCGACGGTACCGACCATCGTCTGGACGACCCCCACCGCGGGCTGGGCCACGCCGCCGAGGCGTGCGTGCAGCTCGCCGAGGACGGCCCAGAGGACCAGCGCGCACACGGATGTGGTCGGCCCGGTGCGTTCGACACGGGCGACGATCGGGGACGCCGCCCGGGCGCCCACGACCGTGAAGAACAGGTAGAGCGGCAGCCCCTGCAGTCCGGGTCCGAGGACGTGCCACGTGTCGTCACCGAGTGCGGTGCGGCCCCAGCCGATCAGAGCCGCGCACATCACGAAGGTCGGGATGAGGACCGCGGCGGTCGGGAGGCGTCTGGTGGCCCAGATGACGACGAGGTGCAGCGCGAGTGCCCACAGGTACCAGATCTCTCCGTTCGGACGGATCGGTGATGCGGCCACGCGGAGGAGTTCACCGACGAGGTCGACCGACGTCCCCGCCGTCACGTCGCGGAGGACGCGGTACCCGAGGACCACGGGCTGCCACAGCGTGTAGAGGTAGCAGAGCGGGAGCACTCGGGCCGCCAGTGTCCGGACCGTCGCGGCCGGATCGGTGAGGGAGCGACCGGAAACGATCCCGGAGACGAGGAAGAACACGGGGAGGGAAGCGAGGAAGCGCTGCAGGAGCCAGGTCGCCTCGGGCGAGGGCGAGGGGCTCCAGGACGTCGCGTGGATCAGCACGATCCCGGCGATCGCCAGGCCCTTCGCCGTGTCCAACCATCCAACGCGCATGCTGCTGATGTTACATATGTAGGATGTCAGATCGGTGTGAATCTGCTGCAGTCGGCCTCAGTCGTGCGAGCGGTCCGTCCGTGGCACGAGCGGCAGCGCCAGCAGGGGCAGCACCGCCACGAGTCCGAACGACGCCGCGAAGCCGAGCGTCCCGACGAGCGCCCCGACCCCGGGGCCGACGGCGCTCGCCGCGAGGAACTGCCCGGTGTTCTGCGTGCCGAGTGCCCGGCCGGACCAGGACGGTCCCGCGGCCTCGGCCACCGACGTGTACGCCAGCCCGTTGTCCGCGACCGTGACGCTCGTCGCGACGAGGAGGAACACCGCTGCTGCCGCCCAGTGCGACACGTCGACGAGCGCCATCACGCCCATCACCGCCGCGGCCGACACCGCCACCACGCGCAGCGGCCCCACGCGGGACCGGGCACGGTCGCTCCATGCCCCGACGAGGATCCGTCCGACGGCGCCGACGAACTGGGGCACCCCGACGAGCAGGCCGGCGGCCGGGGTCGACCAGCCGAGCCCCTCGAGCCACACCAGTCCGTAGGTCGACAGCGTGAACTGCGGCACCACGAGCAGCACCGACACCGCGTGCACCCGCCACAGGAAGCCGGACGAGCGGTACGGGTTCGCGGCCGTCGTCGAGGCAGCGCCCGGGGCCGGAGCCGTCCGGGCCGGTCGCGGCGGATCGACGATGCCGGCGGCGCACAGCACGGTGAGCACGGCGCACAGGACGAACGGCAGCACCAGGGCGGCGCGGATGCCGGACCCCTCGGCCAGCTGCGGGACCGTGACCGCCGCGAGCGTCACGCCGAGCGGCTGCGACATCTGCCGGATGCCCATCGCCAGGCCGCGCCGCTCCTTCGGGAACCACCCGACCACGACCCGCCCGCTCGCGGCGTTGGTCGACGCGCTCGTCATGCCCGCCGCCAGGAACGCCACGCCGAGCAGCACCGGGTTCCCCGCGGACAGCCACGCCGCGACGACCGTCACCGTGGTGAGCGCCAGCCCGCCCGCGATCACCACGCGCTCGCCGACCCGGTCGGTCACCGCACCCCAGGCGATGAGCGTGAGGACGAGACCGATCGTGGGTGCGGCGGCGAACAACCCGGCCGACGCGAGCGGCATGCCCTGCGCGACCAGGTGCGGGATGAGCAGGGCCGGCGCGGAGACCACCAGGGTGCCGGCGGCTTGGGCGGCGACGCCGAGGGCGAGCATCGTCCACGCGCGGCGGGGTGTGGTCATCGGTGCAGCCTGTCGTTCCGGATCGGTACCAATTGGTATACCATCACGGTATACCAACCGGGGCCGATCCGCACTAGGCTGGTCCGCCGTGACCGGAACGACGACCGACGACGCGACGACCGACGCCGCCCCGGTGTCGCAGACGAGCCAGCTATACAACAACCTGCGCGAGGCGATCCTGACCCTCGACATCGCGCCGGGCGAGCGCATCTCGGAGCGCGGACTCGAGAGTCGCTTCCACGCCTCGCGGACGCCCGTGCGCGCGGCGCTGTCCCGCCTCGAGCGCGAGGGCCTCATCCTGCACGAGGGGCGCTCGTGGACGGTCACGCCCATCGACCTCGACGAGATCGCGTCGCTCGCCGAACTGCGCGGGGTCCTCGAGCCCGCTGCTGCTCGGCTCGCCGTCGGCCGGGCCTCCGTCGAACAGCTCGACGAGGTCCGGGCGCACCTGGACGACCTCCGGGGCGCTCCCGACCGCGAAGCCGGCATCCGGATGGGATCGACCTTCCACCTCGACCTCGCCGCGCTCGGCGGCAACCGGTTCATCACCGACACCGTGGCCGACGCCCTCACCCGGCTCGAGCGCACGCGCTGGATCGAGGTGCGCACCGCCGAGGCGCGCGACGCCGCGTGGGCCGAGCACAGTGCCATCCTTGACGCGGTCCGCGACGGCGACGCCGACCGAGCAGCTGACCTGCTCGCCGCGCACGTCGCGGGGACGAACGACCGGCTGCTCAGCTGGATCGCGCAGGAGCGTCGTCGGCTCCGCGGTGCGGGCGTGACGATCGTCGGCTCGGCGGCCGTCCTCGACGAGACCGAGTACCAGCACGCTGACGTCCAGGCCGACGCGAGCTGACCTCACGCGCCAGCCCGACGTGACCCCACGGCAGACCTGCCCGACGTGTCCACCCGGTGGAGGTGACGGCCGCGGACGACCCGCATCGTGCCTCCTGTCCGGGCGTCGCCGCGGCGAACGTCTCGAGTCGCTGGCCCGAGCCTGCCGGGCCCCGCGTCAGGGACGCGCTGCGTCCTCCGACCCCTCGAGCGGATCGGTGACCGATGAGGCGCCGTGCTCGGTGCGGTCGAGCAGCGCGTCGCGCACCTCGGCCTCGTCGGTGGTGAGTCGGATGGCGTGCTTGCTGCCGGACCGGGTCGACTGTGACATGGCGTTCCTCCTGTGTGCGTGGGCATCGGGTGGTGCAGGCCCCCGGCCTGCGGATGCGCTTCCTCACGGGACGTACTGAGGTCGGATCAGTGTGCCGCCGCCTGTCCGCGGAGCGCAAGCGATTCCGGCAACCTGTGGAGAAGTCGCGTCGTGCGCCGTGCCTAGGATGGTCCGGCCGCGCCGAGCGCGGCACCGACACGGACACCGGACGGGAGGCACGGCGTGGGTCCGCAGCGCACCGCACCCCCCACGGTCTACGACGTCGCGTCCGAGGCCGGCGTCTCCATCGCGACGGTCTCGCGCGTGCTCCGCACGCCCGACGCGGTCCGCGAGGGAACCCGCCACAGGGTGCAGGCGGCGATCCGGAGCCTCGGCTACGTGCCCTCGGGCACCGCGCGCGCACTGGCCGGACGCCGGACCGGCGTGGTCGGGCTCCTGCTGCCCGGGTTCGACGTCGTACCGGACGAGCGTCCCGACCTCGTCACCGACGGCGGCGTCCGGGTGGTCGACGACCGACGGCACGTGACACAGCCGTTCTCGTCGAACCTGTACTTCGACGAGGTCCTGCGCGGCGCCGAGACCGAGGCGTGGCAGCGCGGCCTGGCGCTCATGGTGGCGGCGGGGCGGGGGTCCTCCCGGGACGTGCTCGTCAACGACGTCGCCGGCCGGGTCGACGGGCTCGCGGTCCTCGCCCAGACCGTGCCGGACGACCTGCTCGAGCACGTCGCCCGCCGTGTCCCGGTGGTGGTGCTCGCGGACGACCGGCGGTCGCACGGGTTCGACTCGGTGAGCGTGGACAACGCGGCGGGGATGCGGACCCTCGCGTCGCACGTGATCGGCCGGCTCGGGATCCGGTCGCTCGTGTACCTGGCCGGGCCGATCGACTCCCCGGACGACATGGAGCGCTCGGCGGGGTTCCGGCAGGCGCTCGACGACCACGACGTGCCGGCCCGGTCCGTGCGGGTCGTGCACGGTGACTTCGGCCGGGCCCGAGCGCGGGAGCTCGCGGCGGGGCTGCTCGACGGTGCCGAGGTGCCGCGGGCGATCGTCTGCTCGAACGACCAGTCCGCGCTCGGGGTGCTCGACGCGGCGGGGGCCCGCGGGCTCCGGGTGCCGGACGACCTGGTGGTGACGGGGTTCGACGGCATCGACGCCGGACGGTTCTCGAGCCCGCGGTTGACGACCGTGCACCAGCCGATGGGGGAGCTCGGGCGTGCCGCGGTCCGGGCGATCGTCGACCGGCTCGAGCGGCGGGAGGGGCCGCCGCGGGCGTTGCGCCTGCCGGTCGAGGTGCTGCTGCGCGAGAGCTGCCCGCCCGCGCTGTAGCGGCGGAGTGCCCCGGGCACCCGCCCCCTCCTCTCCGCCGCGACCAGCCCCGGCCCTCGAGGTGCCGAGATCCTGGACTCTCGATGCTCCGGGCGGCATCGAGTGGCACCCCGACGAGCAGCACGCGGCGAGTCGTGGCACCTCGGTGGGGTGTTGATGCGCGTGTCGGGAGATGAGCGCGCCACATCCGGCGCGCTCGACCCTCGCCGCCGACGATCTGTACCCGCGCCGCGAACGTGAGCGGCACGTCGTGCACACTCGGCGGCCGACGATCGATGAGTCGGGTGGTGTGACGAGCGCGCCACATCCGGCGCGCTCGACCCTCTCCGCCGACGATCTGTGCACCCGCCGCGCACGCGAGCGGCACGTCGTGCACACTCGGCGCCATTCGCCGCGCACGCGAGCGGCACGTCGTGCAGGCTCGAGGCCCCGCGTTCGAACGGCGTCCCATCTCGGGAAACAACACGGCCGGTTGCATCCCGTGATGTAAGCGCATACATTGTCCGGGTACCCACTCGACACGGAGGTCGACCGAGCAATGACGCTTCCCCCACAGCGCACGCCGGAGCGCGCCGCGCCGCGCACCCGCTCCCCCGAGCGGCCGCGGCGCCGCGGCCGCCCCGGCCGCCTCGCCGCCGCACTCGCCGGCATCGCCGTCGTGGCCCTCGCCGCCACCGGCTGCAGCATCCAGGTCCGCTCCCAGCCGGACCCGAGCATCGGCAAGGACACGATGCTCATCAACGCGGACCGCGGCAACCCGCTGTTCGACCGCAACTTCAACCCGTACATCTCGAACGCCCGCACCGCGAGCAAGTGGATGTACGAGCCCCTCATCGAGATCAACCCCCTCGACGGCAAGGGCACCCCGTGGCTGGCGAGCTCGTGGAGCCAGCCGGACGCGAAGACCATCGACATGACGATCCGGAAGGGCGTCGAGTGGTCCGACGGCAGGCAGTTCAGTGCGGAGGACGTCGTCTTCACGTTCGACCTGCTCCAGAAGTTCCCCGCGATGGACATCAAGGGCGCCTGGCAGCACATCGACCGCATCGAGCGGGACGGTGACCACGTCGTCTTCCACCTGAAGAGCGACGACGTGCCGAGCCTCAACATCATCGGTGCGACGTACATCCTCCCCGAGCACCACTACGGCAAGATCAAGGACCCCACCACCTGGCGTGACCCGGACCCCGTCGGCACCGGCCCGTTCGTGCTCGGCAACTACTCCGACCAGCAGTACTCGATGGACAAGAACCCGCGGTACTGGCAGGCGGACAAGATCGCCATCGAGCACCTGATCCTGCCGGCGACGAACACGCAGCTCGACACCGTCACGCGCGGCTACGACTGGGCGTACTCGTTCATCTCCGACGTCGAGGGCACCTGGGGTGCGGCGTCCCCCGACAACAAGTGGTGGTTCCCGGCCGGCGGTGTGATCGGCCTCATCCCGAACCTCACGAAGGCGCCGTACAGCGACGTCAACGTCCGCAAGGGCATCTCGTACGCGCTGAACCGCGACGACATCGCCGAGACCGCGTCCGAGGGCAACCTCAGCGCCGCGGGACAGACCGGCCTGATCCTGCCGAACCAGGAGCAGTACCTCGACCCGTCGATCCCCGACAAGGGCATGATCACGCAGGACACCGACCGGGCCCTCGCTGAGTTCGCCAAGTCCGGGTACACCCAGCAGGGCGGCAAGCTCGTCAAGGACGGCAAGCAGCTCGAGATCAGGCTCATGACCGCGAACGGCTACTCGGACTGGCTCCGCGCCGCGCAGCAGGTCCAGCGCGACCTCGGGAAGATCGGCATCAAGGTCGACATCCAGGCGCCGCAGCCCGCGGGGTACCAGCAGAACATCAACAACGGCCAGTTCGACATGGCGATGGGCGGCATGGGGAACGGCGACGTCTTCCAGGCCTACAACTCGCTGCTGTCGAGCGACTTCTACCAGCCGGTCGGCAAGTCGACCGTGAACAACTTCGAGCGGTACCGGAACGCCGACACGCAGCAGCTCCTCGACGCGTACAAGGCGACGACGGACCGGGCCGAGCAGCAGCGGATCCTGAACCAGCTGCAGGGGATCGTGTACGACGACCTGCCCGTGATCGGCATGTACTACGGCGGGCTCTGGGGCCTGTTCAACACCGGCAAGTTCGTCGGCTGGCCGAGCGCGGAGGACCCGTACATGGCACCGCAGAACTACGACTCGGCACCGCTGCTCATCTTCACGAAGCTGCGACTCAGAGACAGTGAAGCGGGCCGGAAGATCATGGAGGAGCAGGCCAAGTGAAGTACATCCTGCAGAAACTCGTCCTCTTCGTCCTCACCCTCTGGGCCGCGGTCACGCTGAACTTCGTGCTCCCGCGCCTCATGCCCGGCAGCCCGTCCGACGCGGCGCTGGCGAAGCTCAGCCAGAACGGCCCCGTCACGGACGCGACCAAGAAGGCCATCGAGGCGCAGCTCGGCGTCCCCTCCGGCAACCTGTGGGACCAGTACGTCAGCTACCTGCACCAGGTCGTCACCCTCGACTTCGGCACGAGCTACACGTTCTACCCGCAGCCCGTCGGTGACCTGGTCGGCCGGGCCTTGCCCTACACGCTCGTGCTCGTCGGCACGGTCACGGTCCTCGCGTTCGTGATCGGCACGCTCATCGGCGTCGCGGCGGCGTGGAAGCGCGGCACCTGGCTCGACTCGCTCCCGACCCTGTCCGGCAGCTTCATGTCGACGTTCCCGTACTTCTGGACGGCGCTCCTGCTGCTGTTCTTCCTCGGCTACGTCCTGCACTGGTTCCCGACCACCGGGGCGTCCTCGGCGACGAGCGTCCCCGGCTGGAACGGCGAGTACGTCGGCGACGTGCTCCTGCACGCGATCCTGCCGGCGGTCACGATCCTCGTGACGAGTCTGGGCGGCTGGATCATCGGCATGCGGAACGCCATGATCAACACCCTCGGCGACGACTACGTCACCTTCGCCGAGGCGAACGGCCTCCGCGGCCGCACGGTCGCCGTCCGGTACGCCGCACGCAACGCGATCCTGCCGAACCTGACCGGCTTCGGCCTGGCCCTCGGCGGTGTCGTCGGCGGCTCGGTCCTGGTCGAGCAGGTGTTCGGCTACCCGGGCATCGGCTACCTGCTGTTCAACGCCGTGATCGGGCAGGACTACCCGCTCATGCAGGCCCTCTTCCTGATGATCACCGTGTCGGTGCTCATCGCCAACTTCATCGTGGACGTCCTCTACGGCGTCCTGGACCCGAGGACGCGCCGATGACGACCAACTCGCGATGGGCGGCGTGCTCTGCCCACAACCACCACCCGAGGACGCGCCGATGACGACCAACTCGCGATGGGCGGCGTGCTCTGCCCACAACCACCACCCGAGGACGCGCCGATGACGAACATCAAGGCACCCGACGCAACCGTCGCAGTACGAACGCAAGACACGCAGCACGACCAGCAGGCCCCCTCCAAGCTCCGGTCAGCAGGACGACAGTTCGGTGTCGTCTGGAGCAACACCAAGGCCCGCGTCGGCATCTGCATCCTCGCGTTCTTCGTCCTCGTGGCGATCGCCGCCCCGCTCCTCGCCCCGTACGGCGCCAGCCAAAACGGCTTCGCGCGGAACGCCGACGCCACCTGGGCGCACTGGATGGGCACCACCGCCGCCGGCGAGGACGTCCTCTCCCAACTGATCTACGGCGCCCGGGTCTCCGTGCTCGTCGGCGCGGTCGCGGGCTTCCTGTCCACGCTCGTCGCCGTCGCGATCGGTCTGAGCTGGGGCTACATCCGCGGCTGGGTCGCCGAGGTCATCGGGTTCATCGTCAACCTGTTCCTCGTCATCCCGGGTCTGCCGCTCATGATCGTCATCGCGGCCTACCTGCAGAACGGCGGCATCGCGGTCATCATCGCCGTGATCGTCGTGACCGGTTGGGCCTGGGGCGCGCGCGTGCTCCGCTCCCAGACGCAGTCCCTCCGGAGCCGCGACTTCGTCACGGCGGCGCAGTTCTCCGGTGACGGTGCGACCCGCATCGTGTTCCGCGAGATCCTGCCGAACATGACGAGCCTCATCGTCGGCAGCTTCTTCGGTGCGGCGACGAGCGCGATCCTCGCCGAGGCGGGCCTGGAGTTCCTGGGGCTCGGCGACTCGTCGATCGTCAGCTGGGGCACGATCCTCTACTGGGCGCAGAACTCGAACGCGCTGCTCACCGGCCAGTGGATCCTGCTGTTCGCCCCCGGTCTCTGCATCGCCCTCCTGGCGATGAGCCTCACCCTCATCAACTTCGGCGTCGACGCCGTGTCCAACCCGCGGCTGCGCGAGGGCGCGCGCCGCAAGAAGGAGGCAGCAGCATGAGCGGCCAGACACCCGACGTGACCAGCGACGGCCTGGAGGCCCGTGGCGGCGCTGCCACGCGCCTCCCGTCCGACGCCACGCACGCGACGCAGGACGTCCTGCTCGACGTCCGCGACCTGTCGGTCGTCTACGAGTCGGCCGGCCAGACGGCCGTCCAGGCCGTCGACCACGTGTCGTTCAGCCTGCGCAAGGGCGAGTTCGTCGGCCTGGTCGGCGAGTCCGGCTCGGGCAAGTCGACCCTCGGCTACGCGCTCACCCGGCTGCAGAAGCCGCCGGCGCGGACCAACGGCGGCAGCATCGTCTTCGCCGGGAGCGACATCCGCGACCTCGACGACGAGGCGCTGCGCCAGCAGCGGCAGGGCGGATTCGCGATGGTGCTGCAGTCCGGCATGAACGCGCTCAACCCGGTGCGGACCGTCCGCAACCACTTCGTCGACGTGTTCAAGGCCCACGGCCACGTGCCGCGCGAGCGCTGGGACGCGCGGATGCGGGAGCTCGTCAGCAAGGTGAAGCTGCCCGAGACGATGCTCGCGCGGTACCCCGGGGAGCTCTCCGGCGGCATGCGCCAGCGCGTCTCGATCGCCCTCGCGCTGTCGCTCGAGCCGCAGCTCATGGTGTTCGACGAGCCGACCACGGCCCTCGACGTGCTCGTGCAGCACGCCGTGATGGACACGATCATCGAGCTGCAGCGCTCCGAGGGCTTCACGGCGATCCTGATCAGCCACGACCTCGGCATCGTGCTCGAAGCGACCGAGCGCGTGCTCGTCATGCACGAGGGGCGGATCGTCGAGGACGGTCGCTCGCTCGAGGTCCTCCGCGACCCGCAGGACGACTACACGAAGATGCTGCTGTCGCACTACGCGGACCCGCGCGCCGCGGTGGTCTCGCTGCCCGGCTTCCCCGACCGGTCGCTCCGTTCGTCCGAGGGGGCGACGCGGCAACAGACGACCTCGTCGTTCAGCACCGTCGGGTCCCGCGAACGCAGCGCCGCCCGCAACCCGATCGTCGTCGACCACCTCGTGAAGACGTACCCGGCGCCCCGCCGCGGCGAACAGCCCGTGCAGGCCGTCCGCGACGTGTCGTTCACGCTCGAGCCCGGGCAGTCGCTCGCCCTCGTCGGCCAGTCCGGCTCGGGCAAGTCGACGATCGCGAAGATGCTCACCGGTGTCGAGCAGCCGACGAGCGGCACGGTGCGCTTCGGCGACACGGACGTGGCTCGTCTGGGCAGGAGGGGCCTGAAGGACCTGCGCTCCGAGGTGCAGATGGTGTTCCAGGACCCCTACGCGGCGCTCAACCCGCTGCACACCGTCGAGTACATCCTGTCCCGGCCGATCGCGAACTACACGAGACTCCGCGGCCGCGATGCCCGTCGCCGGATGCTCGAGATCCTCGAGACCGTGGGCCTGGCGCCCGTCGAGCAGTTCGCGCAGAAGCTCCCGCACCAGCTCTCCGGCGGGCAGCGGCAGCGCGTGGTGATCGCTCGGGCGCTCGCGAGCGACCCGCAGGTGATCATCGCCGACGAGCCCGTCTCGATGCTCGACGTGACGCTGCGCGCGGGCGTGCTCGCGCTGCTCGAGGACCTGCGCGAGCAGTGGGGCGTCTCGCTCCTCTACATCACGCACGACCTGCTCAGCGCGCGGCTCATCACCGACGACATCATGGTGCTGCACGACGGCGCCGTGGTGGAGCGGGGTCGCACGGCCGAGGTGCTGCAGCACCCGCAGGACGACTACACGGTCGCGCTGCTGGACGCGGTGCCGAACCCGCGGCGGACACTGCTCGCATGAGCACCCTCCACGCGTTCCCCGTCGTCGCGCCGTTCGGCCACCTGCCCACCCCCGAGGGAGTCGACACCGTCGGCATCGACCTGCCCGTCGGGCGGCTCACCGCCTACCGCGTGGTCCCGGACGGGCCGTCGAAGGGCGTCGTGCTCGTCGTCCCCGGGTACACCGGCTCGAAGGAGGACTGGCGCACCTTCATGCCGCTCCTGCGCGAGGCCGGCTGGACCGCGGTCGCGATCAGCCGCCGCGGCCAGGCCGACTCCGCGGCGCCGACGAGCCCGTCGGACTACTCGCTCGAGGAAGAAGCGGCCGACGTCATCCGGGTCGCCGCCCTGCTCGACGACGGCGCCCCCGTGCACCTGATCGGCCACTCGCTCGGGGGTGTGATCGCACGCGCCGCGGTCATCGCGTCCCCGCAGTCGTTCCGGAGCGTCGTGCAGTTCTGCTCCGGGCCGTACGGCTGGCCCTACCGCAAGGTCGCCGAGCTGACGATCCTGCACGACACCGGCGGGAACCTCCGTCAGCTGTTCGACTCGACGAACCCGCTGTGGGCCGGGCGTCCGGACGAGGAGCTCCCCGACGACGCCCGGATGGTCCGCGACCGCTTCGACGCGACGAGCCCCCTGAGCGTCGTCGCCGGCGGGCACATCCTCGAGGACCACACCGACTCCTCCGCCGAGCTCCGCGCGACCGGGCTGTCGGTCCTCGTGGCGCACGGCGAGTGGGACGGTGCCTGGCCGATCCCGTGGCAGCGGCAGATGGCGGAGGACACCGGCGCCCGGTACGAGGTCGTCCCCACGAGCTACCACGGCCCCCACGTCGAGAACCCCGGCGCGACCATCGCGCTGTTCGACGACTTCCTGTCGGCGCACTGACGCCGGCGCACTGAAAGGACCCATCATCACCACGCTGCAGTTCCCCGACGGCTTCCTCTGGGGTGCCGCCACCGCCGCCCACCAGATCGAGGGCAACAACGTGAACTCGAACTGGTGGGTGCACGAGCACGAACCGGACACCACCATCGTCGAGCCCTCCGGCGACGCCGCGGACAGCTACCACCGCTACCGCGAGGACATCCGCATCGCCGCCGACCTCGGCCTGAACTCCTACCGGTTCAGCATCGAGTGGGCGCGCATCGAGCCCGAGCGCGGGTTCGTCTCCCGCGCCGAGGTCGACCACTACCGCCGGATGGTCGAGGCCTGCCACGACGCCGGCATCGAACCGATCGTCACCCTCATGCACTTCACCGTGCCGCGCTGGTTCGAGCGCGACGGCTTCTGGCGCGCCGACGACGCCGCGGACCTGTTCGCCCGCTACACCGAGGCCGCGCTGCCCGTCGTGCAGGACGGGGTCCGCTTCGTCTGCACGATCAACGAGCCGAACATCGCCGCGATGCTCGCCGGCGGCGAGGACGCCGCGAACCTCGTCGCGTACGGGCTGCCGAACCCCGACCTGCACGTGGCGGACCAGCTGCTCGCGTCGCACCGGCGCTCCCGCGAGGTCCTGTCGCAGGTCCCCGGCATCCAGTCCGGCTGGACCATCGCCACGCAGGCGTTCCGCGCGAACGGCGAGCCCGGGTCCGAGGAGATGCTCCGCGAGTACGGGTACCCGCGCGACGACTGGTACCTCGAGCAGGCCGCCGGCGACGACTTCCTCGGTGTGCAGGCCTACACCCGCACCTTCATCGGTGCCTCGGGCCCGGTGCCGGTCGCGGACGACGTCGAGACGACCCTGACCGGGTGGGAGTTCTACCCCGAGGCCTCGGCCGACGGACTCCGCAGCGCGTGGGAGCTCTCCGGTCACGTCCCGCTGATGATCACCGAGAACGGGATCGCCACGGCCGACGACTCCCGCCGGGTCGCCTACACGCAGGGCGCCCTCGAGGGCATCCACCGCTGCATCGAGGACGGCATCCAGGTGCTCGGCTACCAGCACTGGTCCCTGCTCGACAACTACGAGTGGGCCTCCGGCTACCGGCCGACCTTCGGGCTCGTGGCGTGGGACCGGGAGACGTTCGCGCGGACGCCGAAGGACTCGGCGCGCTGGTACGGCCGGGTCGCGCAGGCGAACGCGCTCGAGACGCGTCGCTGACGCGGCCCCACGACGGACTGGAGGCGCGGTGCCAGCTGGCACCGCGCCTCCAGCTCATCAGGTGGTCGCGTCCGGAGCGGGCCGGTCGAACCAGGCGAGCAGCGCCTCCTCGGCCTTGCGCGAGCCGCGCTCGCGCGCGATGTCCAGGGCGGTCCGGCCCGCTGCATCCGGCAGCGTGACGTCCGCACCGCGCTCGAGGAGCGCCTCCGTCGTGCCGCGACGGTCGAACCAGGCCGCGGCGTGCAGCGGGGCGAAGCCCCATCGGGTGTCGACCTCGTCGATGTCGGCCGGGTCCGCCCCGAAGCCGTCGAGTTCGAGTGACAGCCCGCCGACGTCTCCGTGGCCCGCAGCCCGCACCGCGGGGGCGGCCCACTCGAGCCAGCCGTCCGGCACCGGGCCGTGCCAGCCGTGGACCGGACGCTCCTCGAGGGCGGCCCACTCGAACTCCGCGACCGGCCGGACCTCGATCACCACGTCGCGGAAGTGCACCGCGAGCTCGCCGGTGGGGGAGAGCAACAGCCGGAGCTCCCACACGTCGGCGTCCACGTGCGCGATCTCGCCTCGGGACACCTGCACGTCCCCCGCGAGGACCGCCAGCGCTGTCGTGTCCGCCGGCTCGAGGACCGCACGGTGGAACTCGAGCGTCACGTGGGCGTGGTTCCACCGGCGCCACAGGCCGTCCGGGGTGTCGAGGACCTCGTCGGTCCGGACCACGACGGCCGCGCGCACGGAGCTCGTGGGGGCCTCGTCGATGCCCGCGGTGTCGCCGCCCGGTGTCTCGGTCACCTGCCATTCGGCGATCCTGGACTCGTTCCAGGAGACCGAGGCGAGTGCGGCGACGGACGGCGGGGCATCGGTGACCAGGCGCGCGAGGTGTTCGGCGTAGCCCTCGACGTCTTCGAGGGACACGTACCCTACCCCGGGCCAGCCCACTCGACTCCATCGCACGGTCTCGACGTTACCGGTCTTCCTGCGGCACCGGGCGTGCGTACTCGCGGACCGGCCGGCCCGACCACGCTGCCACGACCCCGATCCCGCGGAGCAGGGTGCGCAGCGCCGCGGCACCGCGCTGCTGGCGGTTGACCAGCGGCGCAGTGACCAGCCGGCCGGAGCCGACGACGATGCGCGCGAGACCGCCGAGCAGGACCGCGAAGCGCGCCGGGGCGCTGGTCGCGAGCGCGAGTGCCACGAGGGCTTCGGTGTTGCCGCTGCGGACGGCCCGCCGGAGGATCCACCTCGGGCGACAGCGCGCCGCCGGGACGGTCTCGTGGACGACGGCACCCTCGCACCAGACGATCCGTCCGCCCCTGCTGGTGAGCTGCCGGGTCAGCATGATGTCCGACCCGCCGGTCGTCCCCAGGCGGAGGTCGAACCGGAGGTCGCGAGCACGCAACGCGTCGACGGACAGCAGCAGGTTGTTCGTCGCCGCAGTCGGGCACGGAGCGCCGTCGGCGAAGTCCGGACGGATGAAGAAGTTGCCGAGGAGCGCCCACCGTGGCGGGTCCACCGCGAACGAGAACTCGACGGGTCCGGTCACACCGTCGGCGTCGGAGCGCCGCCGCACGTCCGTCAACCGCAGCAACCAGCCCGGATCGACTTCCTCGTCGTCGTCGACGAAGCAGACCCAGCGGTACGTGTCGGCAGCGCGGAGCGCAGCGTTGCGCGCGGCGGCGATGCCCGGCGCGGGTTCCGCGACGAGCCGCACCGGGAAGCCCAGCTCGCCGCGGACACCGTCGACCGCAGGTGTGGCACTGTGCCGCGGGTCGTTGTCCACGACGAGCACGTCGAACGGCGGAGCGTCCACCATCCGCTCGAGCGACCGGAGGAGTGCGACGAGACCGTCCGGCCGCCGGAAGGTCGCGACGGTGACCAGGATCCCGGCGCGCTGCACGGCGGTCACCGGGCGCCCCACTTGGCCGGTGCTGCGACGGCGGCGAACAGCCTCCGGTAGGTCAACGCTCGCGACACGTCGAGTGGGGCGATCGCCCGCAGCCGATGCAGGTCCGCGATGCGACGACCAGCGTTCCCCGGCGCGCGGAGCCAGGCTGCGAGCCGTCGAGCCGCAGCGCCCCGCCCCGCCCCGGTGGCGCCGACGGCCTGGTCGACGTGCAGCCGGTACTCGATCACGGGGCCGTCGTCGAGCACCAGCGCACCCGCCGCCGCGGCACACAGCGAGTACCAGCGGTCGTGCAACCACCCGGTCGGGACGGACGGTGCCGTCCGGACCAGCGCTCCGCTGACCGCCATCGCCGCGCCGGTCGCGACCGGTGTCCGGATCACGGCGTGCAGCTGCGCGTCACGGGTGCGGTCCGCGAAGCGGTCCGGCCGCGGGTAGAGGTCGCTGAGCAATCCGGGCAGCGGGTCGCCGGAACCATCGATGAGTCGCGCGTCCGAGGCCACTGCCAGGGCATCGTTGCGGACGACCTGCGCAACCTGTCGCTCGATGCGGTCAGGGAGCCACACGTCGTCCTGGTCCGCGAAGAGCACGACGTCGGACGCGCCGATCCGTGCGTGCCGAAGGGCTGCGGCGAAGTTCTGTCCGATCCGGGCGAGCAGGGCGTCTCCCGGGACGCCGGGGGTGCTCGCGGCGACGACCCGGACGGGGAGACGGTCCGCGGCGGCCGCGATGACCTGCCGCGTGGCGGCCGAGGAACCGTCGTCGAGGACGACCAGCTCGTCCAGCGACACGGTCTGTTCCGCCATCGACTCGAGCTGACGGCGCAGGAGATCACCACCGTCGCGGGTCGCGAGGACGCACACCACGCGGCGGGTGTCGTGGGAGAGGTCAGCGTGCACGGACGGTCCTCCTGGATCGGTGGCGGACGGGGCGGTCGTCGGCGAGGGCGGCCGGCGCGGTGGCGTCCGGCGCGGTGGGAGCCGTGGTCGTCGGTGCCCCGGGGGTCAGCAGGGAGAGCATCAGGACGAGCGGCACCGTGGCGCGGAACGCGTCGAACGAGCAGAAGACGACGACGACGATGACGCTCAGCGCGCGGACGGTCCGGTCGCCGTTCCGGAACCAGGTCGCCAGGAGTGCGACGAGGGCGACGAGCCCGAGCACACCCTGTGTGGCGAGCGTCGTCACGTACTGGTTGTCGACGGTCTCGAAGCCGTTCTGGTTGAGGTGGCCCAGCTCACGGAGTGCGAGCTCGGAGCCGTACCCCGAACCGAACAGTGACTGGACGACCGGGCGGCCGAGGAGTGCCGGCGCGGAGTCGATCGACTCCGCGCGGTTCGTGTAGGAACCCGAGTCCAGCAGGACGGCGACGGCCTGGGCGATGTCATCGCTGCCGACCGCGGCCACCACCGCGGCGACCACGGCGAGCAGGAGCACCCGTTCGGTGCGGCTGCGCTGGGCCGTCATCGTGAGCCACACCACCGCGGCGCTGAGCGCGAGGACCACGCTCCGCGAACCGGTGACGACCAGGGTGAGGAGCAGGAGCGCCAGGACGAGGGCCTTCGTCCAACCCGAGAGCCGCTCGTCCATCAGCACGAGGACGGCGCCGAACGCGATGAGGAGTCCGAGCAGGAGCGGGTGCACCACCGAGCCGGCGGCGCGCAGGAACTCGCCCCCGAGCAGGAAGTTCGGGGACGGCGTCTCGGCGCCGTACTCCCAGACGCCAGGTCTTCCGAGCACGAACACGAAGAAGAGCGCGAGGACCGACTCGATCACCGCGAACCACACCACTGCACGCCGGACGAACCGGACGTCGCGTGGCGTGCAGCGAGCGGCCGCGAGCACGGTGCTCAGGGCGACGCCGGCGAACTGCGGGATCTCGGCAGCGGCGCTCGGGCGGAGTCCGCCCAGGAAGACGAGCGCCAGGGTGATCGTCACGTGGGCGACCCACAGACCGATCGTCAAGCTCGTCGGGACAGAGGGTCGGAACGACCCGGGGACGAGTGCGGCCGCCGTCGAGAGGACGACCGCAGCTGCGATCACCGGACCGGTGATCTCGACCGGGATGCCGAACCCGCCGGCGGCGAGGACGAGCCCGATCGCAACACTGATCAGGAACCCGCGCACGACCTGCGGCGGGCACAACTGCCGGATGAACACGGCGGCGACCGCTGCGGCGAAGGCTGCGAGGGCGATGGTCATCGGGTTCCTCCACGCGGCCAGCGGCGTGCGCAGCGGGCGAACTGCACGCCGCCCGCCGCCGCTTCGGCCACCACCAGGGCCGCCATGGTGCCGACGGCCCCGGAGGACGGTGTCAGGAACGCGATGCTCGGTAGGGCGACCGCGGCCGCGACCACGGCGGCGATCGCGATCCAGCTGGCCTCTCCCAGTGCGACGAGCGTCAGCCCCCCGCCCCGGTTGCAGCAGACGAGCAGCGCCAGCGCTGCCGCCCACCCGACGACCGCGCTGTCGGCGATGACTTCCCCGCTGAAGAGCACCGGCACCGCCACCGGCATGGCGACGAGCACGGCGGCGGCACTGGCCACCCCGAGCGTGACGTTGACCAGGAGCGCGGAACGGAGACGAGCAGACCGCTGCGACTCCAGCGCAGCACCCACCCAACTCTGCAGCCGCGTCGGCACCGCGGTCGCGACCCCCAGCCCCATGCGCAGGGGGCGGTCGACCGCGGCGTAGACCGGGACCGCGCCCGGGGCGACCAGGCCGAGCAGGATCGTCGGAACGGTCGTGGTGCACACGGTGACGGCGCGACCGGCCACCAGGACGCGCTGGTCGAGGACGACTCGCAGGGATGCGCGGAAGTCGGCACCGCTCGGCCAGTGGGGGAGCCCCGGAACGGTGCCGGCGAGGACGACCGTGGTCACCGCCGCGATGAACAGGCCACAGCCGTAGGCCTCGAGCGGTCCACCACCGGCGACGAGCAGTGCGCCGCCGAGCACGCAGACGGCGCGGGGGAGGCTGTCGACCAACAGGATCAGCTCCGGTCGGTTCACGCCGACGAGGTACCAGCTCGGCGTGAGGGTCGCGAGCACGAGTGCCACCGCGCACAGTGACGCCGCGACGGGCGCAGTCTGCGCGAGCACCGCGGCCGCGAGGGCCGCGAGCGGGGCGATCACGGCCACGGCCACCAGGCGAGACGCCAGCGACCGGCTGTACAGCGTGCGACGACCAGCGGGATCGCCCGCGACGCGTTGCGGACCGATGACGCCCCAGCCGAGCTCTGCGAAGACGGCACCGGTCCCGCCGGCTGCCAGGCCGATCGCGACGTCACTCCACCCCGCGGCACCGTACTGGTCCGCGATCGCGGGGAGCGCCACGAGCGGGGAGACCGCGGACACGACCGGCACGAGGACGAAGCTCGCAGAGCGCGAGATCTCACGGAGAGCAGCGTTCGAAGGCACGACCAAAACCTAGCATGTGAAATACTATTAGGTCAATCTGGCCCAGAACTCGTCGAAGCGCCGCTCGACGTACGCCTCGAGGCGGTCGTCCACGGGGACCTCGTCCGGCGTCGGGTGGACCGTTTCGATGGCCTCGGCCAGTCGTACCGGGTCGCCAGCGGGGACCTCGACGAGGCGGGCACCGACGATGTCGCGGATCTCCGCGAGTGCCGTCGATCGGCGGGTGATCACGACGCGACCGGATGCGAGACCCTGCCACACCTTGTTCGGGATCACGGAAGCGGCCTTCGACGACGTGCCGAAGACACCGAGGACGACGTCGTGCCGCGCGATCTCGGTCGCGAGGAGGTCGGTCGACACCGGGTCGACGAAGCGCACGCGGTCCTGCAGACCAGCGTCGACGACCGCCCGCTCCGTCGCCGGACGGGCGGCACCGGCGCCGACGAAGGTGGCGACGACGTCGCGCCGCGACACGGCCCGCCCCAGGGCGCGGACGATGACCGGGACTCCGTGCAACGGGATGTAGTTGCCGTAGTACAGGACCCGCAACGGCTCGGCGGCGGTCCGCGGTGGCGTGTGCGCAGCCCAGCGCGGTGCGCCGACCGGCAGGGTCGCGACGGTCGTCCGGGGTGCTGTGCGGCGGACCGCCGTGGCTCGGACGTCGGTGTCGACGAGGTAGACGTCGGCGACCCGACGGGCGAAGGCGTCCTGCAGTCGGTACCGCAGCGCGCGCGGCGACCCGGGGGCCGTGACCTGCCAGTCCTCGACGTGGGTCTCGTGCAGACCGATGAAGCCGTCCACCACGAGCCGGGCCCCGCGGATCCGAGCGACGGCTGCGGTCACCGGCGTGAACTTGAGCTGCATCTCGGCGAGCAGCAGGACGTCCCCACGACGCGTTGCCCGCACGAGGCGGACGGCGTCGACGAGCGCCTGTCGCAGGACGCCACCAGTCGTCGACGGCGGGACCACCTCGACGTCTGCTCCGCGCCGACGGAGGTCCGCGATGATCCGCTGCGAACGGGGGTACTGCGGGTCGACCGCTCGGTGCACGACGATGCGCGGCCGGATGCTCCTCGGGCCGTGGGCCGCGTCTCGGCGACGGGTCATGCGGGCGACGGTCCCGATGTCTCCGACCGCGACCGGCGAGCGGTCGGGCGGTTCGGGAGCGGCGCGGCGCTCGCGGTGGTCCCGTAGTACGCGGCGTAGGCGCCGTAGCTGCCGTAGCCCTGCACTTCTTGTGACGGCACGAGGGTCGCCACGAGCCCGAGGACACGGCTCCCGATCGTCTCGAGGAGCTCGATCGCCTCGGCGAACTGAGCGCGCGTGGCCCGCTTCGATCCACTGACGACGATGACGCCTCGGGTCGAGCGACTGATCACGGCGGCGTCGGTCACCGGGAGCAGCGGCGGTGCATCCACGAGGACGACGTCGAAGCGCCCGGTGAGCTCGGCGAGGAGCGCCTGCATGCCGACGGAGCCGAGGAGCTCGCTCGGGTTGGGCGGGATGGCGCCGGCGGGCAGTACCTGGAGTCCGTTGTTCCCCCACGGCTGGAGCAGGTCGTCGAGTTCTGCGGCACCGATGAGGACGTCGGTCAGCCCCGCTGCTCCCTCGATCCCCATGAGTTCCGCGACCCGCGGTCGCCGCAGATCGCCGTCCACGAGCACGACGGACGCGCCGGTCTCGGCGATCGCGACGGCGAGGTTGGCCGCCGTCGTGGACTTGCCCTCGCTGGGGACGGCGCTCGTGATGACGAAGCTCCGCTCGCTCGCGCCGATGTCGACGAACTGCAGGTTCGTGCGGAGCGTCCGGAAGGACTCGGCGATCGGGCCCTTCGGCTTGCTGTGCACGACGAGCGGGTGCCGGTCGATGTCCGGTGCGAGACCGATCGTGCCGATGACCGGCACGTCGGTGATCGCCTCGAGGTCGGCCTTCGAGTGGATCCGCGTGTCGAGCGCGCGTCGAGCGAGCAGCAGGCCGAGCCCCGCCGCGGAGCCGAGCACGACCGAGAGCCCGAGGGTGACCGCGAGCTTCGGGTCCGACGGGGCGGTGGGGACGGTGGCCGGCTCGAGGACGTCGATCGACACGGGGCTCGAGCCCCCCGTGGTCGGGGCCTCGATGCCGTTCGAGATCACCGAGGCGAAGTTCTTCGAGATGGAGTTCGCGATCTGCGCGGCACGGCTCGGATCGGTGTCGGCGACCACGAGGTCGATCAGGACGGTGTTCGTCGGTGTGGATGCCTTGACGTGACCTGCCAGGGCCGCGGGCGAGGTCTTCAGGTCGAGGTCGTCGATCACGGGCGTGAGGACACGCGAACTCGTGATGACCCCGACGTAGGACTTGACCTTGAGTTGCGCGGCGCTGCTGCCCTGCACGACCTCGACCGCGCTGCCCTCGTCGACGGACTTCACGGCGACGAACAACTGCGCCTTCGCCTCGTACACCGGGGTGGTGGTGAGGAAGGCGACTGCCCCGACCGCGACGCCGACGAGGGTCGTCGCGAGGAGCGTGACCCAACCCCGGCGAACGAGGCGGAGGAGTTCGGGGAACTGCATGGTGATCGGTCCTGTCGGTCGGTGGAGCGAGCGCGGTCGGGTCGCGGTGCGGGTCAGCGCGCGGTGTACGTGGTCGTGTCGGATCCGTTGACCTTCTCCGGCGCTGAGCCGCGGAACTCGACGGTGTTGCCGCTGTTGGTGGCGAGGCTCTTGCCGACGGTCTTCGCCCGGATGGTGTTGTCAGCGCCCTCGATGATCAGCATGTCGACGTCGAAGTCGATCGTGACCTGAGCGCCGTTGGTCAGCAGGGCGACGGTGTCGCACGGATCGTCGAGTGTCAGGGCGTTGTCCGTGAGGTCCTCGGCGATCACGGTCAGCTGCCCGTTGTCGCAGACGCCGGTCTTCGGGGGAGCCGATCCCTCGGAGAGCGCCGCGGGCGCTTCGGACTTCGTGGGCGTCGGGCTGGAGCCGTCGGTGTGATCGGCGCCGGAACACCCGGTGAGGGTACCGAGCAGGGCGATTGCAGCGATGGTGGTGATGATGGAACGAGTACGGATCATGGTTTCCTCCTGTACACAGGATATCAGTATTTCATCGCAGTTGCGAGTCGAAATGCCGGAGGGCCCTCGCTGGGAGCGAGGGCCCTCCGGGTGGGGTGGGACGAGCGTCAGGCGGGGTCGGTCGTGAAGTTGTAGTCGGTGACCTCTTCCTTGGTGGGGGTCGTCTGGTAGATCTTGGTCATGTAGGCGTTGCCGGGCGCGAGGTAGGTACCGTCGATCGCGACCTTGCCGAGGTCGTCAGCGGTGCCGGAGCCGATCTTGCGAGCCCAGGTGGCGGTCTTCGGGCCGGTCCAGATCTCGACGGTCGCGCCGGGGGTCGCACGGAGGGTCCAGTCCGTGACGGAGCCGTTCTGGTCGCGTTCGATCTGGTCGACGGCGTGGAAGCTCTCGGTCTGCAGGTCGCCGAGTTCGGTGACGGTGGTCTTGCCGTTCAGGGCGATCTGTTCGGCCTTGAGCTTGTAGGTCGTGTCGGCGGCGAGGGAGCCGGGCTTGGTCTTCCAGTTGCCGAAGCCGTCGGCCTTGGCCGTGGCGACCAGGCGACCTCGGGGGTTGATCCAGGTCCAGATCTCGACGGTCGCGCCGGGGGTGGCGGTCCCGGCGAAGACCACGCCGGGGTCCGTGCCGCCGAGGATCACGTCCTGGGCGGTGGGGCTGGTGATGACGGTGTCCTGGAACGCGACGGTCGAGAAGGCGAACATGCGGATGTCGTCGACGTAGCCGCCGATCGCGGTCTCCTTGCCGGCGAGTTCGTAGTAGCTCGAGGCGAGCTCGCCGGTGGCGGACCAGTTGCCGTTCTCGTCAGCGTAGGTGGTGAACAGGATGCGGCCGATCTCGGGCCAGGTGCGCAGCTGGACGGTGGAGAACGGCGTCGCGGTGCCGGTGAAGGTGACCTTTCCTGCGGTGATCCGGTCGGCCTTCGCGTCGTCCTGGGTGGGGCTGGTGATCACGAGGGGCCGGTTGCTGACATTGATGTCGAGCTCAGCTGCGACGGTGGTCTCCAGGGCACCCTTCGACTGCGCGGTGACCGTGACCCGGTTGGTGTCGGGGCGGAAGTTGCCCTGGATGCTCCAGTTGCCGTCTGCATCGGTGGTGGTCGTGTGGGTCGTGCCGGTGTCGTCCCGCAGGGTGATCGTCGCGCCGGGCTCGCCGCGGCCGGTGACCGTCGCGAGGGTGGAGTCGACGGTGGCGGTGGGGGCGTTGGCGGTGACGGCGGCACCGAAGTCGGCCGTCGCGCTCGTGGTCTGGGTGCCCTCGATGCCGGTCTGCTCGATCGTCAGCTCGTGGGAGCCAGGTCCGATCGGGTCGATCTGGGTGGACCAGGTGCCGTCATCGCCGACCGTCGCGCTGGCGATGGGGTCGGTGCCGTTCTTGATCGTGATCACGGCACCCTTCGCCCCGGTGCCCGAGACGGTGGCCTTCTTCGTCACGTCCTGGTCGAACGTCACGGTCGCCGTCGGAGTCGTGACGGCCGGCGCCTCGATCGTGGTCGCGGTGAACGAGTTCAGCGACACCGGCCCGAGGCTCGTGGAGCCGTTGATGGAGTAGTTCATGGAGCCGTTGCCTGCAGCCGCATCGCTGTCAGCGATCACCTTCGCGATCCAGCGGAGACCCATGCCGGCGTTCTGACCGAACCCGCTGGAGTTCGCGCTGTCGAAGGTTCCCGTCAGGCTCTTCCCATCCGATGACACGCTGACATCGGTCAGGTTCAGGCTCGACGCGCCCTGCCAGTCCTCATCGACGTAGTGGAACTGGCCGGCAACCGTCTGGTCCGCCGCGAAGGTGCTGTGGCTGGGAGCCGCCAGGGTCACCTCGAACTTGGCTGCGCTGTACTGGTTGGTGGACTTCACTGCGAACGGGACGTCGGTCGCAGTGCCTCGCTCGAGTCGGACGCCGCTGGACACATCGCTCACGACGCCGCCACCGGCGAGACCGGGAACGGTCGTCGGGCTCGTGCTGTCGACCGACACGGTGCCAGCAGCGGTGCTGCCGGTGATCTTGTACCCCATCGAGCCTTCGCCGGCGAGGGTGTCGTTCGATGCGATCACCTTCGGCAGCCATCGCATCCCGTAGCCGTCGAACTGCGCGAAGTCGGGCACGTTCTTGAACGTGCCCGTCAACGTCTTGCCATCGGTCGACACGGTCACGTCGGACAACGTCAAGCCGACTGAGTCCAGCCACGTGGTGCTGCCGCTGCGATGGTACTGACCGGGAACCGTCTGATTCGCGTCGAACCTCGTCCCTGCCGGGGCGGTCAGTCGGATGTTGAGGTTGGCTGTGTTGTACCAGGCAACGGACCGGACCGCGAACGGCACCGGTGTCGGCTGGTTGCGCACGAGCGACGTCGTGGGGGAGGAATCGGCTTGGATGCCGCCGTTCGCCGCAGGGGGAACCGGCGACGCCGGATCGATCGGCATGGTGTCGAAGCGGTAGGCGCTCGTGTCCCGGAGCCAGAACTGCGTGCGATGGCCCTGGTCCTCGCGGTCCCAGGACATGTACTTGTTGAACTTCGGGCTGTAGAAGTTGTTGTCCTTGAAGGTCCAGGCGAAGACGCCTGACGGGGAATCGAGGCAGCTGTCACCCTGGCTGCTGTAGAGCGACGGGGTCGGGGCGAGGTTGTTGGCCAGCAGGCAGGTGTTCCCGGCACCGCGAATGGCGAACGTCCCGCTGGCGTACTTGTACGCCGTCCACGTCCCTGCGCCGGACTTGGCGGCCGCTTCGGACGAGAACGACCCGTACTGCCCGTTCTGCTTGACGGCCACCCACTGGCTCGCGCTCATCTTGTGGATGAGCTGGAACGTGGCTCCCGTCTGGGGGGCCGTGGTGGCCGAAGCGGAAGCGGCCCCGAACGAGAGTCCGGAGGCGAGCGTCGCGATGGCGAGCGCCGAGGCGCTGACCGCCCGCCCGACCCGTGACTTCTTGCTGGTCATGCGTCATGCCCTTTCGGTAGTGGTCCCGTGCATGGCACCAGCACGGGACGGAGAGATATAAACATATCAAATGTACAGTGATGGTGGCGAAGTCGGCGGCGCTCGCGTGCCCCGTCGCCCTCGTCGAGCGTCCGGGGTTGCCCTGCTCGCGGTCCCGTCGCGGCCTTCGTGATGTGCGTCCCCGGTGCTCCCTCCTGCTCGGGACATCGCCATGACTGCGAGGGGGACGGGCTCGACGGAAGTGTCGCTGCTCGGCCTTGCGTCCACAGGACTCAGGTGTAGAGTTGAGTCCATCGGACGCAAGTCCGCAGACTTCCGCAACCACGCACCCGACAGAAGGAGCACCACACCATGGGACGTGCAGTAGGCATCGACCTCGGAACCACCAACTCGGTCGTCAGCGTGCTCGAGGGCGGTGAGCCCACGGTCATCGCGAACGCCGAGGGGCTCCGCACCACGCCGTCGATCGTCGCCTTCACCAAGGACGGCGAGGTGCTGGTCGGCGAGACCGCCAAGCGTCAGGCCGTCACGAACGTCGACCGCACCATCGCGAGCGTCAAGCGCCACATCGGTACCGACTGGAAGGTCGACATCGACGGCAAGAGCTACACGCCGCAGGAGATCTCGGCCCGCACGCTCGGCAAGCTCAAGCGCGACGCCGAGCAGTACCTCGGTGAAGACGTCACGGACGCGGTGATCACCGTCCCGGCGTACTTCAACGACGCCGAGCGTCAGGCCACGAAGGACGCCGGTGAGATCGCCGGGCTCAACGTCCTGCGCATCATCAACGAGCCGACCGCGGCCGCGCTGGCCTACGGCCTCGACAAGGGCAAGGAAGACGAGCTCATCCTGGTCTTCGACCTCGGTGGCGGCACGTTCGACGTCTCCCTGCTCGAGGTGGGCAAGGACGACGACTTCTCCACGATCCAGGTCCGCGCGACCTCGGGCGACAACCGCCTGGGCGGTGACGACTGGGACCAGCGCATCGTCGACCACCTGGTCAAGAAGTTCAAGGACGAGCACGGCGTCGACCTGTCCACGGACAAGATCGCCAAGCAGCGTCTGAAGGAAGCCGCCGAGCAGGCGAAGAAGGAACTGTCGTCGCAGATGTCGGCGAACATCCAGCTCCCGTACCTGACGCTGACGGCCGACGGCCCGCTCAACCTCGACGAGACCATCTCGCGCGCCCAGTTCGAGCAGATGACCTCCGACCTGCTCGACCGCACGAAGAAGCCCTTCAACGACGTCATCAAGGAAGCGGGCGTGTCGGTCAACGACATCGCGCACGTGGTGCTGGTCGGCGGCTCGACCCGCATGCCCGCCGTGGCCGAGGTCGTCAAGTCGCTGACCGGTGGCAAGCAGCCGAACCAGGGCGTCAACCCGGACGAGGTGGTCGCCGTCGGCGCCGCACTGCAGGCCGGTGTGCTGAAGGGTGAGCGCAAGGACGTCCTGCTCATCGACGTCACGCCGCTGTCGCTCGGCATCGAGACCAAGGGCGGCCTGATGACGAAGCTCATCGACCGCAACACCGCGATCCCGACCAAGCGCAGCGAGACCTTCACGACCGCTGACGACAACCAGCCCTCCGTCGCGATCCAGGTCTTCCAGGGCGAGCGCGAGTTCACCCGGGACAACAAGCCGCTCGGCACGTTCGAACTGACCGGCATCGCGCCGGCTCCCCGTGGCGTCCCGCAGGTCGAGGTCACGTTCGACATCGACGCCAACGGCATCGTGCACGTGTCCGCGAAGGACAAGGGCACCGGCAAGGAGCAGTCGATGGTCATCTCCGGCGGCTCGTCGCTGCCGAAGGAGGACATCGAGCGCATGGTCCGCGAGGCCGAGGAGCACGCGGCCGAGGACAAGGCCCGCCGTGAGGCCAACGAGCGTCGCAACCAGGCGGAGCAGCTCGTCTACTCGATCGAGAAGCTCATCAAGGAGAACGACGAGAAGCTCCCCGCGGACGTCAAGTCCGAGGTGCAGGCCGACGTCGACGCGCTGAAGTCCGCCCTCGCGGGTGAGGACGACGACGCGGTCAAGACCGCCTACGACAAGCTCAACGAGTCGCAGGGCAAGCTCGGCCAGGCCATCTACAGCCAGCAGGACGCGGGTGCCGCGGCCGGTGGCGAGCAGCCGACCGCCGACGGCCAGGCGCAGCAGGACGACGAGGACATCGTCGACGCCGAGGTCGTGGACGACGAGGACGACAAGGACAAGAAGTAACGATGACGGATCCCAAGGACAACGTGCCCGAGGACGCCGAGCCCCAGGTCGAGGGCGACGCCACCAACGCGCAGGAGCCCGAGGACCTCATCGAGGCGGAGGGGCCGGACGTGGAAGTGCCCACCGACGGCCCCGCCGCTGGCGGCCCCCAGTCGGACCTCTCCCCGGAGGACCAGGCGCTCCTGGACGACGCCGCGCGCGGCATCGAAGAGGACAAGCTCTCCCAGGCGGACCGCGACCTCGTCGCCGACATGCGTGCCGACATGCTCCGCGCACAGGCCGAGCTGGTGAACTTCCGGAAGCGCGTCGAGCGCGACCGCGAGGCGAACCGCGACGCCGTCATCGCCGAGGTCGTCCGCGCCCTGCTCCCGGCCCTGGACGACCTGACCCGTGCCGAGGCGCACGGGGACCTCGCGGACGGTCCGATGCAGGTCATCGGGCAGAAGATCCGCGGCGGTTTCGACAAGTTCGGGCTCGTGCAGATCGGCGAGAAGGGCGAGACCTTCGACCCGAAGGTGCACGAGGCGATCGTGCAGCTGCCCACGCCGGGTGCGACCGACCAGACCGTCGCGGACGTCGTGGAGCCGGGCTACAAGCTCGGCGACCGCGTCCTGCGTGCGGCCAAGGTCGCCGTCGCGGTCCCGGCCTGAGCAGGCTCGTCACGACCAGGAACGGAAGGTAGGGCTCGATGGCCAGTCAGGACTGGTTCGACAAGGACTTCTACAAGGTCCTCGGCGTCGACAAGACGGCGAGCGACGCTGAGCTGAAGAAGACCTACCGCAAGCTCGCCCGGCAGTACCACCCGGACTCCAACCCGGGGGACGCCGCGGCCGAGTCCCGCTTCAAGGAGATCAGCGAGGCGTACTCGGTGCTCTCCGACAAGGAACAGCGCGCCGAGTACGACCAGGTCCGCGCCATGGGCTCGGGCGCCCGCTTCACGGCGGGTGGCCCGGGCGCCCAGGGCGGGTTCGAGGACGTCTTCGGCGGCATGTTCGGCCAACAGGGCGGGCAGCGCGTGCGCTTCGGTCAGGGCGGAGGTCGCGGTGGTGCCGGTGGCTTCGAGGACATCCTCGGTGGGATGTTCGGCGGCGGCGGCGGCGGGGGCTTCGGGCAGTCGTCCGGCGGCTTCCGCGGCTTCGGCGGTCCGACCAAGGGCCGGGACGTCACCGCGTCGACGACGCTCGACTTCACCACTGCGATCGCCGGTGACACCGTCAAGCTCTCGCAGGGCAACGGCAAGCCGGTGAACGTCCGGATCCCCGCCGGCGTCGCCGACGGACAGAAGATCCGCCTGCGCGGCCGCGGCGAGCCGAGTCCGGACGGGGGTGACGACGGCGACCTGGTCGTCAGCGTCTCCGTCCGGAAGCACCCGGTCTTCGAGCGCGACGGGCTCAACCTGCGGGTCGACGTGCCGGTGACGTTCGCCGAGGCGGCGCTCGGCGCGACGATCCAGGTCCCGACGCTCGGCGGCGAGCCCGTCAAGCTCCGCGTCGCGCCCGGCACGCCCTCTGGTCGTGTCCTGCGCGTCAAGGGACGCGGGGTCGCGACGAAGAGCGGGACCGGTGACCTGCTCGCGACCGTGCAGGTCGCGGTGCCGTCGCACCTGTCGGACAAGCAGCGCGAGGCCGTCGAGGCCCTCCGCGCGGCACTACCCGACGAGGACCCTCGCGAGGACCTCCTCGCCAAGGCGCGCAGCTGACGCTGCGCGACCACAGCAACGAACCGGCCGGGGCCCACGCTGCCGGTGCCGGCCCGTCGCGAAGCGGCGGGTCGGCCGTGCCGGTGGGGAGAGGCCCGGTGCGGCTCCGTCAGGAAGCCGCACCGGGCCTCCAGGCTGGTCCTGCACCACGCGGACGACGGAAAGGAAGAGGCCGTGACCGACATGGACGAGAACTCGCCCGTCTTCGCGATCGCGACGGCGGCGGAACTCGCCGAGATGCACCCGCAGACGCTGCGGCAGTACGACCGGCTCGGCCTGGTCGTGCCCGGCCGGACCCGCGGCGGATCGCGCCGCTACTCGATGCGGGACGTCGTGCAGCTGCGGGAGATCGCACGCCTGGGGTCCGAGGGCGTCTCGCTCGAGGGCATCCGCCGCGTGCTCGAGTTGGAGAACGAGAACAAGGCGCTGCGGGAGCGCGTCCGTGAGCTCGAGACGGCCCTCGCGGATCAGCTCATCAACCGCCCGGGCGCGCGCGTGTTCGCCGCGACGACCACGGGGGCCGCGGTGTCACTCCGCGCCGGGGCGCGACCGCAGCGGAACACGCAGATCGTGCTCTGGCGCCCGATGTCGTGATCTTCCGTACGGAGAGTATCAGTGTGAGCGATCTGTTCACGCTGATCGGAACGGAGGCCATCCGCTTGCACGGACGTGGTTCGGTGGTTCGGGAAGGGATCGCGCTCGTCGCGGCATCGATGGTCGTCCTCGGGGTGGGCGGCTGCGCGGTGTCGACTGCTCGGACCGGACCGGTCCTCACGGCACTGGTCGGGACGTGGTCCTACGACGTGAGTGGGACGGGTGGGAAGCGCGTCGGCTCGGTCGACGACGGCGTGGACCCCGCACTGTCCTACTACGGCGGTGACCGGTACCGCATCGAGATCGAACGCGGCGCCTGGAGGCTGAGCGGTGAGCGTCAGGGGACGGCTGTGTCGGCATCTGGACGATGGGGGAAGGAGCCGCTCCTGTGGGCTCCAGCCGGGCAGTCGATCGAGTACCAGTTCACTGCGGACAGCGGCCCGGCGGTGTCCTTCTCGCCCGGCACGCGCCTGGCGCAGCGACCCGAGCGCATCGAGGCGGATGCCTACGGGGACGAGCCGGAGTTCCTGAACCACAGCGCTGACGTGAGGGTGAGCTCGACGACCATCACCGCGACGATCGAGGACGCGGACTTCCCGACGCACACGGCCACCAGCACGCGATGACCCTGGTGCCCATGTCGGTGCAGGCGCTGAGTGCGTGGACATGGCGGTGACGTCCGGCGCGAGCGCGTCCTCACCCAGGCGCGTGGTCGAGATCGGGGCGCAGGGGCATCGACCGGAGCGCTCGCTCCGCAAGTCGACCGTCGCCGCCCTCGACCGCGAGCTGCAGTGCGACGATCCGTTCCCACGGCAGTGCGATCGGCAAGTCCTCGTGGCGGAGTCGGAAGGTCAGGGCGTCGACGGACCCTCGGAGCCGTGAGCAGAGCACGGGGTTCGTGCACGACGCGATGGAACTGCGGTGGACCGGGGCAGCCGCATCGGTCACGGCATCCCACTCCCCGAGCCGGACGGTGTCGAGCAGTGCTCCGACGCGACTCCCGAGCGCGGACCGCACGGTGTCGTCGAGCGGGGTGCCGGGCGCGATCGCGCGGGCGGGGGGCGAGGGCCAGCCGTGGACATCTCAGGTACGAAAGCGTCGGCGTGCCGGTCGCAGGCGTGCTCAGTACGCTGACCGGATGCGCGTGTCTGACTTCGCCGACCAGTTCCGGCGAGACCCCGACGACGGGGCTCCGGACCTGGTGACGATCGACGGCACCGACCGGTTCCTGCTCGACGAGGCGCCGCACGTGCACGGCGACGCGGTCCGGCAGCCCGGCGAGGTCGCCGTCGTGGACGACCGGGCCGGGGTGCTCACCCTCGGGCTGATCACACTGCACGGCGCCTCGGACGTCCGGGTCGTGCAGGACTCCCTCGTCGGGGTCCGGGCGCTCCAGGCCGCCGCCGGCACGTTCGGGCTGCGCGGCTTCCGGCACGCCGAGACCGCCGAGCAGGCCTTCCGTGACGTCCGGCTCGTGCTGCTCCGGCTCTCGAAGTCGAACGACCGACTGGACGAGCTCGCCCGTGCCGTCGCACGCTGGGCCGCCCCGGACGTGGTGCTGCTGTGCGGCGGGGTCACGAAGCACATGACGCTGTCCCAGAACGACGTCCTCCGCCGGTACTTCGGCGAGGTCACCCCGTCACGTGGGCGGGGGAAGTCCCGGCTCCTCGTCGCACAGGATCCCCTGCGCGCCGCCGCCGTGCGGGCGGACACGACGAACCCGTGGCCGCGCGCGGTGCACGTGGACGAGCTCGGCATGACGCTCGTCGCACACGGCGGGGTCTTCGCGGGCACGTCGCTCGACCAGGGCACCCGGGTGCTGCTCGACGTCGCCGACCAGGCGGTCCCGACGGCGCGGACGGTGGTCGACCTGGGCTGCGGCAACGGCGTCATCGCGACCGCGATCGCGCGGCGCCGGCCGCGGGTCCGCGTGGTCGCGACGGACGTCTCGTCGATCGCGGTCGCGTCGACGCGGGCGACGGCGGCGGCGAACGGCGTGGCCGACCGGGTCGCGGTCGTGCGGTCGGATGCGGGCGACGAGCTCGACGAGGGCGCGGCGCAGCTCGTGCTCTGCAACCCGCCCTTCCACGAGGGCACGACGGTGAGCACCGACGCGGCCGAGGCGATGTTCCGGAACGCGGCCACGATCCTCCAGTCCGGCGGTGAACTGTGGTGCGTCTGGAACTCGCACCTGCGGTACCGGCCGCTCCTGGAGCGGTCGGTCGGGCCGACGCGGCAGGTCGTGCGGACCGCCAAGTTCACGGTCACCGCCTCACGGCGGTCCTGACGCGCGACGGGAGGCCCGTGGCTGCGTGCGCCACGGGCCTCCCGTCGTCGTGTGGGTCGCCCTGGGCGACCGGCGGCCGTCAGGCCGGGACGTAGTCGAACGTGTCCGGGTCCGGCCCGGTGCGGTGTCCCTTGTCGAGCGAGGTGATCGCCGTCATGTCGTCGTCGGAGAGCTCGAAGTCGAAGATCGCGAAGTTCTCCTCGACGCGCGAGCGGGTGACCGACTTCGGGAAGACGATGTCACCGCGCTGGATGTGCCAGCGGAGGACGACCTGGGCCGGGGTCTTGCCGGTGTTGCCGGCGATCCGGGTGATGGTCTCGTCGTCGAGCACGAGGCCCTGCGCGATCGGGGACCAGGCCTCGGTCGCGATGCCGTGCTCGCGGCCGTAGGCGCGGAGCTCGTCCTGGACGAGGTACGGGTGCACCTCGATCTGGTTCACGGCCGGGGTGATCGTGGTCTCGGAGGCGAGACGGTTGAGGTGGTGGGTCTGGAAGTTCGAGACACCGATCGAGCGGGCGGTGCCGCCGCGGTAGAGCTCCTCCATCGCCTGCCAGGTCGGCACGAAGTCCGACACCGTGGGCAGCGGCCAGTGGATGAGGAACAGGTCGGTGTAGCCGCCGAGCAGGTCGGCCGACTTCTTGCCGTTCTCGAGCGCCGCATCCGGGTCGTGGAACCCGTTGTTGAGCTTCGAGGTGACGAAGATCTCCGAGCGGTCGATGCCGGATTCGGCGATCGCCTCGCCGACCTCCTTCTCGTTGCCGTACATCTCGGCGGTGTCGATGTGGCGGTAGCCGACCTCGAGGGCGGTGAGGGTGGCTTCCTTGGTGTTCTCCGGCTCGATCTGGAACACCCCGAAGCCGAGCTGGGGGATGGTCTTGCCGTCGTTGAGCGTGATGTTCGGAACGGTCATGACGACATGCAACCAAACGGCCCCCAGCGCGCTTCCCGGGAACGTCCAGCCGGGCGCGTCCCCCGCAGGAACCGGACGGACGGCGCCTGCGCTACGCGAGCGACGCCGTGATGTAGGCGAGCAGCGCCTCCGCGTAGGCCCGTGCCGCGTCCGGAGCGGGGAACTCCCGGTCGGCGCCGTCGATCGTCGCCGTCACCGCGAAGCCCGCGCTGAGCGAGACGAAGGCCGGGCCGAGGAGCTCGCGGAGCTGGTCCTCGCGCGGCAGCCAGAGCGACTCGGACGCCTCGACCGAGTCGAGCGCCCACTCGGTCGTGCCGTTGAAGCCGAGCACGGTGCCGCTCGGGTAGTCGTGCCGCTCGACGGTCATCTCGGACACCGTGTAGACGTCGTCGTCGACGCCCGGCTTGTCGATGACGAAGCGGTCTCCGGTGGTCGGGTGCCAGCGGAGTCCGGCGTCGCGGAGGGACCGGGCGAGCTCGACGGTGATCACCGGTCCACCCTGCCACGGAGCCGGTGTCACGCGCCCGGCGTCGCGGAATCCGTCCCCACCCCTGGGGCGCACCGAGTCGGGCGTACTAGCATCGCGGAGCACCCCTGCGCACGCGGTCGTCACGACGCCCGCGTGCGCAGATGCGACGACGCCTGGGCGACCGGTGTCGTGCCTTCCGTCCGGTCCCACCGGCCACGGGCACGACCGCCGGCCGGTGTCAGGACCACCGTGGCGGCACGAGCCGCGCCCGGTCCCGTCAGCCCCGACCCAGTCCGCCCAGAGAAGGACCCGCATGACCCTCGAGCGCGAGGAACTCCGTGACGACTGGACCGTGGCGATCGCGGGGGACCAGGTGCCGAGCGGGGCACCCGCCGACCTCGTCGGTCGCACGCTCCCGGCGACCGTCCCCGGGCAGGTGCACACCGACCTCGAGCGCGAGGGCGTGATCGCCGACCCGACGTTCGACCGCAACGAGGACGCCTCCGCCTGGGTCGGCCGCGCCGACTGGGCCTACCGGCGGCACGTCGACGTCGACCCGCGTGGGTTCGAGCGCGTCGACCTGGTGTGCGACGGCCTGGACACCGTCGCCGAGCTGAGCCTGGACGGTGTCGTCCTCGGCACCACGCGGAACATGCACCGGCGCTACCGCTTCGACCTCAAGGACGTCCCCGGTCCGACGGGGCGGCGCGAGCTCGAGCTGCTGTTCGAGTCGGCCTACCGCGAGGCCGGCCGCGTCGCCGCGCGCGCCGGTGCGATGCCCGGCCCGTACGACGAGCCGTTCCCGTACGTCCGCAAGCAGGCGTCGAACTTCGGCTGGGACTGGGGGCTCACCGCCGTCACGAGCGGGCCGTGGCGCCCGGTCGCGATCGAGCGGTGGTCGACGGCCCGACTGGCCGAGGTCCAGCCCCTCGTCGACGTCGAGGCGGGGGAGGGGGTCCTCGACGCGCACGTCCGGGTCGAGCGCTCGGGGATGAACGACCTCGACCAGGACGGCGAGGACGACGACCTGGTGCTCGTGGTCACGGTCGCCGGCCCCACGGTCGACGGCGGGACGACCCGACAGCGGTCCCGGGCGCAGCTGACCCCGAAGGACGACGAGACCGTGGTGACCGTGCGGGTGCCGGACGCGCTCCGCTGGTGGCCGAGGGGGTACGGCGCGCAACCGCGGTACGACGTCACCGTCGAGCTGCAGACGGTCGACGGCGAGGTCCTGGACCGGCACACGGCGAAGACCGGCTTCCGTTCGGCGCGCATCGACACCACCGACGACGCCGTGGGCAAGCCGTTCGACGTGGTCGTGAACGGCGCCGTGGTCGACGTCCGCGGCGTGAACTGGATCCCCGACGACGTGATCGTGTCGCGGGTCGACCGTGTCCGGGTGTCCGAGCGGCTGCGCGTCGCGGCGGACCTCGGCGTGAACCTCGTCCGCGTCTGGGGCGGCGGGGTCTACGAGTCCGACGAGTTCTACGACGTGTGCGACGAACTCGGGCTGCTCGTGTGGCAGGACTTCGCGTTCGCCTGCGCGGCGTACCCGGAGATCGAGCCGATCCGCAGCGAGGTCGTCGCCGAGGCACGGGACAACGTCGCGCGGCTCTCCGGTCACCCGTCGCTCGTGCTCTGGAACGGCAACAACGAGAACATCTGGCTGCACGACGTCGACGGCTGGGCCGACGTACTCGGCGACCGCGGCTGGGGGCTCGACTACTACCTCGACCTGCTGCCGACGATCGTCGACGCGGTCGACCCGTCGCGCTTCTACACGGTCGCGTCGCCGTGGTCCGGGTCCGAGAGCCTGTTCGCGAACGACGTCGACCACGAGACCCACCACTCGTGGGACGTCTGGAACCGGCTGTCCGACGAGCACTACCGCGACTCGGTGCCGCGCTTCGTGTCGGAGTTCGGCTGGCAGGCGCCGCCCGCGTGGCGCACCCTGCGGGACGCCGTCACCGACGAGCCGCTCCGCGTCGACGCGCCGGGCGTCGTGCACCACCAGAAGGCCGACGACGGGATGGCGAAGCTCGCCCGCGGGATCGCGCCGCGGTTCGGCTCGGTGGACCCGTCGGAGTTCGACCGCTGGCACTACCTGACGCAGCTGCAACAGGCGCGGGCGGTCGCGACGGGCGTCGAGCACTGGCGCACGCACTGGCCGCGCAACACAGGTGTCGTGCTGTGGCAGCTCAACGACCTGTGGCCGGTGTCGTCGTGGTCGGCGGTCGACTCGGCGGGGCGGCTGAAGCCGCTCGCGCACGAGCTGCGTCGCCTGTACGACGACGTCCTGCTGACGATCCGGCCGGTGACCCGCGGGTCCGCGGCGGCTGGTGCCGCTGCGCCCGGCGACGTCGGGGTCGTGGGCGGGCCCGATCAGGCCGACGGGTCTGATCAGGCCGACGCGTCGGGTCCGACCGACGGGTCACGTCCGGCTCCTGACGACCAGCCTGGAGGCGCGGAACACGACGTCCCGTCGGCTGCCGCCGGTGGGACGGCCGAGTTGGTCACCCTGTCCGACACGCTGTCCCTCGGGGTGTCACCAGGCGCCTTCGGGCAGTCGCCCGTCGAGGTCGCCGTGCGGTCGGCACGCGCCGGCCGGGACAGCGTCGTGCGCGTCCGCCGGGTGACGGTCGCGGGCACGATCCTCGCCGAGGTGACGCTCCCCGTCCGCCTGTCCGAGGCCGGCGTCGCGGTCGTCGCCCTGCCCGAGTCGGTCGGTGTCCTCGACGACCCGACGCGCGAGCTCGTCGTGGCGGACATGGACTGGCGGCGCGCGGTGTGGACGGCCACCCCGGACAAGGACGTGCGCTGGGAGCCGGCGCGGTACCGGACCACGGTGACGCCGGCGGCGGACGGGGACGGCCACGACCTGGTCGTCGAGGCGGACTCCCTCGTGCGGGACCTGCTCGTCCAGCCCGACCGGCTCGCCCCGACCGGCACCGTCGACCGCGGGTTCATGACGCTGCTGCCGGGGGAGCGGGTCGACTTCCGGCTCCGCGGGCTGAGCGACGCCGACGTCCGGCGGCTCGGCGAGCCATTCGTGCTGAGCTCACTCGACGACCACCTCTGAAATACTGCACACTGCTCTGATATACTGATCCCGCGTTCCGTCGGCCGACGGGCGCGGGATCGGCTCCCGACCGGTCCCTCCCCGGAACCGGAAGGCCGTCGATGTCGCTCGCAGTGCGCCAGATCCACTCGACGGAGGCCGCGTCTCCCGCGCCTCGACGCCCTGCGGCCGGCCTCTCGGTCGTGCTCGCGACACTCGACCTCGTCCTGCTCACCGTCGCCTTCACGACGGCGCACCTGCTCCGCTTCCCCTGGGAGGTGCCACCGGTGCACACCGCGCCGGGGTGGACCGAGTTCCTCGTCGCGCCCTGCATCGTCGTGCTCTGGATGACGATGCTGTCGGTCTTCCGCACGCGGCACCCGCGGATCGTCGGGGTCGGCGGTGACGAGTACCGCCGGCTCCTCACGGCGAGCCTGCTCACCGGCGCCGCGGTCGCGATCGTCGCGTACGCCGTCCGACTCGACCTCGCCCGCGGCTACGTCGCGATCGCGTTCCCCCTCGGTCTCGTGCTGCTCGCACTCGGACGGAAGGCCGTCCGCACCGTGCTCGCGGGGCAGCGTGCCCGGGGTCGGCGGCTGCAGGACGTCCTGCTCGTCGGCGACCTGGACGACGTCCGCTACGTCGGGCGACGGATCGTCGTGACGCCGGCAGCCGGGTACCGCGTCGGTGGGGTCGTCACGGACTGCCCGGCCCCGGACGGCCTCGTCGACCTCGACGGGGTCCGGCTGCCCGTGCTCGGCGGGCTCGACCGGGTGCTCGACCTCGCGGCGTCGACCGGCGTCGCGGCCGTGGTCGTCGCGGGTGCCGTGCGGGGTGGTCACGAGCGGCTCCGGCGGCTCGGGTGGGAGCTCGAGGAGCGCGGGGTCGAGCTCGTGGTGTCGTCGCCGCTCGCGGACATCGCCGCCGGCCGGGTGCACGAGCGCCCCGTGGACGGTCTGCCGCTCATGCACGTCGAACTCCCGGACTACCGGCGCCGCGCGGGCAAGCGGGTCCTCGACGTCGTCGCGGCGACGCTCGGACTCGTGCTCCTCGCGCCGGTGTTCGCCGTCGTCGCGGCGGCGATCCGGCTCGACGACGGCGGGCCGGTGCTGTTCCGGCAGGCGCGCGTGGGCCGCGGCGGGCAGGAGTTCCCGATCCTGAAGTTCCGGACGATGTGCGTCGACGCCGAATCGCGCGTCGCCGACCTCGCGCAGTACAACCAGGGCGCAGGTCCCCTGTTCAAGATGCAGGCCGACCCGCGGGTGACCCGCGTCGGCGCGTTCCTCCGCCGGACGTCGCTCGACGAGCTCCCGCAGCTCTGGAACGTCCTGACCGGCACGATGAGCCTGGTGGGGCCACGTCCGGCGCTCCCGCGCGAGGTCGCCGTCTACCGGGACTTCGCGGATCGCCGCCTGCTCGTGACCCCGGGCATCACCGGGCTCTGGCAGGTCAGCGGTCGCTCCGACCTGGACTGGGCCGAGGGCGTCCGGCTCGACCTGCACTACGTCGAGAACTGGTCGTTCCTGCACGACGTCGTCATCCTCGCGCGGACGATCCCGTCCGTGCTGCGTTCCCGCGGCGCCTACTAGCCGCCCACCGACCCCGGCCGTGCCTTGACCCGCGACCGGAACGGCGCACCCCCGGAGAGCAACGGCCTCCGGGGGTGCTGCCGTGCGGCGTCTGCCTGTGCGAACGGTGACGGTTCCGGCGCTCGCCTGTGCTTCCGGGAGCGTGCGGGTTAGCATGGACGCACCACGGACTTCCGCCCGACGTGTCGACGGCGACTCGGAACCAGCGGCGACCAGAACTCGATCCAAGGAGTCACCATGTTGCAAGGCCTCGGCGGGGTGCACCTGCTGATCATCCTCGGCATCATCATCCTGCTGTTCGGTGCGACCAAGCTCCCGGCACTCGCCAAGGGCCTCGGTCAGTCGATCAACATCTTCAAGAAGGAGATGGGTGACGACAAGAAGGGCAAGGACGACACGACGGTCACCACCGTCGCGCCGGACACCACCACGGGCACGGCGCAGTCGGCCGCTCCCGCACAGCCAGTGGTCAACCCCGGCCCCTCGGTGCAGCCGAACTCGGACAGCCGGCAGTAACGCACCGCCGGTTCCCCCACGGATCCAGGACCCAGCCCCGTCCTGTCGGCAGCCCCCGCGACCACCGGTCGCGGGGGCTTCGGCGTTGCCGGGGTCCGTCCGGCTGCGGCGCGGGACAGCTCGCGTCGCGCGCCTTGGAGCCGGTCGGAGCGCCCGCATCGCCGGCGGAGGATGATGGGCCGATGAGCGCCCCGGCCGCCACGGCACCCCTGCGGGACGACCGGCGCACCGTGCTCGTCGTCGCGATCCTCGCCTCGTTCGTGGTGGGTCTCGACACGAGCGTCGTGAACGTGGCGCTCCCCGTGATCCGCCAGGACCTCGGCGGCGGGCTCGTCGTGCAGCAGTGGGTCGTCGACGCCTACTTGGTGACGCTCGGGTCGTTGATCCTCGTCGCGGGGTCGCTCTCCGACGCGTTCGGACGGGTCCGCATCGTCAGGTGGGGACTCGTCGTCTTCGGGGTCGCATCGGTGGTGTGCGCCGTCGCCCCCACCGGGGCGGTGCTCATCGTCGCCCGCGCGCTGCAGGGCGTCGGCGGCGCCCTCGTCACCCCGAGCTCGCTCGCGCTCATCGTCGCGGCGTTCCGGGGGTCGGCGCAGACGAAGGCGATCGGGACGTGGACCGGCTGGTCGAGCGCGGCGATGATCCTCGGTCCGCTGGTCGGCGGGCTCATCGTCGACGGGATCGGCTGGCGGTGGATCTTCGTGCTCACAACGGCGCCGATCGTCGTCACGATCGTGCTCGTGACCCGGATCACCGGCGACGTGCACCCGGCACACCGGCCGCGGATCGACGTCACGGGTGCGGTGCTCGCGGTGCTCGGCGTCGGCGGGGCGGTGCTCGGGCTGATCGAGCAGGAGCGCCTCGGCTGGACCGCCCCCGTGGTCGTCGTGGCCCTGGTGGTCGGTGCCGCGTCCCTGCTGGCGTTCGTCCCGTGGGAGCGACACGTCACCCGGGCCGGTCGGGTGCCGCTCGTGCCGCTCGAACTCTTCCGGGCGCGGAACTTCTCGGTCGGCAACGCGGCGACGCTGTCCGTCTACGGCGCGCTCGGCATGGTCGGCTTCGTCGTGACGCTCTTCGTCCAGGAGGTCTGGGGCTTCCCGGCCTGGCTCGCCGGCCTCGCGACGCTGCCCCCGACCCTGCTGCTCCTGCTGCTGTCCTCCACCGTCGGAGTCCTGGCCGGACGCTACGGCCCGCGGTGGTTCATGGCGGCCGGCCCCGCGGTCGCCGCCGTCGGTGCGCTCCTCATGATCGCCGCCGGTCAGGACCCGCGGGCGTACTGGTGGTCGGTGCTCCCGGGCCTGGTGCTCGTGGGGGTCGGGATCGCCACGATGGTGACGCCCCTGACCAGTGCGGTGCTCGGGTCGGTCCCGGAGTCCGGGGCCGGCGTCGGGTCGGCCGTGAACAACGCCCTCGCGCGGATCGCCAGCCTGGTGACGGTGGCGCTCGCCGGGGTCGTCCTCGGTGGTGGGATGAACACCGCCGGGTTCCACCGCGCCGCGGTCGTGATGGCGTGCCTGCTCGCCGCCGGCGCCGTCGTCAGCGCGGTCGGGATCCGGAATGATCCCGCGCGCACATGAGTTGAGTCGAGTAGGCTCAAGTACAACTCCACGGCACGGAAAGGACGGACCGCATGGCGAACCTCCAGGGCGCTCCCGACTCGCAGGAACGGCAGAAGACCGCCCTCGAGCAGTACGGCGTCGACCTCACCGCGATCGCCCGGAGCGGCAAGCTCGACCCGGTCGTCGGCCGGGACGCCGAGATCCGCCGGGTGTCGCAGGTGCTCACCCGCCGCACGAAGAACAACCCGGTGCTCATCGGTGAGCCCGGTGTCGGCAAGACCGCCGTCGTCGAGGGGCTCGCACAGCGCATCGTCGCCGGGGACGTCGCCGACTCGCTCAAGGACAAGCGCCTCGTCTCGCTCGACATGTCCGCGCTCATCGCCGGTGCCAAGTACCGGGGTGAGTTCGAGGAGCGGCTCAAGGCCGTCCTCAAGGAGATCGACGAGTCGGACGGGCAGGTCATCACCTTCATCGACGAGCTGCACACCCTGATGGGCGCCGGCGGCGGTGAGGGATCGGTCGCGGCGTCGAACATGCTCAAGCCGATGCTCGCGCGCGGTGAGCTCCGGCTCATCGGCGCGACGACGCTCGACGAGTACCGCGAGTACATCGAGAAGGACGCCGCGCTCGAGCGCCGCTTCCAGCAGGTCTTCGTGGGGGAGCCCACGGTCGAGGACACCGTTGCGATCCTGCGCGGACTCAAGGAGCGGTACGAGGCGCACCACAAGGTGACGATCAACGACTCCGCGCTGGTGGCCGCGGCGAGCTTGTCGAACCGGTACATCTCCGGCCGTCAGCTGCCCGACAAGGCCATCGACCTGATCGACGAGGCCGCGAGCCGACTCCGCATGGAGATCGACTCCAGCCCGGTCGAGATCGACGAGCTCAAGCGCACCGTCGACCGGCTGCGCGTCGAGGAGTTCGCGCTGAAGCAGGAGAAGGACGACGCCTCGAAGGCGCGCCTCGAGACGCTGCGCGCCGAGCTCGCCGGACGGCAGACGCTGCTCGACGAGCTCGAGCAGCGCTGGCAGGCCGAGCGGGCCAGCCTGAACCGGATCGGTGAGCTGAAGCAGCAGCTCGACGAGCTGAACATGCGCAGCCAGCGGGCGCAGCGCGAGGCCGACTACGAGACGGTGTCCCGGCTCGAGTACGGCGAGAAGCCGCGCATCGAGGCCGAGCTCGCCGCCGCCGAGCAGGCCGAGAGTGCCGAGCGCATGGTCAACGACAGCGTCACCGACGAGGACATCGCCGCCGTGATCGCGCAGTGGACGGGCATCCCGATGGGGCGTCTGCTGCAGGGCGAGACCGAGAAGCTGCTGCACCTGGAGACCGAGCTCGGCCGCCGGATCATCGGGCAGCGGAGCGCGGTCGGCACCGTGTCCGAGGCCGTCCGGCGGACCCGCGCAGGCATCTCCGACCCGGACCGTCCGACGGGCTCGTTCCTGTTCCTCGGTCCCACCGGTGTCGGCAAGACCGAGCTCGCGAAGGCGCTCGCCGAGTTCCTGTTCGACGACGAGAAGGCCCTCGTCCGGATCGACATGAGCGAGTACGGCGAGAAGCACTCGGTCGCGCGGCTCATCGGCGCCCCGCCCGGGTACGTCGGCTACGAGGCCGGCGGGCAGCTCACCGAGACCGTCCGGCGTCGGCCCTACTCCGTCGTGCTGCTCGACGAGGTCGAGAAGGCGCACCCGGAGGTCTTCGACGTCCTGCTCCAGGTGCTCGACGACGGACGACTGACCGACGGGCAGGGTCGGACGGTCGACTTCCGGAACACGATCCTCATCCTGACGTCGAACCTCGGCTCGCAGTTCATGACGGATCTGTCCCTGTCGGACGCGCAGCGCGAGGAGGCGGTCCGCGAGCTCGTGCAGCAGGCGTTCCGTCCCGAGTTCGTGAACCGGCTCGACGACATCGTCGTGTTCCAGGCGCTCACGAGCGACGACCTCGGTCAGATCGTCTCGCTGTACGTCGACCGGCTCGCCCGCCGCCTGTCCGACCGGCGGCTCGAGCTCGCGGTCACGCCGCAGGCACGTGGCTGGCTCGCCGAGCGCGGGTACGACCCGGTGTACGGGGCGCGCCCGCTCCGCCGGTTGATGCAGCGGCAGATCGACGACCAGCTCGCGCGCGGCATCCTGTCGGGGGCCGTGCGCGACGGCGACACGGTGCGGGTCGACGTCGCCGACGGCGGCGACGCGCTCGTCGTCGAACCGTTCGAACTGGCGGAGATCGTCGAGGAGTGATGCGGCGGGTGCACGGCATCCGGCCTGGAGGCGCGGTGCCGGTCCCTGGGGCCGGCACCGCGCCTCCAGGCCTACCGTGCAACGCATGCCTGAGCTGCGCGTGTTCCGTCGCCTGACCGAGACCATCGAGGGGGCCGGCGTCCTCGACAAGGCCGTCGACCTCGACCGCGCGGTGGTCCGCGCCACGGCGCGTCCCCGAGCCCTGCGGCAGCTGCTGCACGGCGTCCCGTTCGGGCACCCCGTCCACCCGCTGATGGTGCAGGTCCCGCTCGGCGCCTGGATCTCGGCGGCGGTGCTCGACCTGCTGGGCGGTCGTGGCAACGCCCGGGCCGCGAAGACCCTGGTCGGTGTCGGACTGGTCTCCGCGAGCAGCGCGAGCGTCGCCGGGTACATGGACTGGGCGGAGCTCGACCGCGAGCAGCTGCGCACCGGCTGGGTGCACCAGGCCGTCAACTGGATCGGCATCTCGCTGTACGGCCTGTCGTGGGTGCAGCGCCGGGCCGGGAACCACGGGGCCGGCAAGGTGCTCGGGTTCGCGGGGCTGCTCGTCGTGAGCGTCGGCGGCTACCTCGGAGGGCACCTGGCGTACCGCCAGCGTGCCGGTGTGAGCGACCACGGCGAGGTACCGTTCGACCGCTGAGTTCCCAGCCGGTCCACTGGAACATCAGATGTGATCGCTACATGCGCATCCTGGTGGTGGACGACGAGACAGCACTGGCCGACCTGATCGCCAGGGGCCTCGCGCGGCAGGGCATGGTGGCGGACGTCGCGTACCGCGGGGACGACGCTGACGAGCTCCTCGCCGTGAACGACTACGACGTGGTCGTGCTCGACCGTGACGTGCCGGGTCTGCACGGCGACGTGGTGGCCCGCCGACTCGCGGCGCGTGGCGTGCTCACCCGTATCCTGATGCTCACCGCGGCGACGACCCTCGCCGACCGGGTGCACGGCCTGGAACTCGGCGCGGACGACTACCTGGCGAAGCCGTTCGAGTACCCGGAACTGGTGGCCAGGGTTCGGGCGCTCGGCCGACGCAGTGTCGCGCCGGTCGCTCCGGTGCTCGATCGCGCGGGGTTCGTGCTCGACTCGAACCGCCGCACGGTGACCCGGGACGGGCGTCCGCTCGACCTGACGTCGAAGGAGCTCGGCGTCCTCGAGGTGCTGCTGCGGGCGGACGGTCGGTACGTCTCGGCCGAGGAGCTGCTCGAGAAGGTCTGGGACGTGCACACCGACCCGTTCACGTCGGCGGTGCGGGTGACGATGTCGAAGCTGCGCAGGAAGCTCGGCGCCCCCGACCCGATCCGCACGGTGCCGGGTCAGGGGTACGCACTGTGAGCAGGCGACCGCGACCACGTGCCGGATCGCGGTCGCGGTCGCGGTCGCGGTGGCGCTGGCGGTCGCTGAGTCTCCGGGCGCGGACGGCTCTGACGTTCGCGCTGGCGGCGATGGCGCTCGTCGCGGCGTCACTCGCGTTCGTCAACCTGGCGTCCCAGTGGTCCCTCGCAGCCATCGAGGGGGTGGTGTCCACGGAAGCGTCGCAGCGCGGACGGGCTGAGCTCCTGCCGGACGATCGTGGTCCGCAGGGCGCCGACGTGGCCGACGCGGACCGCGAGGTGGCGCTGATCGCGGTCGTCGCCGAGCAGCAGTGGCAGTGGTCCACGTCGGCGGTCGTGGTGGCCGGCGGCCTGGCGGGTGGGATCGGCTGGTTCGTCAGTCGACGGATGCTCTCGCCGATCGACCGGATCACCGCCACCGCGAACCGGATCTCGGCGACGACGCTCGACGAACGGATCGCGCTCGACGGTCCGGACGACGAACTCCGCCGCCTCTCCCGCACCATCGACGCGCTGCTCGACCGGCTCGAGGCCGCGTTCGAGGCCCAGCGCCGGTTCGTGTCGCACGCGGCGCACGAGCTGCGGACGCCGCTGGCCGTCCAGCGTGCGACGCTCCAGATCGGACTGCCGGACGACGCCACACCGCCCGACGTGGTCGCTGCGCGGACGGAGATGCTCGAGCAGAACCGGCGGACCGAGCACCTGGTCGAGTCGCTCCTGGTCCTCGCCGAGGCCGAACGCGGTCTGGAGGGCAGCTCGGTCCTGGTCGACCTCGGATCGTGCGTCGCGGCTGCGGTGGGCGGTGTCCGCGCCGCTGCTGCGGTGACGGGAGTCTCCCTGTCGGTCGAGGGGACCGCGCCCGACGGGGTGGTCGGAGAACCCGTCCTCGTCCAGCAGCTGCTGGGCAACCTGCTCGACAACGCCGTCGAGTACAACGTCCCCGGCGGCGTCGTCCGGGTCGAGCTGCACGCGGGCGGCTTCGTCGTCGAGAACAGCGGACCGGACGTCCCCGCGACGGAGATCGCCGCGCTGTCGCAGCCCTTCCGTCGTGGCGCACAGACCGGCTCGCACCGGCACAGCGGTCTCGGGCTGTCGATCATCACCGCGATCGTCACCGCGCACGGCTGGAGCCTCGTCCTGGCGCCCGGCGAGCGAGGCGGCCTCCGGGTCGCGGTCGGTGTTTCGTCGGTGTGACCCGCCGGGTGACGCTGGCGCAACACGGTACCTGCTGAACTCGGAACATGACACACACGACATGGCAGAAGATGGTCCGCTGCACCGTGGTCGCAGCCCTCATCGTCGCAGCGCCGCTGTCGCTCGCTGCATGCACGTCCTCACCGGCGTCGTCCGACTCCACGTCCTCCGCCAGCGGAGTCGGCGCTCGGTGGGGTGCGTGCATGCGGGACGCCGGACTGGACGTCGAGGACCCGGACGACGAGTCGGTCCGCACCGGTACCTACCCGGCACCGGACGGCGGTGACGGACAGGCGTTCACCCGACAGGCCCAGGAGTGCTCGGAGCAGGTCGGTGTCGAACGCGCCGATGCCGCGCAGCAGCAGCAGTGGGAGCGGCAGTACGCCAAGGTCGCCGACTGCATCCGCGACCGCGGCTTCGACGACCTGCCCGAACAACAGCCGGGCGTCCTCGACTTCAACGACTACCCCCGCGCGGACGAACCCGGGTTCGCCGACGCCGCATCGGCGTGCCTGGCCGAGTTCGCGCCCGACACCCAGGCGGTCGACCGCTGATGCGTCCGTCCACGTCCGCCCCTCACCAGAACCCCACCAGGAAGACCCCCGTGATCACCAGGAAGACCGTCCTCGGCGTCGTCGCCGCCGCACTGCTCGCACCCGCGCTCCTGGCCGGGTGCTCGTCGAGCGGGACCACCACGAAGCCGAGCAGTCAGAGCTCGGCGAACAGCAAGGCTGCCGAGGACGCCGCGTTCGGCGACTGCATCCGATCGAAGGGCTTCGAGTGGGACGACAGCGGGGACACGGGTGACAGCACGACCGCGACCCTGCCGGACGGCGCTTCGCCAGAGGCGTTCGACGAGGCGATCACGGCGTGCTCGAAGCAGGTCAGCCCGGACGGACAGGCAGGCGCCGCCGAACTCCCGCATGACCCGAAGGCGGACCGCGCGCTGGGCGAGTGCGTCCGACGGCAGGGCTTCGAGGACTACCCCGACGACGCCCAGGGACAGGCTGCGTACGAGCCGGAGGACGCCACGGCGTTCGGTCCGGTCGAGAAGGCGTGTCTGGCCGAGGCCTACGACGTCGAGGTGAACTGATGGCGGCATCGCGCGCACGTCACGTCGTGGTGTCGACGTGCTTCGTGGCCGCGGTCCTGGGCGCCGGGGTCGCCGCCTGGAGCGTCGTCACACCGGCGGACTCCGCGCCGGCGTCGGCACGGCAGACCCCCGCACCCGCGACGACGACCATCACCAAGGGCGACCTGACCGACACGAAGGTGTTCTCCGGCAGCCTCGGCTTCGACCGACCGGTGCCGTTGCCGGGGAGCACGACGGGCACGGTCACGTGGTTGCCCGAACCGGGAAAGGTGATCGCCCGGGACCGGCCGCTGTACGCCGTGGACGAGCATCCCGTCCGGGCCATGTACGGCAGTGTCCCGCTCTGGCGCGACCTGACACGCGGCGCGGAGGGCGCCGACGTGCACCAGCTGAACGAGAACCTCGCCGCGCTCGGCTACGGCGTCTCGGTGGACGACGTCTTCGGGCCTCGGACCGAGCGAGCCGTCCGGCAGTGGCAGGAGCACCACGGCCTGACCGTCGACGGCACCCTGGGCGCCGACGACATCGCGTTCGTCCCGGGCGAGGTCCGGGTCGCGTCGCGGACGGCGCAGCTCGGCGCACCGGTCAACGGCGACGTCCTGCAGCTCACGGGGACCACCCCGGTGGCACTCGTCACCGTTCAGCCCGCCGACGAGCAGCGGCTCGCGGTCGGGACGACGGTCAGCATGCGGATCGGTGGTGTCGGCGACCCGGTCGAGGGGACGGTCGTCGACACCCGGCAGGACGAGGACCAGGGTGACGGCACCGTCGAGGTCACGATCGCGTTCGACCCGGGCGACCGGGACGTCCCACAGAGCGGCTCGGTGCAGGTGACGGCGTCCGGGCAGTCCGCACACGACGTGCTCTCCGTCCCGGTCGCGGCCCTCGTCGCCGGCGACGGGAAGGCGTTCGCGCTCGACGTCGTCCGGTCGTCCGGGGCGACCGAGCGGGTCCCGGTGACCGTGTCGTTCGTTGCCGAGGGCCGTGCCGCCATAGACGGCGCCGTGCGCCAGGGCGATCGCGTGGTGGTGCCCTCGTGAGCAGGGACGACGGCGCCCGCACGGCCGAGGGCGGCGCTGCGCCGGTCCTCGCACTCCGGGACGTCAGCAAGGTCTACGGCGACGTCCGCGCGCTCGACCGCGTGTCGTTGGACGTCGCCACCGGCGAACTCGTCGGGGTCGTCGGGCCGTCGGGGTCGGGCAAGTCGACGATGCTCAACATCGTCGGCACGCTCGACCGGCCGACCTCGGGCACCCTGCACATCGCGGGGAACGACGTCGGCGCGATGCGGGACGACGACCTGTCGGCGCTGCGTGCCGAGCACATCGGCTTCGTCTTCCAACACTTCCACCTGCAGTCCGGGGCGACCGCTTGCGAGAACGTCGCGGACGGCCTGCTCTACACCGGCACCCCGCGTCGCGAACGTCTCCGCCGTGCCGTCCGTGCGCTCGGTCAGGTCGGACTGGGACACCGGGTCGACCACCGTCCGAACGAGCTGTCCGGCGGGGAGAAGCAGCGGGTCGCGATCGCCCGTGCGATCGTCGGCTCGCCCACGATCCTGCTCGCGGACGAGCCGACGGGGGCACTCGACAGCGCCTCGGGCAGCGCGATCGTCGAGTTGCTCCGCGAGCTCAACGCGGGCGGCACCACCGTGCTCGTCATCACCCACGACCTGGACCTGGCGGCATCGCTGCCCCGGGCCGTCCGGATGCGTGACGGGCGGGTCCAGGCCGATTCGGGCACCGACGTGTCCGCGGTCCGCGGCATCGCCGACGGCGTCCGGGCGACGGCGGGTGCCGCATGAGCCGCCGAGCTGCGCTGGCCCCCGTCGACCTGCTCCGACTCGGGGTCTTCGGGCTCCGGACACGTCCCGGGCGGGTGGTCCTGTCGGCGCTCGGCATCGCCATCGGCATCGCGGCGATGATCGCCGTCGTCGGGATCTCGTCCTCGAGCAAGGCGGCCCTCGACCAGGTCCTGGACCGGCTCGGCACGAACGTGTTGACCGTGACCGAGGCGCAGGGGTTCGGTGAGACCCCACCGCTGCCGTCCGCGGCGGTCGACTCGATCGCCCGGCAGGACGCGGTCGAGCTCGTCTCGGGTGTCGGGACCGTTCCCGACGCCCGGGTGTACCGCAACAGCCTGGTGCCGGCCGCGCAGTCCAAGGGCCTGGGTGTCATGGCGGCGTGGGGCGACCTGCCGCGGGTGCTGGGCGGCGAGGTGGCCTCGGGACGATGGCTCGACCCCCACGCCGACGCACCCGCCCAGGTGGTGCTCGGATCGTTCGCCGCCGAGGCCCTGGGCATCCAGGAGGTGCGCCCCGACAGCCGCGTCTGGATCGGCGGGCAGTGGGTCCAGGTCGTCGGGGTGCTGGCACCGATGGAGCTCGCACCGGACCTCGACGGTCAGGTCTACGTGCCGCGCGGGTTCGCAGCGGATGCCGGGTTCGACGGGCACCCGACCGCCGTGTACACGCGTGTCGACGGCGAGCGGGTGGCCGAGGTGCGCTCCCGGCTCGCCCGTGCGATCAGTCCGCTGAGCCCGCAGGACGTCGCCGTCACCCGGCCGTCCGACGCGCTCGCCGCGAAGAACGCCACCGACGACTCCTTCACTGGGCTGCTCATCGGCATCGGCGGTGTCGCACTGCTGGTCGGGGGCATCGGTGTCGCGAACACCATGGTGATCACCGTGCTGGAACGCCGTGCCGAGGTCGGTGTGCGACGGGCGCTCGGTGCCCGGCGTCGCACCATCCGCGACCAGTTCCTGGTCGAGTCGTTGCTGCTGTCCTTCATCGGTGGGCTCGCCGGTGTCGTGATCGGACTCGGGGTGACGGTCGTCTTTGCGCTCGTTCAGGGCTGGCCGATCGCGGTACCCCTCTGGGCCGTCGGCGGTGGGCTGGGCGCCACCGTGGTGATCGGCGGCGTCTCCGGGATCTACCCGGCGGCACGAGCAGCGCGGATACCCCCGACTTCGGCGCTCGCAGCGGTCTGAGGGCGGTCGCGTCGGAGCGTCATCGGGTCCGCCCGGTGTCGCTCCGACGCGGGCCGGGACGGGACCCCGCACCCGCGGCGCCGGTACGCCGCACAGGCAGCCGAACCGGGCACATCCACCCGCCTGTTTGTTCTGCGTTGGAACAGTTGCGTTCCTGTGGTTCAGCGTCGTATCGTTCTCGAAACCAACGGGAACGAAGGAGTTCGGACATGTACGCAACGGAGCGCCACGACGCGATCGCCGCGCAGCTGCAGCGTGCCGGCCGGGTCTCCGTCGCCGACCTCGCCGACCACTTCGACGTCACCACCGAGACCGTCCGCCGCGACCTGGACCTGCTCGAGACCGCGGGCGTCCTGCGCCGGGTGCACGGGGGAGCGGTCCCGGTCGGACGCTCCAGTGTGGTCGAGCTCACCGTCGCCGAGCGCGAGGGGCAGCACGGCCCCGCCAAGTCGGCGATCGCCCGCGCCGCGATGCGCCTGGTGCCCGCGACGTTCACCGGCTCGATCGCCCTCGACGCGGGGACGACCTGTGCAGCCGTCGCGTCCGAACTCGCCCGGTGGGAGCCCGCGACCCCCGGCGCCACGCTGACGGTCGTCACGAACTCCGTCCCGATCGCCGCCACCCTGCAGCACAGCCCGCACGTCGAGCTGCACCTGCTCGGCGGCCGGGTCCGCGGGGTCACGAGCGCTGCCGTCGGCACCGCCACCGTCGAGCAGATCGCCGGCCTGCGCCCCGACGTCGCCTTCGTCGGCACGAACGGCCTGTCCGCCGGCTTCGGCCTGAGCACGCCCGACGAGTACGAGGCCGGCGTCAAGGGCGCCTACGTGCTCGCCGCCCGCCGGAGCGTCGTCCTCGCCGACGCCGCCAAGCACGGCGTCGAGGCGCTCATGCGCTTCGCCCGCCTCGACGAGATCGACACGCTCGTCACCGACCAGGAGCCCCCGGCCGACCTCGCCGGTGCGCTCGCCGACGCCGACGTGGAGGTCGTGGTCGCATGAACGGCACCGCCAGCACCCGCATCGTCACCGTGACGCCCAACCCGTCCCTCGACCGGACCATCGAGCTCGCCGGCGAGCTGCACCGCGGCGCCGTCCAGCGCGCCGTGCACACGACGGCCGAGCCCGGCGGCAAGGGCGTCAACGTCTCGCGGGTCGTCGTCGCCAGCGGCGGGGACACCCTGGCCGTCCTGCCCGGCGACGAGCTCGACCCCGTCCTGCTCGGCCTCGCGACCCGCGGCATCCCGACCGCGGCGCTCCCGATCGGCGCCCCGCTGCGCTCGAACGTCACCGTGACCGAGCCGACCGGCACGACGACGAAGCTCAACGAACCCGGCCCCTCGCTCGCCGGCCGCCTGGACGACCTCGCCGCGCTCGTGGCCGACGCCGCCGGACCGACCGCGACCGGGCCCGCCGCTCGCTGGGTCGTGTTCGCCGGCTCCCTGCCGCCCGGGCTGCCCGACGACGCGCTCGCCGTGCTCGTCCGCGCCGTGCGCCAGCGCCACGGGGACACCGTCCGGATCGCCGTCGACTCGTCCGGTCTGCCCTTCACCGCGCTGCTGCAGTCCGGTGAGCGCATCGACCTGGTGAAGCCGAACGCCGAGGAGCTCGCCGAGGTCGTCGGCGGGGAGCCGGACGCGTACGAGCAGGACCCGGACGCCGCCGCGGTGGCCGCCCAGCGCCTGCGCGACAAGCACGTCGACGCCGTCCTGCTCACGCTCGGCAGCGCCGGAGCCGTGCTCGTCTCGGACGAGGGCGCCTTCGCCGCCGCCGCACCGCGCATCGTCGCGCGCTCGACGGTCGGCGCGGGGGACTCCTCGCTCGCCGGCTACCTGCTCGCCGAGGTCGCCGGTGCGACCCCCGCCGAGCGGCTCGCCCAGGCCGTCGCCACGGGGGCTGCCGCCGCGGCGCTCCCCGGCAGCGACGTGCCGGCCCTCGACCACACCGACCCCGGCAGCGTGACCGTCCGGACCCTGCACCCGACGCAGGTCCCGGCACCGATCGCCTGACCGACCCCCACCGCACCACCACTTCGCAGCACCACCCCCGAACAGCAATGCCCGCGCCTCGGCGCCACTGCAAAGGAGCAACCCCATGTCCGCAGACACGACGCAGCGCCTCATCAGCGCGGAGCTCGTCGGCCTCGACGAGGACCTCGGCGGAACGTCCTCCGACGTCATCCGCGTGCTCGCCGACCGCGTCGCCGCCACCGGCCGTGCCGCCGACGGCAGCGCCCTCGCCGAGGACGCGATCAAGCGCGAGGCGAGCGTCGGCACCGGTGTGCCCGGCGGCATCGCGATCCCGCACGCGCGGTCCGCCTCGGTCTCGAGCCCGACGCTCGCGTTCTCCCGCCTGGCGCGGAAGGTGCCGTTCGGTGCGCCGGACGGCGACGCGGACATCGTCTTCATGATCGCGGTGCCCGAGGGTGCGGACAAGGACCACCTGACGGTCCTGTCGACCCTGGCGCGTGCCCTCATCCGCGACGACTTCACCGCGGCGCTCCGCGCGGCCGCGACCCCGCAGGACGTCGTGGACCTGGTGCAGCGCGAGGTCGGCGGCGAGGTCGCCGAGGCCGGTGTCGGCGCCCCGGCGCCCGCTGCCGCCGCCCCGGCCCCCACCACCACGGGCTCGGGTGCCCGCAAGGTCATCGTCGGCGTCACCGCGTGCCCGACCGGCATCGCGCACACCTACATGGCCGCCGACGCCCTGGTCGCCGCCGCCGAGCGCGCCGGTGCCGAGATGCACGTCGAGACGCAGGGCTCCTCGCAGGTCGAGCCGCTCGACCCCGCCCTGATCGCCCGCGCCGACGCCGTCGTGTTCGCGGTCGACGTGGACGTCCGCGACCGCAACCGCTTCGCCGGCAAGCCGCTGGTGTCCGGACCGGTCAAGCGCGGTGTCGACGAGCCGGACAAGATGATCGCCGAGGCCCTCCGCGCCGCGGACGACCCGCACGCCGCACGCGTGCAGGGCGGGGCTGCGACGACCGCCGAGTCGAACAAGGCCGACGAGCACTTCGGGCAGGCGCTCAAGCGCTGGCTGCTCACCGGCGTCAGCTACATGATCCCGTTCGTCGCGGGCGGCGGTCTGCTCATCGCGCTCGGCTTCCTGCTCGCGGGCTACGCCATCGCGCTGCCGCACGGGAACTCCGGGCAGAACAACGCGGTGTACACGCTGACGAACTACACGCTGCTCAACCTGCCGCCGGAGGGCCTCGGCTACTACCTCGGCGCCGCCGCGTTCCAGATCGGCGGGGTGTCCCTCGGGTTCCTCGTCGCCGCACTCGCCGGGTACATCGCCTACGCGATCGCCGACCGCCCCGGCATCGCGCCGGGCTTCGTCGCCGGGTCGATCGCCGTCTTCATGAACGCCGGCTTCCTCGGCGGGCTCGTCGGTGGTCTCATCGCCGGTGCCGCCGCGTACTGGATCGGGCGCATCCCGACTTGGCGCTGGCTCCGCGGCCTGATGCCCGTCGTGATCATCCCGCTCTTCGCGTCGATCATCGCCTCCGGCCTGATGCTCCTCGTGCTCGGCGGCCCGATCGCCTGGCTCATGACGCAGCTGACGAACTGGCTCAACTCGCTCAACGGCGCCTCGGCGATCCTGCTCGGCGTGATCCTCGGCCTGATGATGGCGTTCGACCTCGGTGGCCCGGTCAACAAGGTCGCGTACTCGTTCGCCGTCGCCGGGCTCGGTGCCGGGACCGCCACGAACGTCGTCCCGTTCGAGATCATGGCCGCCGTCATGGCCGCGGGCATGGTCCCGCCGCTGGCCCTGGCGCTCGCCTCGACCGTCCTGTACCGCAAGGGCTTCACGAAGCCGGAGCGCGAGAACGGCAAGGCCGCGTGGCTGCTCGGTGCGTCGTTCATCTCCGAGGGCGCGATCCCGTTCGCCGCAGCCGACCCGCTGCGCGTCATCCCGGCGTCGATGATCGGTGCCGCGGTCACGGGTGCGATCTCGATGGCGGCCGGGGTGACCTCTCGCGCACCCCACGGCGGCATCTTCGTGTTCTTCGCCATCGGGGACGTCGCGATGTTCATCGTCGCGATCGTGGCCGGCACGGTCGTGTCCGCGCTGGTCCTGGTGGGCCTGAAGAAGTGGGTGCGCAAGGCACCCGCCGCCGAGGCGGCGGCCGCCGACCAGGCGGCCGTGGCCGGCGAGACGATCGGCCAGCGCGCGCCCGCCGCGGTCTGACGCAACACCCTGACGGACGGGAGGCACGGTGCCAGCTGGCACCGTGCCTCCCGTCCGTCTGCCGCACCCCCGTTCCCGCCCTGCCCGCCCTGTGCGTCGAGGTGCCGGAATTCCGGTACCTCGCGGTCCGGAGCGGCCGTCCGTCGCACCCGGGCGCCCACGCAGCGGCGAGTCGTGGCACCTCGGCGACACGTCGCCGAGCGCGTCGGCACCACGCCCACTCGGCTCGCGCTCAGGTGGCGTGCTGACTCCTGGCAGGACGCTCAGACAGAGTGGACCCATGACGACCGCCCTCACGCTGCCGCCGACCCTGCCCGCCTCGACCAGGAGTGCGGGTCAGGAGGCGGGCACCGAGGACCTCGGTGGCCTCTCCGGCTTCGTGCTGCAGGTCATCGACGCGCTCGGCGAGTGGGGCGTCGCGATCATGCTCTTCGTCGAGACGGTGTTCCCGCCCATCCCGTCCGAGGTGATCCTGCCGCTCGCGGGGTTCCTGGCGGGAGCCGGGCGGATGAACCTCGTGCTCGTGCTGCTGCTCGCGACGCTCGGGTCGTACCTCGGCGCGCTCGTGCTCTACTGGCTCGGCGCGGTGATCGGGTTCGAACGGACCGTGCGCTGGCTCGGGAAGCTGCCGCTCGTCGACGAGGACGACTTCCGCAAGGCCGCGGACTGGTTCCACCGGCACGGCAGGAGCGCGGTGTTCTTCGGCCGGTTCGTGCCGATCGTGCGGAGCCTGATCTCGCTGCCGGCGGGCGCCGACCGGATGCACCTCGGCACGTTCTCGGTGTTCACGATCATCGCGAGCGGCATCTGGAACAGCGGCCTGGTGCTGCTCGGAGCGGCGTTCGGGACCCAGTACGACAAGGTCGAGCAGTACACCGAGTGGATCGACCGGGTGCTCTACGTCGCGATCGCCGTCGTCGTGGTGACGTTCGTGGTGCGACGGGTCCGGCGTGCCCGGGCGGAACGCGCCGATCGCGGGCGCCGACGTGCGGCACCCGCGAACGACTGAGCGGTCACTTCTTCGTGAGGGCCGACTCCTTGTGCGCGGCCTTGTTGCCGGACTTCTCCGACTCGACGATCCAGTACGGGTCGTCGTCCGTCGGCTTGAAGTCCTGCCCGTCGAACGTGAAGTCCTTCGTCTTCTTCTCGACCAGCTTGCCGGTCGTCTTGCCCTGCGAGGTGTTCCAGTGCACCTCGTCGCCCTTCGACAGCGCCACGATGTCCTCCTTGCGTAGTCCCGGGCTCTCCGGGAACCCGGACGCTACCCCCGCAGTTCCGCGGATCCACGGGGATCTGTCCCCCATCACGATGTCGTAACGGCACCGCGGATCCGAGGTGGGACGCGTACCGTTGACCGTGAGTCACCTTGCCGGCGTCTGCCGCGGAATCCGATGGCTCTCGATGGATCGAAGTGCAGCATGACCCTGGTCGACAGCGCGCGGGCCGACACGGTCCTGGCGGGCCGCTACCGGCTCGTCAAGCTCATCGGCACGGGCGGCATGGGGTCGGTCTACGAAGCTCGCGACGAACACACGTACCGTGCGGTCGCGGTCAAGCTCTTCGCGACGCCGGACTCGATGACGACGGCCGACCGGGTCCGCCAGGAGCGCGAGATCCGGCTGCTGAGCATGCTGTCGCACCCGGGTCTCGTGCCGCTGTACGACGCCGGCACCCACGAGTTCGGGGACGGCCCGCACCGCTTCATCGTGATGGAGCTCATCGCCGACACGACGCTCCTCCGCCGGCTCGCGGGCGGCCCGCTGCACAACTACGAGGTCGCCGACCTCGGGGCGCAGCTCGCCGACGCCCTGGCGTACGTGCACTCGCGCGGCATCGTGCACCGCGACGTGAAGCCGGCGAACATCCTCATCAACGACGAGGGCGCCTCCGGCTTCGCCCGCGCCGTGAAGCTCACCGACTTCGGCGTCGCGCACTTCGTCGACGGCTCCCGGCTGACGAACGACGGCACGATCATCGGCACCGCGGCGTACCTCAGCCCGGAGCAGGTCGCCGGGGAGCCGATCGGCTTCGCGACGGACGTGTACTCGCTCGGCCTGGTGCTCCTCGAGTCGCTGACCGGCAAGCAGGAGTACTCGGGCACCCTGATCGAGGCGGCCCTCGCCCGGCTGCGGCACGACCCCGAGGTCCCGGACTCGGTCGGCCCGGACTGGCACGACCTGCTCGCGAAGATGACCCACCGCGACCCGGCCCGCCGACCGACCGCGGTCGCCGTCGCGAGCGCGCTCCGTGGCGGGTCGACGCAGATCACCGGCCCGGTGCCCCTCGGCCCTGAGCGGACGAAGCACAAGCGCGACCACAAGCTGCACCGCGCCGCCCACCGGCACGCACGGCGCGGCACCTTCGCGGCGGTCCGTCGCTGGCGTCGCCGGAACGTCCTGGTCGGGTCGTTCGCGGCCTTCGGGGTGCTCGCCGCGTGCACCGCGGCGTACATCGCGGGCACCCTGCACTGACCCGGCCTCCGACGGGCCGGGTCCCTGGCAGGATGGATCCATGAGCGACCAGCGCTGGATCAAGATCTGCGGTCTGTCGACGCCCGAGACCGTCGACGCCGCCGTGGACGCGGGTGCCGACGCGGTCGGGTTCGTCTTCGCCGCCGGCAGCCCCCGCACCGTGACGGCGGACCTCGCGAAGGAGCTCGTCGAGCGGGTGCCGGAGGGCATCGACGCCGTCGGGGTGTTCCGTGACCAGCAGATCGACGAGATCGTCGGTATCGCGTCCGAGGTCGGGCTCACCACGCTCCAGCTGCACGGGGGCGAGTCGGCGAGTGACTTCGCGCGTGCGCGGGACGCCGGGTTCTTCACCATCCGTGCCGTCGCCGCCGACGACTTCCTGCGCGAGACGCCCGAGCAGCGCGCGGCCTTCGACCACGACCTGCTGCTGCTCGACGCCGCCGTGCCGGGCAGCGGGCGGCTCGTCGACCCCGCGACGATCGCGGGGAAGGTGGACGAGGCGTGGATCCTCGCCGGGGGGCTCACCCCGGCGAACGTGGTCGCCGCGGTCGAGGCCCTGGACCCCGACGGCGTGGACGTGTCGAGTGGTGTGGAGTCGGAGCGCGGGGTCAAGGACGTCGCGCGGATCCGCTCCTTCGTCGAGGCGGTCCGCAGCATCCCCTGAGCCGACCCGGCCGGGCCGGGCCTGGCCTGGCGTGGTCGGGTCGCGTCGCGGACGTGACCGGACGACGGACGGGAGGCACGTGGCGAGCCCGACACGTGCCTCCCGTCCGTCCGGTGCGCGTCAGCGCTGTCTCAGCGCAGCGTCGGGATCAGCTCCGTCAGGAACGCGTCGGTGTCCTCCCAGCCCTCCACCGCGTGGCAGGGGACGCCGAGTGCCTTGACCGGGTAGTCGTTGCCCTCGGGGTCGAGGCGGTCCCCGACGAACAGCACGTCGTCGAGGGCGATGCCGGTGAGCTCGGCGAGGCGTCGCATGCCGTAGGCCTTGTCGATGCCCTTCCGGGTGATGTCCACGCTCGTCGAGCCGCCGGAGCGGACCTCGAGGTCGGGCAGCTCGGCCTGCACGAGCCGGCGGAGGTGGTCCTTCTTCTCGCCGGTCGGGTCCCACCGCTTCTTCACGTCCACCGGCGCCGACTGGCCGAGGGCCGAGAACGTGATCTGTGACCCGCGGTCCTCGAGGATCGGGCCCCAGGTCTCCGACTCCCAGAGCCCGGCTGCCTTCGCCTGGGCCTCGACCGCGGCGAGGGCGCGGGACTTCTCGTCGTCGGTGAGGTCCTCGGCGTACTGCAGTGCCCAGTCGGACCCGGACCAGCGGTAGTAGGCGGTGCCGCAGGTCGGGAGCAGGTGGAGGTCGTCGAGGACGAGTCCGTCGCGGGCGCTCAGGGGCGTCACGAGCTGCTGCTCGAACTGCTGGAAGTTCCCGCCGGAGATGACCGCGACCGGGACCGTGGCGAGCAGCGACGCGAAGGTCTCGAGCATGCGCGGGTCGAGCGGGGACTTCGACGGCGCGAGGGTGTCGTCGAGGTCGAAGGCGACGAGGCGGGGCGTGGTCATGCCCTCGATCCTGCCAGATCCGTCGTGCTCCGCCGGTGCGGGCGGTCGTCAGGCCCGGTGCGTCGCGGGGACCCGGTCGCGCGCGTAGGTGATGTCGGTGTACCCGTGCGAGGCGGGCTTGCCGTCCTCGCCGATGTTCACGAAGACGACCTCGTCGATGGTGAGGATGCTCCGGTGCGTGAAGAGGTTCCGGGCCTCGGCGCGCATCGTGAGCGAGGTGCGGCCGAACCGGGTCGCGACGAGGCCGATCTCGACGATGTCGCCCTCGCGTGCGGAGGACACGAAGACGATCTCCGACATGTACTTGGTGACGACCTTGCCGTTGCCGAGCTGGATGATCGCGTACACCGCGGCCTCTTCGTCGATCCAGCGCAGCAGGCTGCCGCCGAACAGGGTGCCGTTGGCGTTGAGGTCCTCGGGGCGGACCCACTTGCGGGTGTAGAAGTTCATCTCCGGGGCCGGCCCGGCGGGGTCCTGGCCGGGGTCCGGTGTCGTGTCCTGCGCGGGGTCCGGTGTCGTGTGCTGATCCATGTCCGGACATGGTACGCCCCCGTGGTGCTGGAGCGCTCCACGGGGGCGGGCCGGACCGATGCTCGTCGACTACTCCTTGACGAGCACGACCTCGTCGAGGGGGAGCCGCGTGCGCGGGGCCACCTCGCGCTCAGCGGCCTGGTCGCCGAGCTGCGCGGGGTCCGTCACGGTGCCGATCGCCGTCACGGTGTACGGCCGGAAGCGCTCCGGCAGGTCGAACGCGGCCCGGAGACCCTCGGCGTCGATGCCCGCCATCTGGTGGACGTGCAGGCCCTCGGCGTGCGCCTGGACCGTGAGCGCGGCGAGGGACTGGCCGAGGTCGTACTGCGCGAACGGACGCTCGTCGCCGTCCTCGGTCACGGTCTCGAGGACACCGACGACGAGGGCGCTCGCGCGGAACGCCCACGCGGCGTTGAAGCCGAGCAGGTTGTCGTTGATCTTCCGGAACGTGTCCGTGCCACGGCGGCCGGCGACGAAGCGGCGCGGCTGGTGGTTCATCGCGGACGGGGCCCAGCGGGCGGCCTCGAGCAGCGCGTCGAGCTGCGCGTCGGTGACGGTGGCGGTCTCGTCGTAGGAGCGGGGGCTCCAACGCTCCTCGAGGAGCGACACGAGCGGCTGGCTGGAGTCGGTCGAACGGGTGAGCGTGTCGGGCGTCGAGGTCATGGTGCGTGCAACGGTACCGATGCGTCGCGCATTTCCCGTCCGAGCGCGTCTGTGAGCAGTCACATGGTCGTCCGTCCGGGACCGGGCTGACAGGATGGAGGCGATGGGTGGCGTCTTGACCGGGTTCGCGATCATCGGCGCGATCATCGCCGCCGGGTACGTCGTCGGCCGCGCCGAGCTGCTCGGCCCGCACGCCCAGTTCGTGATGAGCCGGCTGGCCTTCTTCGTCCTGATGCCCTGCCTGCTCTTCCACACCATCGCGACGGCACACATCGAGACGCTGGTGTCGCCGATGCTCTGGGTCTCGCTGATCAGCGCCGTCACCGTGGCGCTCGTCGCCGTGCTGGTCTTCCGCCTGGTGCTGCGGCGCTCGGTCGCGACGACGACGGTGGGGGCGCTGGCCTCCGGCTACGTGAACGCGAACAACATCGGGCTGCCGGTCGCCGTCTACGTCCTGGGCCAGGCCACCGCGGTCGTCCCGGTGATCCTGCTGCAGCTCGTCGTGCTCGCACCCCTGGCGCTCACCGTCCTGGACGCGGCGACGGCCACCGGGGGCACCTGGCGGAGCCGGGTCGCCGGACCCTTCCGCAACCCGATCATCATCGCGTCGCTGCTCGGCCTGGTGTGCTCCGCACTCCGGATCGAGATCCCGACGCCGGTCCTCGAGCCGTTCGCCCTCGTCGGGGCCGCCGCGGTGCCCGTGGTGCTCCTGTCCTTCGGCATGAGCCTGCACGGGGCGACCCCGCTGCGGGACCCCGCGATCCGGGCGGACGTGCTCGTGGCCGCCGGGCTGAAGCTCGTGGTGATGCCGCTCGTGGCGTTCGTGGTCGCCCGGTTCATGTTCCGGCTCGACGAGCAGGACGTGTTCATGCTCACGACGCTCGGGGCCCTGCCGGCGGCGCAGAACGTCTTCAACTACGCGCAGCGGTACCAGGCGGCGGTCCCGGTCGCGCGGGACGTCGTGCTCGTCTCGACGATCGGTGCGGTGCCGGTGCTCGTCGTGGTCGCGGCGGTGCTGCACCCGTAGCGGGCGCGCCCGGGCGGCGGCGCCGAGCGGGCCACATGTGGGCCGCTCGGCGGGCGGTGGCGGCGTGTTGCGCCCGCGGGGCGCGACGCGGGCGGCGTGTCCTGCCCGCTCGCGGTGGCGGGTGGGGACTGTCGGACTGGAGGCGCGGGGCGGGCTGGCACCGTGCCTCCCGTCCGTCGCGAGGCCGCGGGGTCGCGAGTGGGCCACATGTGGGCCGCTCGGCGGCCCGTGGCGGCGTGTTGCGCCCGCGGGGCGCGACGCGGGCGGCGTGTCCTGCCCGCTCGCGGTGGGAGCAGGTGGGCGAGAGGGGACGCGTCAGAAGATCATCGGGCGGTCGTCGTCGAGCGAGGTCTCCAGGTCCAGGTCGACCGACACGGGGACGTGGTCGCTCGGAGCGTCGCCCTTCCGCTCGTCGCGGTGGATGGTCGCGCCGACCGTGACGTCCGCGAAGGCCTGGGACCCGAGCACGAAGTCGATGCGCATGCCCTCGTTGCGGGGGAACCGGAGCGACTTGTAGTCCCAGTACGTGTAGCCCTCGGGGACGATCGGGCGGACGACGTCCTGCAGGCCGCGGGACTCGAACGCGCGGAACGCCGCACGCTCCGGTTCGCTGACGTGCGTCGCGCCCTCGAACACGGCCACGTCCCAGACGTCCCGGTCGAGCGGCGCGACGTTCCAGTCGCCCATCAGCGCGAGGGGTGTCTCCGGCTCGGCCTCGAGCCACTCGGACGTCCGGTCGGCCAGCTGCTCGAGCCAGTCGAGCTTGTACGTGTAGTGCGGGTCGCCGAGCTCGCGGCCGTTCGGGACGTAGAGGCTCCACAGCCGGACGCCGTCGACGGTGACGCCCATCGCGCGGGCCTCGACGGGCAGGTCCGGTCCCTCGTGGCCCTTCAGGAACCCGGGCTGGCCGGGGAAGTCACGGGTGACGTCCTCCATCGGCAGCCGGCTGGCGAACGCGACGCCGTTCCACTGGTTCAGGCCGTGCGCCTCGACCTGGTAGCCGGCGGCCTCGAACGCCTCCACCGGGAACTGCTCGGGCTTGCACTTGATCTCCTGCATGCCGAGGACGTCGACGTCCTCGCGGACCAGCCAGTCGACGATCCGGCCCACTCGGGTGCGGACGGAGTTGACGTTCCAGGTCGCGACGCGCATGGGATCGAACCTACCGGTGCCGCCGGAGCGCGGGCCGATCGACCGCGTGCTCGAAGCCGACGAACCGCGGGCTAGAAGCCGACGCCCCGTGCCGCCATGAACGGCGCGGGGTCGGTCGTGGCGCCGTTGATGTGGACCTCGTAGTGCAGGTGGCACCCGGTCGAGTTGCCGGTCGAGCCGACGAGGGCGATGAGCTGCCCGGCCGAGACCTGCTGGCCAGGCGAGACCCGGAAGCCGCCGTTGACGATGTGCCCGTACGCGGTCTTCACGCCACCGCCGTGGTTGATCCGGACGTAGTTGCCGTACCCGCCGTACCAGCCGACGTAGTCCACGGTGCCGGCCGACGCCGCGACGATCGCCGTCGAGCAGCCGCTCGTCAGGTCGAGCCCGTCGTGCTTGGTGACCCGTCCGGTGATCGGGTGCACGCGGTAGCCGTAGGGGCTGATGACGTAGCCGCCGGCGGGACGGACCCAACCGGTGCCGGAGCCGGAACCCACACTGCCGCCGCCGCCACCGCTCGGCGCGGGCGCACCGCCACCGCCGCCACCGCCGCCGCTGTTCGCGGCAGCTGCCGCGGCTGCTGCTTCGCGCGCGCGGGCCGCTGCTGCCTCGCGCGCGGCCTTCTCGATCGCGGCCTTGCGCTCGGCCTCGCCCTTGGCGAACTCGGCCTCGGTCCGGACCCGCCCCGAGGTCAGCGTCGCGAGCTGGGCGTCGAGCCGGGCCTTGTTGTCCTGCTGCTCGGTGTAGGCCGACTGGACCTTGTCGGCCGCGGCCTGGGCGGCGTCCATCCGCTCCTGCGCGGCGGCGGCGAGCCGGTCGAGCTCCGCCGAGGCCCGGTCGGCCTGCGCAGTGAGGGAGCGGGCGACGGCGGCGTCCGCGGTCGCTGCGGCCTCGACCCGCTCGGACTGCTCGGAGAGCTTGCTCAGCGCACCGAGGTCGTAGAGGAGGTCGCGCGCGGACTCGCCGCCGGACAGCACGGAGGCCGTGACGTCGGCGCCACCGTGTCGGGCCATCTGCGCGGCGAGCTGCCCGGCCTGGGCGGCACTCTGCTCGGCGACCTTCGCGTGCTCCTCGGCGTCGGCACGGAGCTTCTGTTCCTTCTCGGCGGCGTCCTGCGCGTCGCTCTGCGCGGCGTAGAACTCGTCGCCGAGCCGCTGTGCCTCGGCCTCGGCTTCCTGCACCTGGGTCGCGAGGCCGTCGATGATGCCCCGGATCGTGGTGATCTGCTCCTGCTTCGCGGACTCCTGCCCGCGGGCGGCCATCACGTCGTCCCACGAGGGGTACTTCGCGGCACTCGCACTCGGCGCGTCCAGCAGGACCGTCCCGAGCAGGCCGGCGAGCGCCAGTCCGGTCGCGGCGAGGCGGAACCGGAGGGACGTGCGGGGGATGCGGCCGTTGGTGGGACGAGTCACGGAGTCGAGCCTATACATCCGCTCAGGCATCCCGGCCCGACGGCGCGCCGCTGTGGACAAGTCCGATGGGCGAACGACACACGACGGACGGCACGCGCGGCACGGCACGCGCCGCGCGGCACGCGCCGCACGCCGACGCGCGGACGCCAGCCGCCCGCTCAGAACCCCCGCTCGCGCCGGATCACGTCGGCGCTCCCCACCACGTCCCGCCGCAGCACCGCCGCGCCGGCGGTCCCGGCGTAGTCGTACACGTCGTACCCGGTGCAGTGGATGATCGACGCGGGGGAGCCGAGCGAGTCCTCGACCGCGGTGGTCCAGACGTCGTTCGCCCCGATCACGACGAACGTCGGCCGGGCGTCCCGGTAGGCCCCGAGGTCGACGAGCCACGGGTAGGCGTCGAACGTGTCCCGCACCTGCAGGAGCTGCACGTCGGACGCGGCGTAGGCGGCGAGCGGTCGGACGGTCCAGAACTGCCCGACGCCGGTGACCTGCCGACCGTCCGCCCACCGGTCCAGGCACGAGACCGAGCCGTACCGGGCGTGCGCGACGGCCGAGACGGTGCCGGGCGCGGTCGCGACCCCGGCGAGGAGCACCGCGGCGGCCGCGACCGCCAGGGTCAGCCGGAGCCCGCGGCGGGGCCGGTGCACGCGGGTCGTCCGGACGGCGGTGCGGGTGAGCTCGGCGACCGCCACGAGCGCGAGGAGCGGGGCCGTGACGATCGGCTCGAGGTACCGCGGGGTGTCCGACCCGGCGACGACCACCCCGACCGACACCGCGACGACCGTGACGAGCGGCAGCGCGGTCGCGACGAGCACGGTGCGCGACGTCCGGACCCGCCAGGCCCAGACCGTCCCACCCGCGGCGAGCAGCACGCCCGCGAACAGGAGCAGCAGACCCGCGTCCCCGGCGGCCGACCCCGCACGGTCGTCGGTGAGCGCGGCGAAGAACGACAGCGTCCCGCCTGCGTGCTCGGGGTGCACGTACGTCGACGGGTCCAGGGAGACGAACGGCCGGAGCGGGATCCGCAGCAGGTACCCGACCACCGACCCCGCGACGAGCGCCCCGGACAGCCGGGCGACCGGGCGCCACGGCAGCCGTCGTGCAACGGCGAGCAGCACGAGCGTGACGACGACCGGCGCCGCGGACCACGGCACGTACAGCGGGTTCGACGCCGTCGTGCACGCCGCGACGAGCGCGAGGACCACGAGCACGGTCACGGACGCCCGACCGGTCCGGACGGCACGGAGCACGAGCACCGCGGTGCCGAGCATCGCGAGCAGGGCGCCGTAGTAGTAGGTCGTCGTGAGGAGCAGCGACGCGAGCTCGAGCGACGTGGCGGTCGCCGACGACTCGGTGAGCACCAGCAGCGTGACGAACCCGAGCGCCACCGCCGCGGTCGCGATCCGCGCCGAGCGCCGGGCGGACGGCATGAGCTCGTTCGCAGCCGCCCGCACCAGGGCGTACACGGCGAGCAGCACCAGGACCCCGTTGAGCGCCAGGGCCTGCTGCGCCGTCGCCGTCACGAGCGAACAGAGCAGGTAGACCGGCAGCTCCGGGAAGAAGAACAGCGCCGGGGACATCGCCCACTCGAACGCCTGCCCGGAACGGATCGAGCGCTCCACGAGCGGCAGCAGCACGGAGTCCGCGTCGTACCAGAGCAGGGCGACCCGCTCGGTCGCGACGACGTGACGCAACGCGATGACGGACAGGGCCAGCGCGACGACCGCGCCCAGTGCCTCCCGGCCGACCGTCGCCACCCACCGGCGGTGGGCCGCCGAAGCGGGTCCGGACGCGACCGAGGCGCGCGGCTCCGGTGCGTCGTGGGACATGAGGCGGAGCGTACCGAGCCGTCCGGAGCGCCGCCTGCGGGTGGCGGGGAACGGCCGACGGGTGCGATCCCGGGGTGACCGACTACCCTGGTGCGCTGTGACCGACGCGCGCGAACAGCTGATCCAGCACATCTCGGACGAGGCCGTGTTCCACGGCGACTTCACGCTGACCAGCGGGAAGCAGGCCTCGTACTACATCGACCTGCGCAAGGTGAGCCTCGACCACCGCGTCGCACCCCTGATCGGACAGGTCATGACGGACCTGCTGCAGCAGGTCCCGGACGTCGACGCGGTCGGTGGCCTGACCATGGGTGCGGACCCCATCGCGAGCGCCGTGCTGCACCAGTCGGTCGCGCGCGGCCTGACCTACGACGCGTTCGTCGTGCGCAAGGAGCCGAAGGACCACGGTCGCGGCAAGCAGGTCGAGGGCCCCGACGTCCGCGGCAAGCGCGTCGTCGTGCTCGAGGACACCTCCACGACCGGCGGATCGCCGCTCAAGGCGGCGGAGGCGCTCGAACGCGAGGGTGCGATCATCGCGGCCGTCGCCGTCGTCGTCGACCGCGACACCGGCGCGAAGGAGCGCATCGAGGCGGCCGGGTACCCCTACTTCGCTGCGATCGGGCTGGCCGACCTGGGGCTGAGCGCGTGACCGGGGAGCGTCCGGACGACGCGCGCGAGCCCGAGGACACCGCCGGCCCGGCAGACGGGGACGACGGCCTGGAGGCTCAGCGCGCGTCCGCCTCGGACGCTCCGTTCCGCGGGCTCCGCAGCGCCGCGGACATCTTCGGTGCGCCCCGGTCGGCGGACGAGTGGCCCTCGCGGCGCGAGCGCCGCGAGGCGGAGCGGGCCGCCCGGGAGACGGGCGCGCCGCTGCCGGAGCCGTTCACGTCGGACGTGCCGACCGCGCCGGCCTCGGCCGCCGAGTCTGCAGAGCCTGCCGACGGCCGTCCCGCGCCGCTGGCCGAGCGTCCGGTGCCGCCGGCGGTGACGCCTTCGGTGCCGGCCGCGCGCGAGCCGGACGACGCCGGGGCCACGCAGGCCATCCGGATGGACGACGAGCTGCAGGCGCCCTCGGTCAACCCGCAGGCGAGCGCCGAGCACGAGCGGGAGACGCTCGGGGAGCGCATCCCGCCGGCCGCACCGGTGCCGCCGACGAGCACGACGCAGCACCCCTCCTCCATCACGCTGCCGACGGCGCTCACGCACCGGGACGAGCGCGCGGCCGAGAACCGTGCCGTCGACGAGGAACGCCGTCGCACCGACCCGTTCGGCCAGGGGCGCAGCGACGTCGACTGGCTCGGTCGGGCGACCGGTGCGCAGATACCTCCGCCGCCGGTGACCCCGACGGGCCCGGTGGCGCAGCCCCTCGGCGTGCACGGGGTGCTCCCGCCGACGCCGGCTCCCTCGACCGGGGAGCCGCCGAGCTTCACCGAGCTGCTGCGGCTGCAGGGCGTCGGGGACGACGAGCGCGGCGCCACCGAGCGCCCGTTCGACTGGGCGATCCGGGACGACGAGACCGGCGAGGTCCCGACGACCCTGACGACCGACTCGTTCGACACCACGGCGTTCGGCGCCGGCTCGTGGTCGCTCGCGGACGAGGCGGACGACGACGTCGTCTCGGGCGAGGTCGACACCCCCGCGGACGGGACGACGGTGCTGCCGATCGCGCCGCCGCCCGCTGCGCCGGTCGCCTCGGTGGCTGCGCCGGTGTCCGCGCCGGAGCCGTCGTCAGCTGCTGCGTCCTCCGAGCCGCCGACCGGGGCCACCCCGTGGTGGGCTGCGCCCGACGCGACCGCCGCACCCGTCCCGCCCCTGGTCGAGCCGGCACCGCGTCCGGCGTCCGACGCGGCGACGACCCGACTGCCGTTCCCGATCGACGACCGGCAGGACGTCGGCCACGGAGCCGACCGCGACGACGACGTCACGCCGGGCCCCCGCCGGTCGGGCGCCCCCGGGGTCGGGGAAGGCGACGAGATCGACCAGTCCGAGTGGGACGGCCGCGAGACCAGCGACACGAGCGCGATCAAGGACCTGTTCGGCACCGCCGCCGTCGGGCAGCTCGGCGCCACCGGGTACGACCCGCACGAGACCGGCACGCGGATGATGCCCGCGGTCCCCTCGGCCGACCGGGCCGCGGCACCGCGCGCCACGGCCGAGCCCGCGCAGCCCAACCGCGCCGCGGTCCTGCTCGACGAGGGCGTCTCGCGCCTGAAGAACGAGGGCAAGCGCGGGAAGCAGCTGCTCATCGGCGGCGCCGTCGTGCTCATCGTCGTGCTGCTCGTCGCCGTGTTCGCCCTGACCCGCTGGATCCTCGGCGGGTCGATCGAGGAGTCGACGCCGGCACCGAGCTCGACCGCCGCCGCCTCGGCCCCCGCGACGCCCGAGGCCACCCCCGAGTCCGGCACGGCCCAGGGCTCCACCCCGCAGCAGCCGGCCGCGACCCTGCAGTTCGCCACGACGCAGGCCGCCCCCGGTGTGCACCCGTGGACGGACCTGGCGGGCGGGGAGTGCCTGTCGCCGTTCACGAACGCGTGGGACCAGAGCTACACGGTGATCGACTGCTCCTCGCCGCACACTGCGCAGCTCACCGCCCGCGTGCAGGTGTCCGCGAGCCAGTGGCCCGGCCCCGAGGCCCTCGCCGAGCAGGCGTCGAAGACGTGCCAGAGCTCCGAGGCGATCGACACCGCGGCGGCCGCGAAGATCGGCGACGTGCAGGTGCAGGGTTCCTACGCTCCCGACCAGGCCACCTGGGACCAGGGCAACACGTTCATCTCGTGCTTCGCGACCCGCGCGCAGGGGCAGATGCTGACCGGGTCGCTGGCGCCGGACGGCAAGTAGTCCGGCACCAGCGCCCGCGGCTCAGTCCCGTGGATCAGGCCTCGGTCGGCACCGCGGCTGATGCGTCGTCGAGCGTCCGGACCTCGTCCGTGGTGAGCTCGAGCTCGGCGGACGCCAGGAGCGCCGGCAGCTGCTCGGTGTTCCGGGCACTGGCGATCGGCGCGACGACGTCCGGGCGGCCCTGCAGCCACGCGAGCGCCACCGAGGCGATCTCCACGCCGTGCGCCTGTGCGATCGTGTCGAGGGCGTCGACCACCGCGAGTCCCTGGTCCGAGAAGTACCCGGACACCTGGCCCTCGCGGTCCCGCCCGGCGAAGTCGTCCTTCGTCCGGTACTTGCCCGTCAGGAACCCGGCGGCCAGAGCGAAGTACGGCACGACGCCCAGGCCCTCGGCGGCGGCGAGCGGCGCGATCTCCGACTCGTACGGCTCGCGGGTGACCAGGTTGTAGTGCGGCTGGATCGCGACCGGCAGCGCCAGTCCGTCGGCCTTCGCGATGCGGATCCACTCCTCGGCGCGTGCGCGGGAGTAGTTCGAGATCGCCGTGTACCGCACCAGGCCCTCGCGGACGAGCTGGTCGAACGCGCGGACGGTCTCCTCGAGCGGGGTGTCCTGGTCGTCGAAGTGCGCGTAGTACAGGTCGATCCGGTCGGTGCCGAGCCGCTCGAGGCTCGCGCGGGCGGCCGCGGCGACGTTCGACGCCGACAGCCCCGGGAACTGCGGGTGCTGCGACACCTTCGTGGCGATCACCACGTCGTCGCGCTTGCCCGAGGCTCGGAGCCACGAGCCGATGACGCGCTCGGACTCGCCGCCCTCGTTGCCGTCGCCCCAGGCGGAGTAGACGTCCGCCGAGTCGATGAAGTCGCCGCCGGCACCGGTGTAGGCGTCGAGCACCCGGTGCGAGGTCTGCTCGTCGGCGGTCCAGCCGAAGACGTTGCCGCCGAGGGCGAGGGGGAACACGTGGAGGTCGCTGGTTCCGATGCGGGGCATGCGGAGGTCCTTTCCTGGTCGTGCGGATCGGTCGTACGGGTCGCCCGTACGGGTCCGGAGCGTGCCCGGACCGCCCCACGCTATGCCCGTCGTCTGACTCCCCGATCCGCCGGTGGCAGCGCGCTGTCCCGTCGGTGGCAGGGTGTTCCATGAGGGGATGACCACCACCGCCGACGCCCTCACCGACCCCCGCTCCTCCGTGCGCCTGCGCGCCGTGATGGCCCTCGGGACCGCGGCGGACCCGGCCGACCTCGAGTTGCTGCTCGAGCGCTGCGCTGTCGACCCGGACCTGCAGGTGCGCGAGGCGCTGACGTGGTCGCTGGTCCGGTTGCCGGCCGAGCTGACCGTGCCGCGGCTCGTCGAGCAGCTGCACCGACCGGAGGCGCAGGCCCGGTCACAGGCGCTCCACACCCTCTCGAAGATCCGCGATCCCTCGGTGTACCCGGCCGTGGCCGATGCCCTCGGCGACCCGGACCCCGGCGTCGCCCGGACCGCCTGGCGCGCGGCCGCGCTGCTCGCACCGGAGAGCGAGCGCCCGGCGCTGGCCCGTCGGCTCGCCCGGGAGCTCGGCTCCGGCGACCGCGAGCGTCGGCTCGCGTTGAGCCGCGCGCTCGCCTCCCTCGGTCCGGAGGTCGCGGGACCCGTCCTCACCGAGGCGGCCGAGCGTCGCGGGGACGCCGTGCGCGAGCACGTCGCGGACACCGAGCGCCTCCTCGCCGACCCGGACGCCGGGTCGGCGCTCGCCGTCGAGCGCGCACGACGCGAGATGGCGCTGGGACGCGGCAAGCGCGCGTCCGGCTGACCACCTGACGGACGGGAGGCACGGGGCGGGCCCGCCCCGTGCCTCCCGTCCGTCCCTGGGGCCCCTGTGTCGGGCCGCACTCGTCGGGCCGCACTCGTCGGGCCGCGCGTGTCGTGCGGTGCGGGTCGCCGCGACCGGTTCCCGGGGTTCCGGGGCGGGCCGGGGAACACCCGGATTCGGGTCGCCGAACAGGCCCGATCGGCTTGCACGTGCGGATCGGGACGGGCAGGGTGGTGGGCGAAGGGGAGTAGCTCCCAGCGCGTGCGTCGACACACTGGCCATCACGACGATCGGCCCGGTGCACCACCCGTCCGGTCCCACCCGGCGGGCGAGCGAGACCTTCGGCCGTTCTGTCGTGCCGAAGCGCTCCCACCCCTGTGCTCCGGTGCGGCCCGACCAAGGGACCACCCCGTGATCGACACCTCCACGCCCACCGCCACCGAGCGGGCACACGCACCCCGGATGGGCCGCAGCGCCTGGGGCCGCATCGCGATCTGCATCGTGCTCGCCCTGCCCGCTGTCGTCTTCCGTGTGACGGGCTTCGCGCCGAACGCCGTCGTCGACCTGCTCGTCTTCGGCGGGGCGGTCGTCGCTGCCTCGTTCCTGCTCGCCTGGGCCGCCGAGGCCGCGCAGAAGGACATCTCCGGTGCGCTCGCCATCGCGATCCTGGCGCTCATCGCCGTGCTGCCCGAGTACGCCGTCGACCTGTACTACGCGTTCCGCTCCGGGTACGATCCCGCCTACGAGCAGTTCGCCGCCGCGAACATGACCGGCTCGAACCGGTTGCTGCTCGGGTTCGGCTGGCCGCTCGTCGTGATCCTCTCGCTGCTCGTCGCCCGTCGCTCCGTCAAGGCCGGCTCGCTGCCCGCCTCGGCGACGAAGGTGCTGCAGCTCGAGACGTCCTCGCGGCTCGACATCGGCTTCCTGGCGCTCCTGGCGGTCGTCGCGTTCCTCATCCCGCTGATGGGCTCCATCCCGATGTGGTTCGGGTTCGTGCTGCTCGCCGCGTTCGTCGCCTACCTGTGGCGCGCGTCGAAGGTGTCCGACGGGGACGACGAGGACGAGGAGATGGTCGGGATGGCCGGCAACATCGCCTCGATGCCGACGCGGGCCCGTCGCTGGACGATCGTCGCGCTGTTCGTCGTCGCCGCCGCGGTCATCCTGTCGTCGGCGGAGCCCTTCGCCGAGGCCCTGGTCGCCTCGGGCAGCGCGCTCGGCATCGACAGCTACTTCCTGGTGCAGTGGCTCGCGCCGCTCGCCACCGAGGCGCCCGAGTTCATCGTCGCCGCGCTGTTCGCCCTGCGCGGGATGGGTGGCGCCGCGATCGGGACGCTCATCGCGTCGAAGGTCAACCAGTGGTCGCTGCTCGTCGGGTCGCTGCCGATCGCGCACGTGCTCGGCGGTGGGACCACGGGCGGGCTGCCGCTCGACGGCCGGCAGGTCGAGGAGTTCATGCTCACCGCGTCGCAGACCGTGCTCGGGGTCGCGATCATCATCGCGCTGCGCTTCCACCGGTGGTCGGCGATCGCCCTCGTGGCGCTGTTCGCGGTGCAGTTCGTCGTCACGGACACGAGCGGGCGGTGGGTGTTGAGCGTGGTGCACCTCGTCGCGGCCCTCGTGGTGTTCTGGGTGCACCGGTCGTCGATCCTGCCGACGCTCGCGGCGCCGTTCCGGCGGGCGGGGGCCGCGGCGGTCCGCACCTGACGGGTGTTGCTCGGGGCTGCGGGTGCGGCACTTCCCGGCACGAGTGCGCCGCTTCCCGGGGCCGCGAGCGGGCGGAACACGCCGCGTGCGTTCCGTCGAGCGAGCAGAAGTCGTCGGGTTGCTCCGCCGAGCGTGCCAGATGTGGGGCGCTCGGCGGGCAGGGGACCGGGACCGGGGACCGGGGACCGGCCCGAGCGTGAGCGCCGAGGTGCCGAGACTCGCCCTCGGCGGGACGCCGAGGTTCCACGGGCGGCCGCGTGACGCGTCGAGATGCCGGAATCTCGGCACCTCGACGGAGAGTGCGGCGCGTGTCGTCGTCTCCGGCAGCACGAGCGGGCGGGACACGCCGCGTGCGTTCCGTCGAGCCTGCAGAGGTCGTCGGGCCGCGCCGGCGAGGGTGACCGATGTGGGGCACTCGGCGGCGCCCGCGCTGATCAGTGCGGGTCGGGCGTCAGCCAGATGGCGCTCGCCGCGGCCGCCGGCAGGTCGACGAGGGACTCCGCGCCGTCGGCGGACCGACGGGTGACGGCGATCACGCCCGCGTAGTCCCGGACCCGCTCCACGCGCAGGTGCGTCCCGAGCCCGACCCCGAGCTCGTCGAAGTACCGCAGCAGGGACGGGTCGTCGTCGGACACCCGGTCGACGACCCCGCACGAGCCGGGCTCCACGGACCCGAGCAGCGTGCCCGGTGACGCCGGGACGGTGCCGTCCGCGGCAGGGATCGGGTCGCCGTGCGGGTCGTGCGTCGGGTGTCCGAGGTCGGCGTCGACCCGCTCGAGGAACGTCTCCGACACGGCGTGCTCCAGGGCCTCGGCCTCGGTGTGCACCTCGTCCCACGAGTACCCGAGCCGCTGCACCAGGAACGTCTCGATCAGCCGGTGCCGCCGGACCATCGCCACGGCGACCTGCTGCCCGAGCGGGGTGAGCACGACGCCGTAGTAGGGGGTGTGCTCGATCAGACCGTCGCGGTCGAGCTTCCGGAGGTTCCCCGACACCGTCGATGCCGAGACCCCGAGCGACGCGGCGATGTCCCGGGTCGCGAGCCCCTGCCCGCCGCGCTCCCCGGCCTTCCACACGAGTTTCACGTAGTCCTCGGCCATGGTGCTGAGGGAGGGGAGCCGCATGGGTCAATGGTACAAACGGGACGTGACCTCGACCGAGCCCGTGCGCCGTCGCCGTCCGCGCTGGCCGGTCCCGTCGTCGCTCCTGCTCGGGCTGCTGCCGCTCGTCGCGTTCGCCGCGGTCAGTGCCTGGCGGTCCCGACCGAGCGACGACTACGCCACGCTCGGCCAGACGGTCGACAGCGTCGTGCACGCCCTCGTGCTGCCCGAGAGCATCGCGGTGCTCGTGCTCTGCGTGTACGTGACCGCCCTCGGCTGGTGGCCTGGCGCGGCGGTCGACCACGACCGGACCCCGCTGCGGTGGACCTCGGTGACCGTCGTGCTGATCGCCGTGGTGTGCGCCGCGCGGCTGCCGCTCGTCGACTGGTCGGCGCTCCCGGTCCGGTACTTCGTGCTGCTCACCCTCGGCGTGCTGTTCGTCGGGGTGTTCGAGGAGCTGCTCACCCGCGGGGTCCTGCTCGTCGGGCTCCGGCGCCGGCTGCCCGAGTTCGGTGTGTGGATCGCCTCGTGCGTGCTGTTCGGGCTCCTGCACCTGCTCAACGTCCTCGCCGGGGCAGCCGTCGGCGCGACCCTGCTGCAGGTGGGGTTCGCGGCCTCGTTCGGCTCGACGCTGTACCTGGCACGTCGGCTGACGGGGAACCTGCTGCTGCCCGTGCTGCTCCACGCCTTCTGGGACTTCGGGTCGATCGCGGTGTCCGCCACGGTCGACACGACGGACCTCGGCCGACTCCTGCCCGTCGGGATCGTCGGCCTCGTGTCCTTCGGCGTACTCGCCCTCGGGCTCGTCGCCGGCGGGCTGGTCGCATGGCGTGACGACCGGCCGCGCCGCCTGCGGCGCCGGTGGCGGGACGTCCCGCCCGCCGGGGTGGACGCGGGGCGGGGAGCCGAGCCGAGCCTCCAGGCCGGGGTCTGAACCACCGACGGACGGATCGACGGCCCACGTGACGGACCGCCCGGTCGGCCCGCGCGCCGGCCGCCCGACGCTGCGAATGCCCACAGCCTGCGGTCCGGTTCACCCGCTGGAGGGGGATCGTTCCCCCACCGGCAACCACCCCTCCTTAGCGTCGCGGTGTTTCCACACCGGTACATCGAGGAAAGGGGCGTCGCCCGCGGGCGACCACCACACATGCGCAGAACCGCACTCCGCGGGGTGACCGTCGCGACGGTCGCGACCGCCCTCGTGATCGGGTCACCGCTCGTCGCCCAGGCCGCGACGACGTACCCGAGCGACTCCACCCCGCCGAACCTGATCAGCCTGCTGAACGGCTACGACCAGTACTGGACCTCGACGGGGACGAACAACCTCCACGGCACCGTCGACGACGGTGCGACGCTCGCGAAGAACGACGAGCTGACGAGCTGGATCAACCAGCACGCCACGAAGGCGCAGCAGTTCACGGCGCTGCAGGACGCCGAGTACAACAACGCGACGAACACCGCGTACGACCAGTCGTTCACGGTCTCGCAGGGCCTCGGCGACGTGCTCGGCAAGCTGTTCGTCAAGGGCCGCCTGGACGGTTCGCTGCCGCTGACGAACGCCCTCATCAACTCCTCGAACGGCACGAGCGGCGCCTACGTCGGCACCGGAGCGGCCAAGGCGCACTTCAGCTACCCGCGGCCCTACCTGCCGTCCGACCCCGCGGCGACGCTGCCCGCCGGGGACGACCAGGTGAACTGCAACCCGGCGACCGTGAACGCGTCGTCGCTCGCCGCGAACCGCACCGGCAAGGCGTGGGCGGACGCGAAGGGCAACCTCACGATCACGCGCGTGCCCGCCACGACGGACACCACGCACGAGTTCTCGCCGAACGACGTCGTGCTCGACGCCGGCTACGGCCAGAAGGGCATCTGCACCGGCGGTTCGTACCCGTCCGGGCACACCACCACGGCGTACCAGGCCGGCATCACCCTCGCCACGCTCGTCCCCGAGCTCGCGCCGGAGATCCTCGCTCGCACCTCGGAGGCCGGCAACGACCGCATCGTCCTCGGCGTGCACTACCCGCTCGACATCATGGGCGGACGCATCGACGGCGAGGCCGCCCTCGCCACCCGCTGGTCGGACACGCAGTACCGCACGCAGGTCCTCGAGCCCGCCCGTGCCGAGCTCGTCAAGTACCTCGAGGCGCAGTGCGGCGGGACCCTGGCGTCCTGCATCGCCGCCGAGAAGCCCTACACGGACGACCCCTACGGCGGCCAGGCGATGCCCGGCGGCACCGCGCAGGTCGTCACCGACCGTGCATCGGCCGTGTCGGTCTACCACGAGCGCCTCACCTACGGCTTCGCCCGCACGGGCGTCGCGGGCCAGGCCCCATCCGTGCCGGCCGGCGCGTCGAACCTGCTCCTCACGGCGTTCCCGACGCTGACCGACGCGCAGCGCACCGCTGTGCTCGCGCAGACCGAGATCGACTCGGGCTACCCGCTCGACCAGACGGGGTCCGCCAACGGCTCGTGGGAGCGGCTCGACCTCGCCGCGGCGACGAGCGCCACGGTCGCGATCCAGGCCGACGGAAGCGCGAAGGTGCTGTCCACGGGTGGGACGGCGACCGTCGTCTCTGGCGTGCTGACCGCCCCGCAGGGCACCACGGTCCAGGCCGGCAGCGCCATCGCCCTCCGCGGCACCGGCCTGGCCGCCGGCGCCACGCTCCAGGTCGTGCTGCACTCCGACCCGGTCACGGTCGGCACGCTCACGGTCGGCGCCGACGGCACCGCGACCGGCTCCGTCACGATCCCCGCGGGGACCGCAGCGGGATCGCACACGCTCGACCTGGTCGACGCGTCGGGTGCCTCGGTGCTCGTGTCGCCGCTCGGCATCACGGTGACCGCGGCGGCCAGCGGCTCGGGAACGACCGGCGGCTCGGGAACGGCCGGCGCAGCCGGCACCGTCCCGGTCGGCGTGCACCTGCCCGTCGTCAGCGGCTGACGCACACCCCTGACGGACGGGAGGCGCGGTGCCCGCCCGCACCGCACCTCCCGTCCGTCCTCCCCACCACCCCCACACCGGGAGACACCCCGTGCAGCGCACCACCCTCTGGACCACCGTCGGCGGCGTCGCCGCCGCCGTCGCGGCGGCCGCGATCGCCCTCCCGCTCCTGGTCGGCGGCGGACCCGCCCCCGCGGCCGGCACCACCCGCGCGGCCACGGCGTCCGCGACCTCGGCGCCGAGCGTTCCGTCCGTCGACGCCGCGGCGCTCGCCGCCCTGCCCGAGGCGCAGTACTCGGCCGTGATCGGCGGGCTGCTCCCGTGGGACCGGACGACCACCTCGGTCGACGTGTTCCACCTGACCGCCGACGCCCCGCTGTTCGGTGACGCTCGGACCGCCCCCGTGGCGCGGCTCGCGAAGGACGACTTCCTGCAGCAGCCGACCACGGTCGTCGGTGTGCGACGGCAGGGCCCGTGGGAGCTCGTGCTGACGCCCGCGCGGCGGCAGCTGCCCTCGGCCGCCGGAGCCGGCGGTGCCGCGGCGCAGACCGCGGCGTGGGTGCCGACGGCCCTGCTGACGGCGGCACCGTCGCCGACCTCGCGCGTCGTGATCTCGACGAAGGAGCAGTCCGTGTCGATCGTCTCGGCGTCGACCGGAGCGGTGCAGCAGCACTTCGCCGCGGGCGTCGGGACGGCGGACACCCCGACGCCGACCGGGGTCACGGGCTACCTGGAGCAGCGGTACGTCGACCCGTCGCAGGGCACCGGCGACCACCCGATCCAGCTCACCTCGCTGCACTCGAGCGCCGCCGACGAGCCGTACGGCGGGCACGACGGCGGGCTGATCGGGCTGCACTGGAACGCCACGACCTCGGGTGCGGTGTCGCACGGGTGCGTCCGGCTGTCCGCCGAGGCGGTGGCGGCGGTGGACGCCCTGCCGCTCGGCACGCTCGTCACGGTGGAGTGAGGCGCGGGCCGGGCGGCGCCCTCGCTACATCTCGACCTCGACGGGCTCGGGACGGACGAGCTCGTGGACGCCCGTGATGACCTCGCTCGGGCGGAACGGGTAGCGGTCGATCTCGGCCTGGTCGCTGATGCCGGTCAGGACGAGCACCGTGTGCAGCCCCGCCTCGATGCCGGCCTGCACGTCGGTGTCCATCCGGTCGCCGATCATGCCCGTGTTCTCGGAGTGCGCCCCGATCCGGTTCATCGCCGACCGGAACATCATCGGGTTCGGCTTGCCCACGACGTACGGCTGCTTCCCGGTGGCCTTCTCGATCATCGCGGCGATCGCACCCGTGGCCGGCAGGACCCCCTCGGCTGAGGGTCCGGTCGCGTCCGGGTTCGTCACGATGAACCGGGCACCGTCGCGGATGAGCCGGACGGCCTTCGTGATCGCCTCGAACGAGTAGTTCCGCGTCTCGCCGACCACCACGTAGTCCGGCGCGGTCTCGGTCATGATGAACCCGGCCTCGTGCAGGGCGGTGGTCATGCCGGCCTCGCCGATCACGAACGCCGAGCCGCCGGGCATCTGGGAGCGACAGAAGTCGGCCGTCGCCAGGGCGCTCGTCCAGATGCGTTCCTCGGGCACGTGCAGGCCGGAGCTCCGCAGGCGGGCGCTGAGGTCCCGCGGCGTGAAGATCGAGTTGTTCGTCAGGACGAGGAACTCGGTGCCCTCGTCGAGCCACTGCTGGATGAGCTCGGGGGCGCCCGGGAGCGCCTGGTTCTCGTGGACGAGCACGCCGTCCATGTCGGTCAGCCAGCACTCGACGTCGTCGCGGGTCGCCATGCGCCCAGGGTACCGGGAGCGCTCGGCAGCCGGTCGGCCACCGAGCACTGGCCGACCGGACACCGAGCGGCGTTCGGCTTTGCCCTAGGCTTTTCCGTACACGTACCGGATCCAGATCAGGAGGCCCTTCCGTGCTCGTCGACCCTGGCACCCCCAGCGCCGCACCCCGCCCGACCACGGCCAGCCCGGCAACGGAACGCGAGCAGTCAGCGGCGGCGGGTGAGAAGCCCGCCCCGCGCCGCCGCGGCCGGCCGAACGTGCTGAGCCGCGACCAGGTGGTCGACGCCGCGACGGCCATCGCGAACGAGGAGGGCCTCGACCGCCTGTCCTTCCGCGCCCTCGGCGCCCGCCTCGGCGTCGCCCCGATGACCGTGCACCGGACCATCGGCGGCCTGGACGACCTGCACGCCGAGCTCGTCCGCCGCACCGTCGACGAGTTCACCGCGACCTTCGTCTGGCCGGACGACTGGCGCCAGGTGGTCTGCGTGTTCGCCCGGACCTTCCGGCAGCTCATGCACACGCACCCGCTCGTGCTCGAGTCGCACAGCCAGCGCGCCCCGCTGGCCTCGACCGAGTCCGACGCCGTCGTGGCGAAGGTCGTCGGCGCCCTGCGGCAGGCCGGGCTGAGCGAGCGGGACGCCATGTACGCGTTCTTCGTCGTGTACGACTTCGTGGTCGGGCACGCCGGGGTGCAGGTCGGCCGGGGCGACTCCGACGCCGGGCGTCCGGAGCGGCACCGGCTCGTCGGCGAGATCCTCGGCGAGCACTCCTACGACGAGCGGTTCGAGCTCGGCCTGGAGATCCTGCTCAGCGGGATCGAGGCACGCGTGCGCTCGACGAACGCAGCCGCAGCGCCCCAGGCAGACCGGTGAGCACGGTCGACCCGCAGCAGGCCCGCCGCGAACGCGAGGCCCGCTTCCGCCGGACGCCCCTCGCCCTCGCGATGACGGTCCTCGGCGGCCTGCTCGTCGTCGCCGCCGGCGCGGTCGGCGGCGCCGCGATCGGGCAGTTCGTCCTGGTGTTCCGGATGATGAACCTGAACAGCGTGTTCTCGCACAGCCCCGACCCGGACACCGCCCTGTGGGCCGCCCCCGTCGCGGTCGTCGGCACGCTCGTCGCCGCCGCGGTCTACACCCGCTGGAACCACCGCTGGTCCGGTCGCACCAGCGACGTCGCGGGCATCGGCGTGCTGCCGCTCTGGCTCGTCGGGGCCGCGGCGTTCCTGTGGTGGACGACGCAGACGCAGTGGCCCGCCCCGGATCGCGTCGGGACCGAGGTCGACCCGACGTTCGGCCACGACCAGGCCTGGAGTGTCGGCGACTGGGTCTGGTACGCCACCGTCTGGTGGCTCCCCGCGCTCGTGACGGTCTTCGCCGTGCTCGCCTGCGTCGCCGGCGGTGTCACGCGCCTGGGCCGGGGGAGCCGCCGCGCACGCCTGACCGACGTCCTGCAGCAGGGCAGCCGGACCACGGGTGAGGTCACCGCCGTCAGCGGTGCGACCACACCGGACGCGGCGCGGACCCTGCTGCGGTGGACGTTCACGTTCGTGGACCTGCAGGGCGTCCGGCGCTGGGTGGAGCGGACCGAGGGCTTCGCACCCGGCGAGGGCCCGGAGCTCGGACGCGCGGTCACGGTGCTGTACGACCCGGCGCGGCCCGGCGACCGGAAGCGCATCTTCGCGTCGACCGGGAAGGGGCAGGACCCGGAGGAGTTCCTGCGCCCGGGCACGACGTAGGTTGGCACTTCTCAACGAAATCCGCGTCACCCTAGGCTCGTTGGCCGTGTCAGAACAGAAGCCCCAGCCCCAGTACCAGCCGTACGCAGCAGCGCCCGCTGCTCCGCCGCGCACCAACACCCTCGCGATCATCGCCCTCGTGGCGGCGTTCGTCGCGCCGATCGTCGGGTTCGTCCTCGGCTTCGTCGCGATGTCGCAGACCCGGAAGCGCGGCGAGGGCGGCCGCGGCCTCGCGCTCGCGGCCGTCATCGTCGGCGGTGTGATCACCCTGCTGTACGTGGTCCTCGTCATCGCGCTGGTCGCGGTCGCGGCGAGCGCCCCGACGGTCGAGTACCCGACGGGGTACTGACCGCGTCCGGCCGGCGGTGACGCCGGTCGCCGGACGGGAGGCGCGGGGCACGCACCGTACGCTGGTCGCGTGACCGAGCGCCTCCCGTCCGACCCCGTGGTCCCGTCGACGGGACCGGCCCACCGGGGCGACCACGCGCCGGAGCTGCCGCCGACGCACGAGGCGACCACCAACGGCGTCGGACCGCACCCCGAGCCGTGGCCGGACGACCCGCGGCTGGACCCGGAGCTCCTCGCCGCCGGGGACACCCGGAACGTCGTCGACCGGTTCCGCTACTGGTCGATGGACGCGATCGTCGCGGAGCTCGACACCCGTCGGCACGGGTTCGACGTCGCGATCGAGAACTGGCAGCACGACCTGAACATCGGGTCGATCGTGCGGAGCGCGAACGCGTTCCTCGCCGGGACCGTGCACATCGTCGGACGGCGGCGGTGGAACAAGCGCGGGGCGATGGTGACCGACCGGTACCAGCACGTGCGGTACCACCCCGACGTCGAGGCGTTCCTCGCGGCGATGCGCGACGAGGGCCGACCCGTCGTGGCGATCGACAACACCCCGGGGGCCGAGCGCATCGAGACGGCGGCGATCCCGGAGCGGTGCGTGTTCCTGTTCGGGCAGGAGGGACCGGGGCTCACCGAGGCGGCCGTCACGGGGGCGGACGCGCACCTCGAGATCACGCAGTTCGGGTCGACGCGGAGCATCAATGCCTCGGCGGCGGCTGCGATCGTCATGCACGCATGGGTCGTGCAGCACGCGGCGCTGCCGGCCTCCTGACCAGGCGGGCGGCGCGCTGCGGCGAGCGCCGCGGCTAGCGTCGTGCGGTCGTCCGGCGGGCGACCAGGCGGGGCTCGACGAGGGTCTCCTGCGCTGGTGCGGTCGGGTCGGCGATGCGGGCGAGCAACCGCTCCCCGGCGCCGCGGCCGATCTCCACGCTCCGGTCGTCGATGCTCGTCAGCGCCACGTACGCGGTGGCGGCGAGCGGGGTGTCGTCGTATCCCATCACGGACACGTCCTCGGGGACGCGCAGGCCTCGGTCGGCCAGGGCGGACAGCGCACCGAGCGCCATGACGTCGTTCGCGGCGAACACCGCCGTGACGTCGGGGTGTTCGTCCAGCAGGTGCCCGACTGCCTGGGCGCCGGCGGCCTCGGTGGGCTCGCCGCGCATCACGCTCGTGACGACCGTCGGCACCTCTGTCCGCAGACCGGTCAGCCGCTCCGCGGAGGCGGCGGAGCTCGCGCCCACGAAGCCGATGCGCGTGTGCCCGAGCGACAGCAGGTGCTCCGCCGCCATCCGGCCACCGGCGCGGTCGTCGTTCGCGACGGTGTCGGCGCGGGGGAGGGTCGCGCGACCGCCGGCGACCACGACGGGCATGCTCGCCGGGATCGCGAGGTCGGTGTCGGGCTCGCCGGCGATGACGATGCCCTCGACGCGCATGGACAGGAAGCCCTCGACCGGCGAGGCGTCCAGGCCCGTGTTGAGGAACCGGTCCGCGACGACCAGGCGGTGGCCCTGGTCCTGGAGCGACTCGCGCAGGCCGGTCAGCAGGTCGACGAACCACTGGTTCCGGAAGTCGTCGAGCACGACGCCGATCGTGCGGCTCCGGGTGCCGGCGAGCGAGACCGCGGCGGTCGAGGGGCGGTAGTCGAGCTCCTGGATGGCCGTCAGGACCGCCTGTCGGCGCTGGTCGCTCACCCGGGGGGAGCGCTGCAGCACGAGCGAGACGAGGGACTTCGACACCCCGGCACGGGCGGCCACGTCGTAGATGGTGGCGGGCTTGTGCTCCGTCGTCGCTGGCGTGCCGTCTGCGCTGGCGGGCGTGCCGTGTCCCATGATCTCCGTCGACCTCCTGTGGTGTCCCTCGATCGTAGCGGGCGCCGTTCCGCGGTTGTCAGGACATGGGTGCGGGGGTCTTGTCTCACCTGTCTCGGGCCCGGTGGTTCGGCGTGCTCCCGCACAACGGGAAGCACGCCGCGCCACGGACTTCCGCGGCACGGCGTGCTTCTGGTTGTGCGGAGCGGCAGCGCCGCGCGGCACCGCCGGCCCGGCTCCGGCCGCCGGCCCGGGCCCCGCCGCTACCCGATCAGGCTCGGCCGCAGGTCGCGCAGCGTCCGCGTGCGGGTCTGCCGGGCCGTCACCACGAGGGACACCAGCAGTGCGCCGAGCAGCCAGCACGCGAGCACCCCGACGTCGGACCACACCGCGCCCATCGACCCGCCGTACATCGTCTGCCGCAGGGCGTCGACCGAGTACGTCATCGGCAGCGCGAAGTGCAGCGCCGCCAACGGCCCCGGCAGCGTCTGCCACGGGAAGGTCCCACCGGCGGTCACGAGCTGCACGAGCATGAGCACGAGCCCGAGGAACTGACCGACCGAGCCGAGCAGCACGTTGAGCGCCATGATGATCGCCGCGAACGTCGCCGAGGCCAGGACCATCACGCCCACCGTCGACCCGGCGTGCACCACGTCGAGGTCGAGCGCGAACCGCACGATCAGGAACAGCGCCGCCATCTGCACCACCCCGAGGAGCGCCGGCGTCAGCCAGCCGCCGAGCACCACCGACAGGGGCTTCCGCACCGCCGTGATCGCCCGCTTCGAGATCGGCTTGAGGATCAGGAACAGCGCGTACATGCCGATCCAGGCCGCGAGCGAGATGAAGAACGGCGCGAGGCCGGCCCCGTAGTTCGACGCGGCGGCCACGTTGTCGTCACCGACCTTCACGGGGTCCGAGATGACCGATGCCTGCGCGTTCCGCTGGGACGCCGTGGACGCCGGGATCTTCGTGCGCCCCTGGTCGAGCTTCGACGCGAGCTCCTTCGAGCCGCTCTCGAGCTGGTCCACCCCGGATGACAGCGACGACGCACCGGACGCGGCCGACGCGGCACCGGAGGCGAGCGACGACGCACCCGAGGACAGCGTGGGCGCGGCGTCGGCGAGCTTCGACGTACCGGCCGAGACCTGCGACGCGCCGGTCGACAGCTGCGACGCCCCGGACGCGGCGGACGCGATCCCGTTCGACAGCGTCGGTGCGGCGGCGGCGAGCTGCGCGGCCCCGTCCGTCACCTGCTGCGACCCGTCACGGAGCTGGTCGAGCCCCTGCAGCGCCGCCTTCGCGTCGGCGAGCTGCTGCTGCGTCTTCTCGTCCTGTAGCTGGGCCTGCACGGTCGCGGCGACCACGGCCTGCTGCTCCGGCGTCAGGGTGACCCCGCGGTCGGCGGCGGCTTGGGTGATCGCGGCCGTGACGGTGTCCGGCGACGCCGTCTGCAGCGCCTGGAGCGCCGGGTCGGTCTTCTTGGTCAGCAACGTCAGGTTGTCCGACACCTGCTTCGCACCCCCGGCGAGCTGCTGTGTCTGCGCCGGCAGGTCCGCCGTCTGCCGCTGCGCGTCCGCGAGTCCCGATGCCAGCGACGACGCCCCGGACGCGACCTGGCCGGCCCCGTCCGCGAGCTGCCGCGTCTGCGACGGCAGCTCGGCCGTCTCCGCCGCGAGCTGCGACGCCCCCGCCGACAGCTGGTCCGTCCCGGACGCGAGTTGCCGGGCCCCGTCGGCGGCCGAGGTTGCCCCCGAGGCGAGCTGGCCCGCCCCGTCGACGGCGTCGCCGAGGCTGTCCCGCACGTCCGCGAGCCCGACGAGCAGGGTCTTCGCCGCCTGCTTCCCGACCCGCTCCGCCACGGCGGTGCGCATGGTCTTGCCGGCCTGCTCCGCGATGGTGGACGCCAGGTACGAGTTGGTGTCCGCCGTCGTCATGACGAGTTCGGCGCGCTTCGGTTCGTCGCCCTGCGCCGACACGAGCGACTCCGAGAAGTCGTGCGGGATGGTCACGACGAAGTCGTAGGTGCCGTTGCGCACGCCCGAGCGCGCGTCGGCCGCGGAGGTCTGGGTCCACTTGAAGTCGGCGCCGTCCAGTGCCTGCTTCGTGACGTCCTCGCCGTAGTCGACGCGCTCGCCGTCCAGGGTCGCGCCGGCGTCCTGGTCGACGATCGCGGCCGGGACCTGGTCGAGCTTGGCGTACGGGTCGCGGTTGGCCCACAGGTACGCGCCGCCGTAGAGCAGCGGCACGATCATCAGGGCGATGAACGCCAGGCGTGCGAGCGGTGTCGCGGTGAGCCGCGCGAGTTCGGCGCGGATGAGCGAGGGGATGGTCACGCTGTCGCCTCCGTGGGCAGGTGGTCGGTGTCGGCCGGGAGGCTCGTGGGGCCTCCGTCGGTCACGGTCACGTCGTCGGGACCCTCGGTCTGGTGCGGGTCGGACACGGTGTCCGTCCCGATGGTGTCGAGCAGCTGCTCGACGGTCGCCGCGGCCGCCTTGGAGGTCACGACGACGACGGTCACGCCGCGGCGGGCGACGTCGCGCACCACCGCGAACCACTCCGCCACGGCGCCCCCGTGCCGCTCGGGGGTGGTGAGCACGATGCCCGTCACCCCGTCCCGCAGCAGCGCGAGCTCGACCAGCAGCCGCACCCGCACGCCCGTCGGGACCCGCTGCACGGCGGTGTCGGCGTACTCCCGCATCCCGAGCTCGTCGAGCACGGTGTCGACGTGCCGGCGGGAGGGCCGCTGCCCGGCGAACGCGAGCTCCTCGCGCACGACCTGGGTCAGCGTGAGCACCGGGAACGGCTCGGCGACCCCGGGGGTGTCCACGAGCGCGAACGCCGTGCGCACCGCCCCCGCGTCCGGGTGTCCGTCGAGCAGCACCCGTCCGGCCTCGGGCTGCATCCGGCCGCCGGCGACGAGCGACGCGAGCACGGGTGCCTGCTCGGTCTCGACGGCGACGACCCCGGGCCTCCCGGGTCCGGCGACGGCGGACACGACGGGCAGCGCCGCACCGGGCTCCTCGCCGATGCCGACGTGGTCGAGTTCGAGCGTCGTCATGCGCGGGCCTCCGGGGTGGTGGTCGTGGTGGTGGGGGACACGGGAGCGACCGGCTCGGACAGCAGCGCCGTCCGCCAGTCGATCCCGGCGGTGCCGAGGGCCGACAGCACGACCATGCGCCGGCCGGCCTCGTCGGTGGTGCCCGAGCGGGTGGCCTCGTCGAGGACGGTGATGCACGCGCCCTCGACCAGCCGGCCGAGCGTGGCGGGGTCGACGTCGTCGCGCATCGAGCCCTCGGCGATCCCGAGCGCGCACGCCTCGCGCACCTGGGCCCGCAGCGGCGCGAAGACCTCGGCCACGGACTCGGCGAACGGCGAGCGCACGGCGATCCGAGCCATCGAGCGGACGTGCGACACCTCGGACCAGAGCGCGACCGCGATCACGGCCAGGCGCGACGCCGGCGGCAGGACCCCGAGGTCCGAGGTCGTCGGCATGGCGGCGGCGATCCGGGCGGCACCGGCGGTGACGAGCTCGCGGACCAGGTCGTCCCGCGACGGGAAGTGTCCGTAGACCGCACGCCGCGACAACCCGGCGGCGCTCGCGATGGTCTCGAGCGACGCGTCCGGGTCCTGCTGCAGGACGGTCTTCGCGGCCTCGATCAGGGCGGCGCGGTTCTCGGTCGCGTCACGCCGTGGGGCGCGCACGGGCTGGTCTGCGGTGGTCACGGCGACCATCGTACGATCGTGCACAGCAGTGTGCAAGTTCACAGATCGTGTACCCCCGGACGGGGGCCAGTCCCCCGAAGTGCGGACTGCGGTGCCTGTGAGCGACCGCATAACTTCACAGGAATTCCCACCACGGACGGAACCCGAGGAGTGCGCCCTGTGACCAGAGCTACACCGAACCGTGCAACACCAGATCAGACAGACCCCACCGCCCCCATCCGGCACCGCCGGCTCACCCGCGTCCTGACCGCCGGCATCGCCGCCGTGGCCCTGACGTGCGGCGGACTCGCCGTCGGCGGCGCCGCGAACGCCGCCCCGACCGGGCTGTCGTCGGCCGACCTCAAGCTCGCGCAGCCGCTCCGCGACGCGAAGCCCTCGAAGACGATCGCCGCGTTCGTGCGGACGACCGGCGAGGGTGCGCTCGCGGTCGACGCGAAGGCCAAGGGCGGCGACCTGACGAAGTCGAAGACCCAGTCGACGCAGGCGAAGCAGCGCGTGCAGGCGATCGCGTCGACGGTCGACGCGGTCAGTGCCGCTGTCAAGCAGTCGGACGCGAAGGCCACCGAGCTGTACTCGACCGAGTACACGGTCCCCGGCGTCGCGGTCGTCGCCGACGTCGACGCGCTCCGCAGCATCGCCGAGCGCTCCGACGTCGAGAGCATCATCCCGCTCACCCCGAAGAAGATCGTCGACCCGGCACCGGGCGATGCGTCGCAGGCCCCGAGCGGCGTCGACCCCGACCTGGTCAAGCCGGGCGCGGACGGCGTCAGCCCGAAGAACGCGGCGAGCGACGTCTACACGCGGGCCCTCGACGCGTGGCAGCAGACCGGGAAGACGGGCAAGGGCGTGAACATCGCCGTGCTCGACACCGGTCTCGACTACACGCAGGCGGACTTCGGCGGCCCCGGCACCACGGCCGCGTACCAGACCGCCCTCGCGAGCACGAACGCCCCCGACCCGAGCTGGTACGACGGCTCGAAGTACCTCGGCGGCTACGACTTCGCCGGTCCGACCTACAACGCGGACACCTCGAGCGCGGCGTACGACCCGACCCCGAAGCCGGACGCGAACCCGATCGACGGCAAGGGCGGCGACCACGGCACGCACGTGGCGGGCACCGCGGCGGGCTTCGGTCTGACGGCGGACAAGAAGACCTTCCGCGGCGACTACTCGAAGCTCACGAACCAGACCGTGCAGGACATGTGGGTCGGCCCGGGTACCGCGCCCCAGGCCGGGCTGTACGCCCTCAAGGTGTTCGGTGACGACGGCGGCTCGACCGACCTGACCGGTGCCGCGCTCGACTGGGTCGGCAAGGCCCTGACCGAGGGCAAGGACATCAACGTCCTGAACCTGTCGCTCGGCTCCGACTACGGCGCTCCGGACGACCCCGACAACGCCAAGATCGACGCGCTCACCGCCCGCGGTGTCCTGCCGGTCATCGCCTCGGGCAACGCCGACGACTTCACCGACATCGGTGGCTCGCCGGGGAACGCCGAGGGCGCCCTGACCGTGGCCGCGAGCGCCACCGGCCAGTCGCTCTTCGACGGTGTGCAGGCGACCGCCCCCGCGGACGTCGCGAACACCTACCGCGCGCAGTACTCGCAGAACTACCAGGGCACCCTGCCGGTCGAGGGCGACGTCGTCGTCCCGTCGACGAACATCGACGGCTGCCAGGCGTTCAGCGCCGACGAGGCCGCCAAGGTGAAGGGCAAGGTCGTCTGGCTGAAGTGGACCGACGGCGCACTCGAGTGCGGCTCGGGCGTCCGCTTCAACAACGTCCAGGCGGCCGGCGGTGTCGGCGTCCTGCTGGCCGGAACGGTGACGAGCTTCGACTCCGGCATCGCGGGCAACGCGACCATCCCGGGAGCCGAGCTCACGTCGGACAGTGTGGCGAGCCTCCAGGCCGCTGCCCAGGCCGGGACCCTGCACGTGCGCTTCGCACAGGAGCTCAAGGGCTTCCAGCTGGCGACCGACCAGGCGAACGTGAACACGCTCGCACCGTTCACCAGCCGTGGCGTCCACGGATCGTTCGACGACATCGTCAAGCCCGACGTCGCCGGCCCCGGGGTCAACGTGATCTCCGCGGCCAACGGCACCGGTGACGGCCGCATGTCGATGAGCGGGACCTCGATGGCGACCCCGCACGTGGCCGGCATCGTCGCGCTGACGTTCCAGTCGCACCCGTCCTGGACGGCCCCGCAGGTCAAGGCCGCCGTGATGAACACCGCGACGCACGACGTCCGCCAGGGCGACCGCACGGCCACGCTGCTCCGCCAGGGCACCGGCCGCGTCGACGCGCTGCAGGCGGTCACCGCCGGCACCACGGTCCGCAGCATCGAGAACGACCAGCTCGTCACCGCCTCGTACGGTGTCGTCGAGGTCAGCGGTGCCACGACCGAGTCCCGCACGCTGCAGATCGAGAACACCGACGGCCGTCCGCACACCTACGACGTGGCCTACCAGCCGCAGGTGGACCAGCCGGGCGTCGCGTTCACGCTGAGCACGAAGCGGGTCACGGCTCCGGCCCACGGCACCGCGACGGTCAAGCTGACGTTCACGATCGCCGACCCGACGAAGCTCCGTCGCGTCATCGACCCCACGCAGGAGTCGGTGCAGTCCGGCTACCAGCGTGAGTTCGTCGCCGCTGCGTCGGGTGTCGTGGCCTTCACGCCGACCGACTCGTCGCTCAACCCGCTCCGTCTCGGCGCCTACGTGGCCCCGAAGCCGGTCAGTGCGGTGCACGGCAAGGACATCGCGTTCTCGGGCGCGCAGACCACGGCGGACCTCGCGCTCACCGGGCGTGCGGTCGACCAGGGCGACGCCGTGACCGGGTACCACTCGGTCGTCACGCCGTTCGTGCTCGGCGGGACGGACCCGCAGGAGTCGTTCCCGGCCGGTTCGGCGAAGCAGTCGCTCCAGGCCGCGGACATCCGCTCCTACGGTGCGAACTACGACAAGGCGTCCGACACGCTCGCGTTCGGCGTCCAGACCGCCGGTGCCGACGCCAACCCGGGCGCCGTCACCAACGTCGAGGTCATGATCGACACGAACCGCGACGGGAAGCCGGACTACCTGGTGTACGACGCGAAGTCGGCCACGGTCGACGCCACGTTCGCCACCACGGTGGACCTGGCGACGGGCAAGACGGTCGACTCGCAGCCGCTCAACGGCGGGACGGCGGGGCAGGACGTGAACACGTTCGACAGCGCCGTGAAGGTCCTGACGGTGTCGGCCTCGACGATCGGCGCGACCGGTCCGTTCGACTACTCGGTCCTGACCGAGTCGGCGTACGCCCCGGCCCTCGCCACGAGCGGCTCCTACGTCGTCGACGAGACCGACTCGGCCACGTACGACCCGTCGAAGCCGGCGCTGACCTTCGCGCAGGGCACCACCACGGGTGTGCTCTTCGCGGACCAGGGCTCGCTGCAGGTCACGCGTCCCGCGGACGTCACGAACGCCCGCATCCTGCTGCTCCACCTCGGCAACGCGGTGGGAGACCAGGCGGACACGCTCGCGGCGGCGCAGACCGCGCCGACGCTCGCGCTCCGCAAGGGCAGCGCCGTGACGATCTCGGGTGACCCGAAGGTCGGCAAGACGCTCCGCGCGCAGCACGGCTCGTGGGACGGCAAGAAGGTGACGTACTCGTACCAGTGGCTCCGTGACGGCGTGGCCGTGAAGGGTGCGACCGGCGAGCGCTACTCGCTCGGCACGACCGACCAGGGGCACCGCTTCCAGGTGCAGGTCACCGCGAAGGCGACGGGGTACCAGGACGGTTCGGCGACCTCGAAGTCGACCGCCGAGGTGGCTCCGCGCCGCTGACGCACCACCAGGAACGCCCCGTCACCCCTCGGGTGGCGGGGCGTTCCGCACGTCCGGCGCAACCGGAGTGCGGCAACAGGACATGTAGTTAGACAAACTAGGCAATCGGTGGGAAGGTCGTCCCATGCGAACGCAGAGCACCCTGATGCAGCTCCGGGCCAACCCGATGGAGTGGCGCCGCCGTGGGCTCACCCCGCCGGACGCGATCCAGGCCATGGTGGCCGAGCGCCTCGCCGAGCCGGGGCACTCCCAGCCGGTCGGCGATCCGTCGTACCAGGACTTCTTCCGCGCCTGACCGCGCAGCGTCACCCCGGATCCAGCGTCACCACGGACCGGACGGGAGGCACGGTGCCAGCTGGCACCGTGCCTCCCGTCCGTCCGTGGGTCGCGACCACGTCGCGACGCGACCCGGTCCGACCGCGCGAGGTAGCGGGCAGGTGACCGTTCGATAGACTCGGGTGGACCATCGGCCCAGCCCGCCGGTGCGGTCCTCCGCCAACGTGAGGAGAACCTCCATGCCCGCAGCAGTCATCATCGGTGCCCAGTGGGGTGACGAGGGCAAGGGGAAGGCCACCGACCTCCTCGGCTCCCGCATCGACTACGTCGTGAAGTTCAACGGCGGCAACAACGCCGGGCACACGGTCGTCGTCGGTGGCGAGAAGTACGCGCTCCACCTGCTGCCGTCCGGCATCCTGACGCCCGGCGTCACCCCGATCATCGGCAACGGCGTCGTCGTCGACCTCGAGGTCCTGTTCCAGGAGCTCGACGCCCTGCGCGCCCGCGGCGTCGACGTGTCGAAGCTGCTCGTGTCGGCGAACGCGCACGTCATCACGCACTACCACCGCACCATCGACAAGGTGACCGAGCGGTTCCTCGGCAAGCGCCAGATCGGCACCACCGGCCGCGGCATCGGCCCGACCTACGCCGACAAGATCAACCGCGTCGGCATCCGCATCCAGGACATCTTCGACGAGAACATCCTGCGGCAGAAGGTCGAGGCGGCCCTCGACCAGAAGAACCACCTGCTCGTCAAGGTCTTCAACCGCCGCGCGATCGACGCGGACGAGGTCGTCGAGTCGCTGCTGTCCTTCGCGGACCGCCTGCGTCCGATGGTCGCCGACACCGCGCTCGAGATCCACCGGGCGCTCGAGCGGGGCGACACCGTCCTGTTCGAGGCCGGGCAGGCAACGATGCTCGACGTCGACCACGGCACCTACCCGTTCGTGACCTCGTCGTCCGCGACCGCGGGTGGCGCCGCGACCGGTTCGGGCATCGGCCCGGGCAAGCTCGAGCGCATCATCGGCATCGTCAAGGCGTACACGACCCGCGTCGGCGCCGGTCCGTTCCCGACCGAGCTGTTCGACGAGTCGGGGGAGTTCCTCCGCGCGAACGGCTTCGAGTTCGGGACCACCACCGGTCGTCCGCGCCGCTGCGGCTGGTACGACGCCCCGATCGCCCGGTACACCGCCCGCATCAACGGCGTGACCGACTTCGTGCTGACGAAGCTCGACGTCCTGACCGGCCTCGAGACCATCCCCGTGTGCGTCGCCTACGAGGTCGACGGGCAGCGCTTGGACGAGGTCCCCGTCAACCAGTCGGACTTCCACCACGCGAAGCCCATCTACCAGGAGTTCCCCGGCTGGACCGAGGACATCACGGGTGCCCGCTCGTTCGAGGACCTGCCGCAGAACGCCCAGGACTACGTGCTGGCGGTCGAGGCGATGTCCGGCGCCCGGATCTCCGCGATCGGTGTCGGCCCCGGCCGTGACGCCATCGTCGTGCGCCACGACCTGCTCGGCGCGGCGCTCTGAGCATGCGGGTCCTGTTCGTCTGCAGCGGCAACATCTGCCGGTCGCCCCTCGGCGCCCAGGTCCTGACCGCCCGGCTCGGCCCGGACGCGCACGCGTTCACGGTCGAGTCGGCGGGCACGATCGCCGACGACGGTGCAGCGATGGACGGCGCTGCCGCTGCGCAGTCCGCTCGGCTCGGCGGTGACCCGTCGACGCACCGGTCGCGCTACCTGACGGAGCAGATCGCGGCGTCGGCGGACCTCGTGCTGACGGCCGAGCGGTCGCACCGCGCAGCCGTGGTGTCGCTCGCGCCCCGGGCGGCGAAGCGGGCGTTCACGATCAAGCAGTTCGCGCGGGTGCTCGACGGGCTCGAGCCGGAGGACCTGGCGGGGATCGAGACGGCGCAGGACCTGGTCGAGCGGGTCGCCCGGCTCCGGGGGACCGTGCCGCCGCCGGCCGACCCCGCGGACGACGACGTCGACGACCCCTACCGGCGCTCCGACGAGACGCACGAGCGGGTCGCCGACGAGATCGACGCGGCGCTCGCGCCGATCGCGGACGCCCTGCGCGCGCTGCGCTGACGCCGCGCGGCCGCGCTGATCCGAGCGGCCGCGCTACCGCGGCCAGGTCGCGACGACCGCCACCGCGTTGAACAGCACGTGCGCCACGACCGCCGCGCCGATCCGGTTCGTCATCGCGACGAGCGTCCCGGTCAGCAGCCCGAGCACGAACGTCGTCACGAACACCTGGAACCCGCCGAGCGTCGTCGTCGCCGAGCCCAGGAACAGGTGCGACAGGGCGAACAGGAACGCCGTCAGCACCACCGCGAGCCACTGCGTCCGCGGGGTCAGCTCGTCGGCCAGGATGCGCTGGAACAGGCCGCGGAAGAACAGCTCCTCGAGCACGGGGCTGACGAGCACGATGCCGATCGCCGACACGACCAGGAACCCCACGTCGGGAGCCCCGAGCGACGGCGCGGGGGTCAGTCCGGTCGTCCCCGTGAACGAGATCGCCAGGACCACGTCGAGCACCCGCGCCAGGATCACGATACCGAGCGCGAAGACCAGGTCGCCGAGCTCGATCCGGAACCGGGCGAGCGTGCCCCGGCCCGTCCGCGCGAGCACCCACACGGCACCGAGCGCGAGCGGCACCCAAACCGACAGGTCGCCGACGAGCACCTGCAGCACCGGCGTCGGGATCGCCCCGCGGAGCGTCAGGGTGCTGACGATCCGGGCGAGCACGACCGCCACGACGAGGGCGATGAGCAGGGCGACGAGGTCCCGCTGCCGGGCGGTCGATGGCTCGTGGGCGGCCGCTTCCGGCTGGGGCGTCATGGGGCGAGCGTAGAGGACCACCGACGCGGATCGGGGAGAACAGCCGAGTGGGCCTCATCCATGTGGCACTATTTGAATGCCGTCTGCTGGGAAAACCTCTGCAGGCCTGTGTCGGGACCACAGGGACGGCGAGGATCGGGGAAGGACGGCCGCGTGGAACTGCGCGACTACATCACTGTGCTCCGCAAGGGGTGGGTGCTCATCGTGGTGCTCGCCCTGGTGGGGGTGGCGGCCGCGGCCGGCTTCTCGCTGCTGAAGAAGCCGGTGTACTCCGCCTCTGCCCAGGTGTTCGTGTCGACGGAGACGTCGGGCAGCGCGAGTGACCTGGCGCAGGGCAACACCTTCACGCAGCAGCGCGTGTTGACGTACTCGAACCTGGTGGAGACGCCCATCGTGCTCCTGCCGGTGATCTCGTCACTCAAGCTCGACATGAACGCCGACCAGCTCGCGAAGATGGTCTCGGCGACGGCGCCGACGAGCACCACGCTCATCTCCATCACCGTGAACGACACGAACCCGGTGCAGGCCACCGAGATCGCCAACGCGGTGTCGTCCAGCCTGACCAACGTCGTGCAGGACATCGAGGCCACCGACGCGAACGGCACGAGCACCGTCAAGCTCACCCGCGTCAAGCAGGCCGACGTGCCGCTCAGCCCGGTCAGCCCGAACGTTCCCGTGAACATCGCCCTCGGGCTGCTCGTCGGTCTGGCGCTCGGCGTCGGCATCGCCGTGCTGCGCGAGACGCTCGACAACCGCGTCCGCACCGAGACCGACGTCGAGAAGATCAGCGCCAAGCCCGTCGTCGGCGGCATCGCGTTCGACGGCAAGGCCTCCGAGCGGCCGCTCATCGTCCAGGTCGACCCGCGCAGCCCGCGCGCCGAGTCCTTCCGCACGCTCCGCACGAACTTGCAGTTCCTCGACCTGGGCACCGGCGCACGCACCTTCGTGATGACGTCGTCGATGCAGTCCGAGGGCAAGAGCACCACCGTCGCGAACCTGGCGATCGCGCTCGACAGCGCCGGCTTCCGCGTCATCCTGATCGACGCCGACCTGCGCCGCCCGCGCGTGAACGAGTACATGGAGGTCGACGGCTCCGCCGGGCTGACCGACGTGCTCATCGGCCGCGCCTCGCTCGAGGACGTCGCCCAGCCCTGGGGCCGCGGCAACCTGGTCGTGCTGCCCGCCGGTCAGATCCCGCCGAACCCGTCGGAGCTGCTCGGCTCGAAGGCCATGCAGGACCTCATCACCACGCTCGAGGGCCAGTTCGACTACGTGCTGTTCGACGCCCCGCCGCTGCTGCCCGTCACCGACGCGGCGATCCTGTCGAAGAAGGCGTCCGGCGCGATCCTCGCCGTCGCCTCCGGCAAGACCCACAAGGGCCAGCTCGCCGCCGCCGTCGCGTCGCTCGAGAACGTCGGCGCCCCGATCGCGGGCTTCGTCATCACGATGATGCCGGTGCGCGGACCGGGTGCGTACGGCTACGGCCGCTACGGGTACGGCTACGGCTACGGACTGGACGAGGCAGAGCCCACCCAGCCCGACACGAAGGCGCCGAAGCAGGCGCGTGGGAAGCTCGGCACGCTGCGCCGGGCCGACCGCTGAGACCGGGGGACGACATGCGTGCAGGCCGGGGGGCCCGAGGCCTCGGCAGTGATCTGAAACGGAACACCCTGATCGGCGTCGCCGCCGTGGTGGTGCTCCTGGTCGTCGTGGACGTCGTGCTCGTCGCGATGGCGCTGGGGCGGACCGCCCCGGAGGCGGTCGGCTCACCCCGACCGGTCCCCACCTTCGGAGCGTCCTCGGACGCGACGCCGACGCCGTCGGCGTCCGCCACCCCGACACCGGACGCGTCCGCGCAGGGTGCGTCCCAGGGCCCGGCCCGCCGTCTGCTGTCCGCAGTGGACGGACGGGAGGCATGGCGTGCCTCCAGTGCGTCGTGTTCCGTCGCGCAGGTGGTGCTGGAGCACACCGTCGACGGTGGGACCACGTGGACGCCCGTCGCCCTGGGTGACGACGTGCGCGCCGTGTGGGGGATGCGCGCGACCACGGACGGACTCTCGTTGCTGGAGGCCGTCGGTGACGGCTGCGAGGCGACCGAGCGGACCTCCGTCGACGACGGCGTGACCTGGAAGGCGGCGGCAGCCGGCGCCTCGGGCGCCGGCATCACGCCGGACGGCGTGCGCCTCGGCACCACCACCGTCGCGAACCCGTGCCCGGAACCGCTCGACGCGTTCCAGGGCACCCGCACCGCGATCGTCGTCTGCGACGGCCAGGTCGAGTGGCGCACCGGCACCGCCGCGTGGGTGGACGTGCCGCTCGGCGGCGTTCGCGGCGTCGCGGTCGACGGCAACGCGTACACGCTCGCGCGGGTCGGGGCCGCGGCGTGCGAGGGCGTGCAGGTCGCGACCATGACCGCCATCGGGGTCACGCCGTCGACGCCGACCACGCCCGTGGGGTGCAACCCGGCGCAGACCACCGGGCCGATCGCGTTCGACCGGGCGGGGCAGTCCGTGTGGATGTGGGCGGGTGACACGGTCGCGGTGTCCGCGGACGGGGGCAAGACGTGGTGAGCCGGGGCCGACCGTGACGGCGGAGCGGGTCCGGCCGACATCTGCTCCTGCGGCGACGCAGGAGTGGAGCCGCACGTACTCGCGGCGTGTGCTGGTCACGGACCTGCTCGCACTGATCTGGGTCGTGTTCGGCGTGCAGATCGCCTGGCTCGGTCTCAGCTCGAACCTCGCGACGAACACCGCTGACCTGCGGCTCAGCTACTTCGCGATCTCCGTCGTCGTGATCGTCGTGTGGATGACGGCCCTCGCCCTGTACGACACCCGCGGAGCCCGCGTCATCGGCACCGGCAGTGCGGAGTACCGCCTGGTCGCGGACTCGAGCGTGCGGGTGTTCGGACTGCTCGCGATCGCAGCGTTCCTGCTGCACGTCGACCTGGCCCGTGGGTACGTGCTCATCGCGTTCCCGGTCGGGATCCTGGTCCTGCTGCTCTCGCGATGGATGTGGCGGCAGTGGCTCGTCGCCGAGCGCAAGCACGGGGGCTACTCCGCCCGGGTCCTGCTCGTCGGGTCCACCGCGAGCGTGCTCCACATCGGTCGCGAGCTCGCCCGCACACCCGAGGCCGGCTACCGGGTCGTGGGTGCCGCGGTGTCCAACGGGACCCGCGGAGTGCTGGACGGCTCGACGATCGAGAGCTTCGGTGGCATCGACGACGTGGCGTCGGCGCTCCAGCTGACCGGCGCCGACACCGTCGTCATCACCAGCTCGGACGACCTGCCGCCCGAGCGGGTCCGCCGGCTCAGCTGGTCGCTCGAACCCGGCCGGCAGCACCTGGTCGTCGCGCCGAGCCTGACCGACATCGGCGGTCCGCGCATCCACACCCGTCCCGTGCAGGGCCTGCCGCTGATCCACGTCGAGACCCCGACGTACTCCGGTCGGAAGCTCTACACGAAGCGGGCATTCGACCTGGTCGGATCAGCTGCGCTTCTGCTCGTCCTGTCCCCGGTGCTCCTCGTCCTTGCGCTCCTCGTCAAGACGTCGTCTCCTGGACCTGTGTTCTTCCGGCAGGAGCGCGTGGGCCTGAACGGCTCGACCTTCCGGATGATCAAGTTCCGCTCCATGGTCGTCGACGCCGAGGCCCGTCTGCAGGAGCTCAGCACGCTCGACCGAGCCGAGGGCAACGCCGTCCTGTTCAAGATGAAGAACGACCCCCGGGTGACCCGCATCGGTGCGTTCATGCGGCGGTACAGCCTGGACGAGGTGCCGCAGCTGTTCAACGTCCTCGGCGGCGACATGTCCCTCGTGGGTCCGCGTCCGCCGCTCGCCCGCGAGGTCGAGCGGTACGACTCCCACGTGCACCGACGGTTCCTGGTGAAGCCGGGGTTGACGGGCTTGTGGCAGGTGAGCGGACGGTCGGACCTGTCCTGGGAAGACTCAGTGCGGTTGGACCTGTTCTACGTCGAGAATTGGTCCCTTGTTGGTGACTTCGCCATTCTATGGAAAACCGGCCGAGCCGTATTGGAGCAGCGTGGCGCGTACTGAGTACGATCAGGACTGGACCATTGCCGCGCCGTACGCAGAGGGCGCAGCGTTGCAGCTTGCTCGCGGTTTGGACCGCATGCGCAAGCTTGATCGCCTGATTTTGCCTAGCAAACTCGTGAAGAATGCGTTCGTGCGTCCCTCTGGTGCAAATGTCGGAGATCGCAGCGCACAGATTGGGATAGAGCCTTCACGATTGCTTGAAATTGCGCCTTCCCTTGAGGTGATTCGGTTGGGTGCCCGTCTGGGCCTGTTCAGTGGCGGGCGAACTGATCCAATGCGGGCAATCCGGCAGCCGTTTGACCAGGCTGCCGCAAAGATAGTGCGCGATGCAAATATTCTCCTTGGAATGCCGGGTGCGTCCGCCCGGATGTTCGAAACCTGCGGGCGCGCGCATCGAGTTCTCCATCAAGTTGACGCTCATCCCAGAGCGCGCAACACCATCCTCTCTGACGTCTACGGATCGAAGGCGCGAAGGGAGCTTCTGCCTCTCGCGCTGGTGGAACGCATCGAGCGTGAGCTCGCTCTCGCAGAAGTCGTCCTGGTACCATCGCAAGGCGTCGCACAACAAATGAAGACCGCAGGCCTCGATAGTTCGAAGATCTTGACGGTTCCTTACGGCGTTGATCGCGACAGATTCTTTGCCGAATGCACGACAACACGGGAACCGGGCAAGGTTCGACTACTCTACGTAGGACAGATCAGCTATCGCAAAGGTTTACCTTTTCTGCTTGAAGCCGTGAAGGGTCAAAAAGTCACGCTCGATCTTGTCGGCCCACGGGTGGCGAAAGAGTTGATTGATAAATTGCCAGATAATGTCCGCTATCATCCAGTTGTTGCACACCATCAACTGCGAGCGATGTTCAACAAAGCGGACGCTTTCGTTCTTCCCAGTGTTGAGGATGCCTACGGGCTTGTGGTGGGCGAAGCCTTGGCCTCAGGGCTCCCCATCATCACGACGACGGCGACAGGCGCATCCGAAGTACTAGAAGCAGGCGACGGCCATGTAGTCGAACCAGCCGACACTTTGCAGCTGCGGCGAGCCATCAGTGAGACTGAGCCCTTGCCTTCCCTCGAGAGACTTGCTCGGGCCGCGAATGTCTCTGGTCGTGTCAGCGCGGGACGGTTGAACGATTGGGACCGGTTCACAGTGGAAGTTCTTGATGGAGTGTCGGGCGCAGCGAAAAGGAGAGGCGCGTGACGCGCGCACGTGCCATCGGGCGACAAGCTTCCCTCACTAGCGGTTTTGCGGTCAACATGCTGATCCTGGCGGTTGCTGGGTTGATCATAATTCCCGCCCTAATCGTCGCAGTGGGTGCTCGAGAGTGGGCGAACATTGCTGTAGCGCAGGCGATTGGAGGCTTCTGTGGCGTTTTGACGGGATATGGTTGGGGATTAGCCGGGCCTACTTACGTCGCACGAGCCGATTGGCAAACCCGTCGTTTGCGATATCTCGAGTCGCTCGGGGGCAGATCAATGGTGGCACTCGCTGCGATTCCGTTTGGCTTGGTCATCTTGTTCCTTGTCATCGGAAGATTCTCTGCGATTGCATCGTTAGCTCTTGTCGTGACAGCTGCGGTCGCATTCAGCCCCGGCTGGTTCTATGTCGGAATTGGTCAGCCGTGGCGACTGATCGTGATTGATACGATTCCACGGGCCGTTTCGACTATGATCGCGGTGGTTTGGCTTGCGGCTGGACTATCGGCGGCGGCCGCGCTCATGATTCAGCTCGCGGGAATAGCCACTGGAGTATTGATTGCGTCACTCAACATCGGATCGACGCATGGCTCAGAAAATCGTAGCTCGGTGTCTCTCAGGGGAACTCTACGGGTACTGCGTGCACAATCTCACGGCATGGTCGCGGCGGCAACTTCATCTGCCTTTACGGCGATGCCCATTGTATTAGTGGGCATCATCGCGCCAGCTGCGTTGCCAGTGTATGCGGTGTTTGACAAAGTGCAGCGTCAATTTGCCTCAGCGGTTTCCCCCGTGGTGCAGGTATCTCAGGGTTATGTTGCGCGAGCGGAAGGTGCAGGAAGAGCGGACGCTGTGAGGAGAGTGACGGCGATCGTCGTTGCAATTGCAGTCGTGGGATTCTTTATCTTCTTGCTCTTCGGAAGGGCAATCCTTCATCTTCTCGTCGCTCGGTCCTTGACCTTCACTCTCGCTCAGGTCGGAGTGCTCGGTGCCGCTCTGGCGCTCATTCTCGTCGAGCAAGCGTTCGGCCACGCGGTTTTGGCAACGGCGGGTAAGATGCAATCGTTGGCGCGCGCGACCATGACGGGAGCCGTGATCGGATTGGTTCTTGTGGCGGTTGGTGCCTCAGTCGGGGGAGCCGTGCTGGCCTTGATTGGCTTCGAAGTTGGATTAGCGATTGCGATCTTGCTGCAGGTCATTTTCGCCGCGAGGGTGAGCTCAGCTCCTTCGTCAGCAAACAACTACTCACGGAGTTCCTGATGGCTCTGATAAGGACGGTTAACGCGAAGCCACCCTTGAGCGCCACCGCTCCCCGGGGCAGATTGCTCCTCCTCGCATTGGCGTTTGCTGCTCTCACTTCTGGGTGGACTGGTTTTCGCTTGGTGGGCCTCAATCTCGCCGATTTCTTTCTAGTCGCTGCCGCAATTCTATCCGCGGTTAGCCTGGCAGCGGGCCGGGTCACATTGCAGCTGCGGTGGCAGTTCCTGCTGCTGCCCGCCTTGGTCCTGATGCTTATGGCGCGGGATGCGATCGTGTTCGATCGGCTTCCATTTCAACAGCTCACCGCCGCGCTATACACCACAGGTGAGTCGGTCGGAGAAACAGCGGGCGGGTCAGCGGCTTTCCTTGGGCGCATCCTCCTGTGCTGGACAATTATCGGCGTGGCGACGAGTGCGTTCCGCGATCGGAAGGATGCACTCGTCCGACTGGCGGGATTCTGGTCGGTTGGAATTGGGATAAGCGCCGTGTGGACGGTGGTGCAGTATGCAGCCGGACTTCCAGACCTTCCTTTCCTTTATCACGTCGACTCTGCCGTACGATCGGTCGGCCTTTCTAATCACCCTAATTCACTCGCCGAAACTGTTTGCGTTGCGATCCCGCTTTTCTGTCATTACGCTTTTGGGCGAGAAAAAAAGGTCCAACTGCGGATGCTTGCGTTCATCGGTCTGACTGCGGGGGTCTGGAGCCTGTTTCTTTCAGGGTCGCGCGCGGGTTTGGCTATGGGGCTCATTGCGTTCGTCGGTTCGGGAGTAGTCCGGTTGCGACTGAGCGGCCGTGGGATCTGGGGTATCCCTCTTGGGCTCCTAGCCACTGCGGTTGGGATACTGGTCCTTCCGCAGGTGTGGGCGACGACGCGATTCTCGGCTGGATCAGCTCAGCTTTCGAATACTGCTCGTGCACAAGCTCTGCAGGAAGGGTTCGAGATCTTCGTAAGCCACCCTATTCTGGGCGCTGGCCTATCGAGCTGGCTCGGTGAAATGGTGCCCCTCATCTTGCTCGCCGGCGGCGGCTTATTGCTCTTCGCAGTTTTCTACGCCGGAATTGGGTCGGTGTTCGTCCGCGGTCTTCGAGGCTCACGCGACGAACTGACTGCCCAACTCAGCTGGAGCGCATGTATCGTTTTGATGTTTGGGATACTGAACAATGGTATCGTTGAGCGCTACCTTTACTGGCCGTTCATTTTAGCTTTCTTCTTGACGCTCAATCGGGCGAACAACTCATCGACTTCTGAAGCACAGCAGTAGCGGGGCGTGGGTCCTGATGCACTGAGGAGGCCACCGACCTGAAAACGCGGTGACGCCTTGAGTGCGGCGCGCTATTGGTGCAGCCTAGGAGTGATGCTGGGTGAGAACGCCGCGCGCGGATTTGTTCAGGAGAAGGTCGCTGTGCCATGAAGTCAGTTTCTCAAAGATCCCAAGAAACGTTCTCTCTGATAACGCGGGCCGGTTGTCCGGCGACGAGCGCTCGGGCTGGGACGTCTCGCGTCACTATGCTTCCGAGTGCAATCACTGCTCCATCTCCCACCGTTACGCCTTTCAATACGCGTGCCCCTTGGCCGATCCAGACGTGGTTGCCAATGCGCACGGGCTTTCGGCCATAGGCACCGTTCAGGCTGTGCGCGTCGTTGTCCATGATGAGTACATCCCAGGCGATCGCGCAGTCGGTGCCTATCGTAATTGTTTCGGCACAATTGATCTCCACATTGCGGTTGAGATAGGTTCTCGCGCCAATGTAGATCGCCGCGGTAGGCGAAGTGGTCTCTAATCGAACTCGAGGAAAGAGCCGGACGCGTGGCCCGAGCTCCACGGTGCTCCCGCCGAGGAGGCGCATTCGCGGGAAACCGTCAAGTCTCCCGAGGCCTTTGGCTCGTACGCGCGGGGTTCGTGACCAGATGGCGAATCGAAGAACTCCTACTGCTCGCGCGACAGCCTGTCTGTAAGTCAACGTACCCTCATCGCTTCCAGAAAGACGTCTGAGAAGGCTTCTGGTGTGTATTTCAATATCTCCGGAGAGACAATATGGTCGGCAGGCAGCTTGCTGAGTCCGCGCAGAGCCGCTGAGATCGCCTCAAGGGTGGGCGGTACAACTGTGACTCCGGCCATCGACGCCACTGAGCGAGAAACACCCGCGTTCGAGCTCACAACAACGGACAAACCCGCTGCGAGCGCCTCATTCACGACGAGGCCCCAGACTTCCTGCTCGGACGGCAGCACCAGAGTATCGAACGTGGGTAGCAGTGAGGCGAGGGATTCATTTGTGACGTAGTCCATGAATTCCACGCGGTCCTCAAGAGCGAACCTGCGAGTCAATTCGAGGAGATCGCTGCGTAGATCGCCCTGCCCGACAAAGGTGAGGGAATCATCGATGCTCGCTGACTTATGGAAGGCTCGGAGTAGTAGCTCCGGGTTTTTCCGATCGATCAATTGGCCAACAAAAACATAGCGCCTGCCCCCTTGCGGTCGGTCTCGGTGCTGGGCCCAGGCCTGGCGGGCTGCGTCGTTGAACATAGCAACATCGATTGCGTTGAAGCCCCTGTGAATCCGGGTTGGTTGGACGCCGAAGCTAAGAAGTGCCTCCTCGGCGGCTTCGCCAGGTACCACGACCGCGTCGAGTGCTCGGAAAAACGTGCTGCGGGCTGCGGCGATCGGACCCGAACTGTGCGAATTCGACTTGAGTGTGGACTCGTAAAAGCCCACGCTTCGGACGTGTCGAAACTTCGTCTCGAATAGTAATTGGAAATATACTGGGGATTCCCAGCCGCCTAAGAGAGCGACATCCGTGCGTTGAGGGATGAGCCGAAGCTTCCGAGCAAAGTAATATGACTTCTCACCGTGCCGAAACGTGTAGTTAGGCACCTGCTCGAAGTCATCGCTCAGCGTGGGTGCCCAATCGGACGGGCGACGTCCCTCCTTGGCTAGGGAGTCGGGGGTCTCCAGGAGGTGCACTTTGAGTTGATGGTTTTTTCGAACGTGATCCCAGATTGGCATGCGATAGGGCGCCGCTACGTTGGTGAACCAACTGATGTTCATCGGGCTTGTCCTGTTTGATAGTAGTGGCGGGTGATCCCCGCGGCCACTTTAATGACGTCGTAATCTTGAGCGAGAGAGTATGCCTGCTGTCTTGCGTCCTCAAGCCGAGTCGGGTTCTGCAGCAATTCGCGCATCTGCCTGGCGAGATCAACGGCAGTACCTGTGTATACGAATCCGGCTTTTGCCTTCGATACTTCCGGAGCCAGGCTTGAGCTTTCATGCAAAAGCACGGGAGTCCCCTGGGTCAGCGCCTCAAGAATTGTTAGGCCAAATGGTTCGCGCTCGGCGGGTAGGACGTACAGTTTGCTTCCTGCCATCTGTCTGCCGACCTCTTCTGGTGCGACTCCACCGATCATTCTTACGTTGCTCGGTGATCCGGCGCGCTCTATTGCAAGACGGATCGTCGTTCCGTCCCCCTCGTCCGGGCCGGCGACGACGAAGCTAATATCGGGGAATTCCGGAGCGAGCTGTAGAGCGGCTTCGGTAAAACGCAGCCCTCCCTTCCGCGGGTGCAAACGTGCGAGGAAGAGAACCCTGTCTCGCGCCGTGTTTATCGGAGGAGATAAGTGGACGCCATTGGGCTGGATGATGATGCGTTGAGGCGATGCGCCAAGTGATCCGAAGAGCTGTGCTTCGCTTTCTGTCAGCGCGAATATAGTACTCGCGCCGCGGAGGGTGGAACGAAGGATAAGAGTGTCAAACGTGTGCGTCGCGATGCCGCGCTTCGCCTCGATCATTCCGTGGGTTTGTAGCACATAGCGTCGATTTCTGATTCGGAGTAGGACAGCTCCGAACGAAGTGAGTGTGTCACGGGCCAGATGTACGTGCACCACGTCGACGTCGCGACTGAGGCGCCACAAGCTGCGTAGGAGGGCTATTGAGAATAGCGCTCCGTAGCCCCGTCCGACCAGCCGGTGCGCTGGGAACCCGTGAAATCGCGTGCCTCCTATGCGCGCTGGAGGCGTATCGAAGTCTTCGTAAGTGGCAATGATGCGCACGTGGTGGCCAGCTTCGCGTTGCGCTCGCGCAAGGTCCGTCGCTACACGAAGCGGTCCTCCATATCTTCCATCGGGGCTGACATGCGCCACGAAGTGAATGATCCGGATCGGTGTGCCATCACTACTCGCTTTTTTCTCACACATCGAAGCGGGGGCCCTCTACTTTCGCCGGGTTGCCCGACGCTACAACGTTTTCGGGGAGCTCCGAGTTGACCACAGACATAGGCCGCACGAGAGCTGATCTCCCGATCCTTGAACCACCGAGGACCATGCAGCGAGAGGTGATCCAGGCGCCGGCTTCGATGTGGATCGGGCGGGTGAGGAGACCCATGTCGCGCTTGTACGCGTGGCTGCCGGTCGTGAGGAAGGTCTCCTGGGAGATGACGACGTCGTGGCCGACGTAGATGTGGTCTTGATTGTGGAACCAGACGCCTTCGCCGATCCAGCTGTCGTCGTCGATGTGCAACTTCCACGGGAAGCGAACTCGGGTCCTGGGTCGGAAGATCACTCCGGTACCGATCTCCGCACCGAAGGCGCGGAGGACCTTGATTCGCAGGCCGGACGAGATCTGCCAGGGATTCGTCACGAAGAGGAGCTCTGCGATCCCCCAGAGGTAGACGACCGCCCTCGGGCGTCCCCAAGCGGTCCGTTCGCCGGGAGCGTCCTTCAACTTGATGACTCGCGTCACGTCGGTTGTCATGAGTCCCCGATCCCCTCTGCCTGCGAGGAGCGACCTCGTGTGGCTACATCTTAGAGTGACCCGATCTCGTCTTCGCGTCGTCGACGAGCGACTCGAGGGCGCTGGCGTACCGGTCGACCATGTGACTGAGTGCGAACGCGTTGAGCCGCTCGCCGATCGCGGTCGACAGCTGCCCAACTCGCTCGGAGTCGTCGGCGAGCGCGATGAGCGTCGCCGCGAGTTCCGATGCGTTCGGTCCACATTCGATGCTGTCCGTGCCCGGTGTGAGGTACTCGTACTCAGGGCCGTGCCGAGCGCCGGAAGTCGTCACGATCGGCAGCTTCATCGCCATGCTCTCGACCGCGATCAGCCCCACTCGCCCCGGGTTGAGCAGCGCGGTGGCCACGCGTGCGAACTCTGCCTTGGCATCGTTGCCGACGTACCCGACCAACCGGACCTGGCCGCGTGCGACGGCCGCATCGAAGGCGGGCTCGAGTTCGCCTCTTCCGCCGACGAGGAGCTGGATGTCGGGGCGTGACGCCCACAGGGCATCGAGCGCTCCGACGACGAGGTCGATGCGCTTGCTCGCGTCGATACCGCCGATCATGGCGAAGACAGGACCGCTGCCGAGTCCGAGACGCGATCGCACCGTTGACCGATCGACTGCCTTCACCCGCTCGATCGCCTGCGAGAGGGCGGTCACGTCGATCGTGTTGTGCAGTGACGTGACGCGTGCAGCGTCCACGCCCCAGTCCTTTGCCACAGCAGCCCCGGTGTCGGTGTAGGCGAGGACGTGGGTCGCTGCTCGTGTCTGCCATCGACGGAGCGAACGCGTCAGCCGATTGTCCGGCGCGGTGAACGCCTCGACATGACCCCAGACGCCGACTGGTCGCCGACACTGTAGGAGTGCGCCGTAGGTCGCGGTGGCGCCCGCGGCGAGTTCGGCGACGACGACGTCTGCGTCCTTCCAGACTGATCGACCGTTGACGAGTCGGAGCCGAGCGCGACCGAGGCTCATGGTCCTTGCTCGCAGTCGGCGCTGACTGACACCCTCGATGCGGGCCACGTCTCGTCGCTTCGCTTGCGCGCCGGTCGGCTCTCCTGCGGCGATCACCAGCTCGTGACCTTGTTCCGCCAGACGGGCCGCGAGGGCCTCGAAGAACGGCGCGCGGTACGTCGGCACGTACGGTTGCATGATGACGATCCGAGCCACGGCGCTCGCCTCCTGATCCTTGGTTATCGCTCAGGTTAGGGCAGGCGTGCCCCGTTCGGGCGTCATTGCTCGAATCGGCCTTTCGCTCCCGGAGGTGCTCACCAAGCCATAGCGACTGTTATGTTCAGCCGGTGACGAAGCCCATGTCGGTTCTGCTGATCGGCATGAACTACACCCCGGAGACCACTGGGATCGCGCCGTACTCGGCAGGTCTCGCCGAGGAGCTCGCTCGCCGCGGGTTCCGCGTGCGTGTCCTGACCGCGCACCCCCACTATCCGCAATGGCGGTTCGACGGAGAGCCGCCCCGGCGGTCTCGTGAGTCGCGCGCTGGCGTCGTCGTCGAGCGATTCCGTCACCGCCTTCCCTCGAAGCCGGGCGGGCTGTCGCGCGCGATCTCGGAGATCTCGTTCGGTCTCGCATCGACGCTGGCGCGGCTGGGCCGCCCGGATGCCATCGTGCTCGTGTCACCCGCGCTCTTGTCGAGTGCGATCGCCTTCCTGCGGGCTCGGCTCGGCCGCCGGACTCCTGTCGTCGTCTGGGTCCAGGACCTGTACTCCCTCGGACTGCGTGAGCTCGGTGAACGGCCGGGTCGCCTTGCGCGGGCGGTCGCAGCGATGGAGGGGTGGCTGCTCAGGCGCGCGGACGCGGTCGTCGTGATCCACGAGCGATTCCGTGACACGGTCGTCCAGGAGCTCGGCGTCGCTCCGCAGGCCGTGACGGTCGTGCGCAACTGGTCGCACCTCGAGGACGTCGATCCCGTCGACCGTGCCGCAGCACGAACGGAACTCGGCTGGAAGGAGGACGACTTCGTCGTGCTCCACGCCGGCAACATGGGGGTCAAGCAGGGGCTCGAGAACGTCGTCGAGGCGGCAAGGCTCGCTGGCGAACGGGGCAGTCGTGTCCGCTTCGTGCTCCTCGGCGATGGGAATCAGCGGCGGGAACTCGAGCGCGCTGCCGAACAGGTCCCTGCGCTGCAGATGCTCGGCTCGCTCCCTGATGGGGAGTTCCGCCGCGCCCTCGTGGCAGCAGACGCACTGCTCGTCAACGAGAAGCCCGGCGTCGCTGGGATGGCGGTTCCGAGCAAGCTCACGTCCTACTTCAGTACCGGCCTTCCCGTTGTGGCAGCGACGGATCCGGGGAGCGTCACCGAAAGCGAGGTGGTCCTGTCCGGCGGGGGCATTTCCGTTGCGGCGGGCGAGCCGGGGGCGCTGCTCGAGTCTGCTGAGGCGCTCTCGGCCGACCCGGAACGGGCGGCAGAGATGGGGCTCGCCGGGCAGCGCTTCCGTCGGGAGCGCTTGTCCAGCCAGGCCTCTTTCAACACTTATGCTCAACTTCTGCAGGCGCTGACGCGGGGACGTCGGACTGCTACCTCCACGGGATCGGGACACGATTGACGAAGCGCGCACTCATCACGGGCATCACCGGGCAGGACGGGTCGTACCTGGCCGAGCTGCTCCTGCGGAAGGGTTACGAGGTGCACGGCGTCATCCGCCGCGCCTCGACCTTCAACACCTCGCGGATCGACCACCTGTACGTCGACCCGCACAACCCGGATGCGAAGCTCTTCCTGCACTACGGCGACCTTGGTGACGGTGCGCGGCTCGTCAGCCTGCTCGGTGAGCTGAAGCCGGACGAGGTGTACAACCTCGCCGCGCAGTCCCACGTGCGCGTCTCGTTCGACGAGCCGGAGCACACCGGTGACGTCACGGGTGTCGGCTCGATGCGCATGCTCGAAGCCGTCCGGATGTCGGGCATCCACACGCGCTTCTACCAGGCGTCGTCGTCCGAGATGTTCGGCGCGACCCCGCCGCCGCAGAACGAGGAGACGCCGTTCTGGCCGCGTTCCCCGTACGGAGCCGCGAAGGTCTACAGCTACTGGGTGACCCGGAACTACCGCGAGGCGTACGGCATGTTCGCCGTCAACGGCATCCTCTTCAACCACGAGTCCCCGCGCCGCGGCGAGACGTTCGTCACCCGCAAGATCACCCGCGCCGTGGCTCGGATCAAGGCCGGACTCGAGGATCACGTGTACCTCGGCAACCTCGACTCGGTGCGCGACTGGGGCTACGCGGCGGAGTACGTCGAAGGCATGTGGCGGATGCTGCAGGTCGACGAACCGGACGACTTCGTCCTCGCCACCGGGGGCAACTTCACGGTCAAGGACTTCCTGTCGACGGCGTTCTCGCACGCCGGGCTGAACTGGGAGGACCACGTCCGGTTCGACGAGCGGTACCTGCGCCCGAGCGAGGTGGACGCCTTGGTCGGCGACGCATCGAAGGCCAAGGAGAAGCTTGGCTGGGAGGCCACGGTCGACACGGCTGAGCTGGCTCGCATCATGGTCGACGCCGACATCGAGGCGCTCGGCCACGAGGGCCGTCCGTGGATCGACACCGTGAAGCTCGCGAGCTGGGAGTCCTGATGGCCGAGACCTCGTTCACCCCCGGACCGCTCGATCGGTCCGACCGCGTCTACATCGCCGGCCATCGCGGGCTCGTGGGCTCCGCGGTGCAGCGGAAGTTCGAGGCTGAGGGCTTCACCGACCTCGTGAGCCGGACGTCCGCCGAGCTGGACCTCAAGGACCGCACCGCGGTGTTCGACTTCTTCGCACACGAGCGCCCGAAGCACGTCGTGCTCGCGGCCGCGAAGGTCGGCGGGATCCTCGCGAACAACACCTACCCGCACGACTTCCTCAGCGAGAACCTGCAGATCCAGGTGAACGTCATGGACGCTGCGGTCGAGCACGGTGTCGAGCGCCTGGTGTTCCTCGGCTCGTCGTGCATCTACCCGAAGCTCGCAGAGCAGCCGATCCACGAGGACGCCCTGCTGACCGGGCACCTGGAGCCGACGAACGACGCGTACGCGATCGCGAAGATCGCGGGGATCCTGCAGGTGCAGGCCGTGCGCCGTCAGCACGGGCTGCCGTGGATCTCGGCGATGCCGACGAACCTGTACGGGCCCGGCGACAACTTCTCGCCGACGGGGTCCCACGTCCTGCCCGCACTGATCCGTCGCTACGACGAGGCGGTCCGGGACGGCGTGACCCGCGTGGAGAACTGGGGCACCGGGACACCGCGCCGCGAGTTCCTGCACGTCGACGACATGGCCGCCGCGGTGTTCCACCTGATCGAGCACTACGACGGGCCCGACCAGGTCAACGTCGGCACCGGGTCGGACGTGACCATCCGCGAGATCGCCGAGACCATCGCGAAGGTCGTCGGGTTCGAGGGCGAGACCGTGTGGGACACGTCGAAGCCCGATGGCACGCCGCAGAAGCTGCTCGACGTGTCGAAGCTCGCCGAGGCAGGATGGACCGCACAGATCGGGCTCGAGGACGGCCTGCGCAGCACGATCGACTGGTTCCACGAGAACGCCGACTCGATCCGTCAGTGACGGGAGGCGGACATGAGGGACCGTAGGATTGCCCTCATGTCCGACCTGCCCGAGTCGCGACGCACTGCTGTACGCCGGGGGAACAGGGCCCGGATCGTGCTGTGGATCGTCCTGGCCATCGTCCTGCTCGTCATCCTCGCCGTCGCCTGGGTGGGGGTGCGCGGTGTGCTCGCGAAGGGACACCTGGAGAACGCAGTCGCCGACGTCCAGACGCTCCGGACACAGCTGACGAGTGGCGACACCGCGAGCGCGGAGAAGACGGCCGCGCACCTGGAGGACGAGGCCGACGCGGCCCGCTCGTTGACCGGCGACCCGATGTGGCGCGCTTCGGAGCACGTCCCCTTCTTCGGCACCAACCTGCGTGCCGTCCGCCAGATCGCCGGCGTCGTCGACGACGTGTCGCAGGGTGCGGTCAGCCCGGTCGCCGGCGTCGTCGGCAAGCTCGGCACCGACTCGTTCGCGCCGAAGAACGGCAAGGTCGACCTGCAGCCCCTCGTGCAAGCGCAGGCACCGGTCGCAAGGGCGACCGCGACGATCGACAAGGCGGTCACGGACGCCGATGCGATCGACACGGCAAACACGCTTTCTCCGGTGACGTCCGCGGTGAACCAGCTTCGCAACGCCCTGACGTCCGTGCACGGACAGGTCGACACCGCGAGCCGGGTCGTGCAGCTCGCCCCGGCGATGCTCGGCGCCGACGGCGACCGGCAGTACCTGCTGCTCTTCCAGAACAACGCCGAGCTCCGGGCGGGCGGCGGGATCCCCGGCGCCGTGGCGCTGCTCAACGTGAACGACGGCTCCGTCGCCTTCGGTGACCAGCGGTCGGGCTCCTCGTTCGGCCCGTACCCGCAGTCGGTGCTCCCACTCGACGACGGCACGAAGGCGCTCTACGGCGACATCACCGGGCAGTACATGCAGGACGTGACGCTCACCCCCCGTTTCGACGTCTCCGGCAAGCTCGCCCAGGCGATGTGGCAGCGGGAGACCGGCCAGCAGGTGCACGGCGTCATCGCCATCGACCCCGTGACCCTCGGCTACCTCCTCAAGGCGACCGGGCCCGTGCAGCTCGCGACCGGTGACACGCTCACGTCCGACAATGCCGTCAAGCTGCTGCTGAGCGAGGCGTACGCGAAGTATTCCGACCCGAGGGTGCAGGACGCGTTCTTCGCCTCGGCGGCCAGTGCGGTGTTCGAGAAGGTCTCGAGCGGCGGGTTCAACGCGAAGCAGTTCGTCGCCGCGCTGACGCAGTCGGCGGGAGAGGGACGGCTCCGGCTCTGGAGCGCCGACGCGTCCGAGGAACAGCTCATCGACGGTACGGCCGTCTCCGGCGCGCTGCCGACGGCGGACGAGGAGACCCGGCAGTTCGGCGTCTACCTGAACGACGGCACCGGCTCGAAGATGGACTACTACCTGCAGAAGACGGTCTCGGTCGGGTCGTCGGTCTGCCGGAAGGACGGCTTGCCGACCTCCGCGGTCGAGGTCACGATCAAGAACACGGCGCCGGCCGACGCGGCCACGAGCCTTCCCAGGTACGTCACCGGCGGAGGGGACTTCGGCACCGAGCCCGGAAAGATCAAGACGCTCATCGCGGTCTACGCGCCGCAGGACGCGATCTTCCTCGGCGCCTCGCGGGACGGCAAGGGGGTCGGCGTGCAGACGGCGACCGACGACGGTCACCCGGTCGCGCAGCTACGGACCGTCTTGGCACCGGGCGAGAGCGCGACGTTCCGCGTCGCCTTCCTCGGGCAGGCGAAGAACGCGAAAGCCGGCACCGAGGTGCTGTCCACCCCCGGCGTCGAGCAGACCGAGGCCCTGCCGCTGCGCTTCGACTGCGCAGCGCCGGTGCCGCAAGGCTGATCGCGAACCATAGACCCGCGCAGGTCCTAACAACGTGATGAACGGTCGCGTTGCTCCAGGAAACGCGGATCCAGCTACCCCCAGATCGAGGGGAACCGATGCAAGCTGAGCGCCCTCGACGCGTGCTCATCGGGCTCACAGGGGTACAAATATGGGCCTGCGAGTGGCACTGATCTCGGTCATGAACTGGGGTTTTCTCCTCGTGTGAACTCCGTGTTACACGATGCTGACCATCGGGCGAACCGGTGTCTCTGAGGTGACGTGCGGAGAAAGTTACGGATCTGGTGGCAACACGCTGGGTATTCCCGCTAGATTGAGGGAACTTCGCCATAGCAACCGCGTGCACCACGTGGCTTGCGAGCGGTGCACGGGCTCTGGGTGTCAGGGTCTGAAGGATCAGATCACTAGGGGAACCACTTCTATGAAGAAGCTCATCGCCGCTGCCGTCCTCGCGGGCGCAGCCTTCATCGCCATCCCGACCGCGGCCAACGCTGCTGGGTACACGCCGGACTCCGACGTGTCGGTCTCGGGCAGCTACACCGCCGGGGGCACGGCGACCGTCGCCTTCACGCCGGGCGCCTTCCAGGACAACGAGGCTGTCCGCGTCCAGGTCACCGGTGCCGGTGCGGTCACGCTCGGCGCCCTGCCGACCACGACCACGTCCAAGGACTACACGGCGAACGCCGACGGCTCGCTGACCGTGCGCGTCACGTTCCCGGCCGGCGGCTCGGGCACCTACAACCTGACCGCGACGGGCGCGACCTCCGGCGTGACCGGCTTCGCGACCTTCACGATCGCGCCGGCCGGCGCGACCTCGGTCGCCGCCAACGGCAACACCGGCACGCCCGGTCAGCTCGCCTTCACGGGTGGCACCATCTCCACGCTCGGCCTCTGGGCTGCCGGTGGCGCCATCGTCCTCGGTGGTGGCCTGCTGGTCGTCCGCAAGTCGGTCCGGCGCCAGCGCGAGACCGTCTGAGCCTCGCTCGACTGACAGAACCCCCCGGCACCTCGGTGCCGGGGGGGTTCTTCTCGTTGCGGGGCGAATGCGCGCCAGGCGAGTGCTCGTCAGGCGACGACCAACGCGATCGCCACGACGGCGATCACCGCCAACGGCGCGACGATCCACAACCACCACGGGAACATCGAGGGCGGCCGGTAGGGGCGGCGTTCGGGTCGGGCCATGCGCTGACGGTAGGTCACGAATGTTTCCGGCAGGGGCGCGCTCTGTGCTTCTTCAGCCGTCAGTGCCGAACGCGGACAGCATGTCCATTGCAACAACGACTGCTCAGGCCCGCCGAACCCGCCCCAGCACCACGACCCCCAGCAGCACCCCGAGCGCGGCCCCCGAGGTGTTCGCGAGCACGTCGTCCACCGACGCGAACCGCGCCGGCAGGAACAGCGCCTGCGTCGTCTCGATCGCGCAACTCACCAGGAACCCGCCGAGCATCCCCACCCACCACCGCCGGGCCCCGAGCAGGAGCACGGCCAGAAACCCGAACGGCGCGAAGAACACCACGTTCGCCGTGAACTCGACCGCGCTGTACCCGAGCCACGACGGCGCTCCGAGCCGCTGCCCGGCCGCGATGGCCCGCACCAGCCACGGGTGGATCCCGCCGTCGACCGGCGTCCCCCACGTCGCCACGAGCACGACGAGCAGCCCGTAGGCCCCCGCGATCGTCCACGCCACCCGCTTGCTCCGCACCGAGGCGTGCGCCGCCCGCTCCCGCGCGTGCACCGCCGCGTCGAGCAGGCTGCCGAGCAGCACCCCGACCAGTCCGGCGGTCGCGACGTCCCGGAAGCGGTCCCACCGTCCGTCGGTGTGCACCGCCGCGGCCGCGGCGAGCACCAGGACGATCAGGCAGCTCACGACCGCGCGCTGCCGCACCCCGTCCGGCCTGGAGGCACGCCCCACCACCGCGAGCAGCACCGGCACCGGGACGGTCACCACCGTCACGACCATCGCCATCGCGAAGCCCGGGTCGACGTCGAGGGTGCCGTGCCCGACGGCGCGCAGCGCCGCGAGGGCGCGGCCCAGGGCGGACCGCAGCCCGTCCGCGGTACCCGGCACGAGCATCAGGGCGACCAGCAGTCCGACCGCCGCCCACAGCACGATCCGCACGGCGGTCGTCCTGCTCGCGGTGATCACGGGAACCGACCGTACTGTGCCGCGCCTCCCGGCCGCTGGCGACCGTCCGACGGCCGTGACGTCCCCCAGGAAGTCGTTCATCCGCGAAACGAGTACCCCGTTTCGGACCTGTACCCCGTTCCTGCGTCCCCCATCCCCGGATTTCCGGGGGTACCCGATCGATCGCATTGGTGCGACCCGTGAATCGGCGGGCATCGCTGGCGCTGCCGACGGTCGGCCCCGTAGCGTTCTGGTGTCAGCAGATGTACCCCGGATCGCGAAGGAGAGCGACAATGAGCATCACCGTCAACACCGACAGCCGAGCCGAGGTCACGCTCGACACCGAGACCGTCGACGTCATCGCGATCCTCGAAGCGGAAGCCGAGCACGCCGGTCGTGCCGCCCGTGCCAAGACCACCTGGACCCAGGAAGACGACGGCGAGTGGATCGCCAACTACGGCGGCTACTTCGGCGGCACCGTCGACAAGCGCGACGGTCGCTACGTGGCCTCCGACACGTTCGGACTGGTCGTCGGCGACTTCTCGACGCTCGAGGACGCCCAGGCCAAGCTCGCCGACCAGCTGCACGTCATGCTGCCGGCAGTCATCCGGCCGATCGACTAGTGCCCGGCGACCATCCCGGCCCGTCGTCGGACGGGCCCCGCGACACCAGCGCACCGCACAACACCACACTGCACGGTTCCACCAGCACCACCATCACGAGGAGCACCACCATGAGCACGAGCGTCACCAGCAGCCACCAGGCCGAGGTGACCGTGGACACGGCGACCATCGAGGTCATCACCGGCATCGCTGCCGGGGTCGTGTCACCCGATGCGCCGGCCCGGGCGCACGTCGTCTGGTCCGAAGCCGACACGGGGCTCTGGGCGGCGAACTACGGCGGGTACTACGGGGGAGTGGTCGACCAGCAGGGCGCGCACTTCTTCGTCTCGGACACCTACGGGCAGTACGTCGGGGACTTCCGCTCCCTGCACGAAGCCCAGGACCGACTGGCCGAGCGACTGCACCAGCTGCTGCCGGACGTCCGGCGGACGCTCGACTGACCTGGTCTGCTGCTGCAACGACGGAGGGCCGGGACACCATCTGGTGTCCCGGCCCTCCGCCGTTGCTGGTTGCTTCTTGCTGGCTGCTTCTTGGTGGCCGGTGGCCGGTGGCCGGTGGCCGGTGGCCGCCGGTCAGCGCTTCTGTGCGGTGCGACGGCGGTGCAGCAGGACCAGGCCCAGGCCGATCGCCATCAGGACGAACGAGGCACCGAGGCCGGGCCACAGCACGTCGCTGCCCGTGAAGGCCAGGCGGTCGCCGCTCGGGGTGGTGACGATGACGCCGCCGCCCTTCGCCGGGTTCTGCGTGATGCCGGGCACGACCGGGATCGTGACCGAGACCGTCGCGGTGGCGCGGCTGCCGTCCTCGCCGGCGACCGAGTACCGGATCGTCGCGGTGCCGGCGTAGCCGTCGACCGGGGTGAAGGTGACCGTGCCCGAGGGCTGGACCGTGAAGGCGCCCTCGCCGGCGATCGTCACGGTGTCGACGAGTTTGCCCGTCTTCGGGTCGACCAGGCGGACCGACGCGGGGTCGATCGGCGCCGTGCCGGGGCCGTCGTTGCCGAGGACGTCCACGACGGTCGCGGTGCCGGGCTTGCCGTCACGGTGGTCCGCCTTCGCGGTCGGCGGGGTGCCGACGACGACGGTCATGACTGCATCGCTCGTGTGGCCGTCGGTGTCCGTGATCCGGTAGTCCCCCTTCGTCGGACCGGAGAACCCCGGTTCCGGCGTGAAGGTCACGGTCCCGTCCGCGTCGTTCACCGACCAGACACCGTTCCGAGGCACCGCGATGCGGGACACCGAGGCACCGGAGCCGTCGATCAGTCGGACGGTGGACCGGACGATCGGCGTCGCGGCGTTCCCGGCGTCGTCGTTGCTCAGGACCGACATCGTCACTGGAGTGTCCATCGCGGTGCGCGCCCAGTCGTCGTGCGCGGCGGGCGCGACCGAGGTGACCGCGACGGTGATCGTCGCAGCAGCGGTCACCCCGCCCGTGTCGGCGACCCGGTAGGTCACCGGTTCGGCAGCGCCACTGAAGCCCTGCGCCGGAGCGAACGTCACCTTCCCGGTGGTCGAGTCGACGGTGTACGTGCCCTGGCCGGCGACGGTGAGCTGCTTGCCGTCCGTGCTGACCGTGGCGCCGTTCGGCTGGCCCGTCGCCGGGAAGACCACGCTGGCGGGGTCGAGCGGCGTGCCGCCCGCGACGCCCGGGCCGTCGTTGCGCAGGACCGTGATCGACACCGGGGTGTTCTGCTCGGTCGTCGCGGTGTCGTCCTTCGCCGCCGGGCCGACCGGGGTGACCGTGGCGATGATCGTCGCGGTCGTCGTGGTGCCGTCGGTGTCGGCGACCTGGTAGGTCACCGGCGTCGCGGTCCCGCGGAAGGTCGGCTCGGGCGTGAAGGTGACCGTGCCCGACTCCGGGTCGATCACGTACGTGCCCTGGCCCGGGACGGTGAGCTGCTTCGCGCTCTCGGTGCCGACGGCGCCCGCGGGCTGGCCGGCGGCCGGGAAGACGACGCTGGTCGGGTCGAGCGGGGTGGCCGCGTTGCCGCCGTGGTCGTTGCCGAGCACGTCGATCGTCGCGGAGTCGCCCTGCGCGAGGGTGGCGGTGTCCGGCTCGGCGGTCGGGGAGACCGCGGTGACCGTGGTGGTCAGCGTGCCGGTGCCGGTCATGCCGCCGGCGTCGCTCACCTGGTAGGTCACCGGCGTGGTCGTGCCGGAGAACCCGGGCGCCGGGGTGAAGGTGATCTTGCCGGTCTTCGGGTCGACGGCGTACACGCCCGCACCGGGGACGGTGAGCTGCTTGCCGTCGTCCGAGATCGTCGCGCCGGTCGGCTGCCCGTCCTTCGGGAAGACGACGCTCGTCGGGTCGACCGCGGTGCCGTCGGCGACCCCACGCTGCGTGGTGCCGGCGACGTCGAACGTGGTCGGCGTGTTCTGCGAGGTCGTCGCGGTGGTGTCCCGCGCGACCTTCGGGCCGACGCCGTTCGCCGTCACGGTGATCGTCGCGCTGGCCGTCGTGCCGTCGGTGTCCGCGACCTGGTAGGTCACCGGGGTGGCGGTGCCGCGGAAGGTGGCCTCGGGCGTGAAGGTGACCTTCCCGGTGCTCGGGTCGATCGTGTACGTGCCCTCACCGGGGACGGTCAGCTGCTTGCCGTCGGTGCTGGTCGTGCCCGTCTTGGTGCTGGGGAACGTCACGGTGGTGGGGTCGAGCGGGGTCTGGGCGTTGCCGGCGGTGTCGTTCGCCAGGACGTCGACGGTGGTCGCGCTGCCCTGGTCGGTCGTCGCGGTGTCGTCCTTCGCGGACGGGCTGACGGCGCTGACGGTGACGCTGATCGTCGCGGTGTCCGTCGCCTTCCCGGTGTCGGCGACCTGGTACGTCACCGGCGTGGTGGTGCCGGTGAAGCCCTGCGCCGGGGTGACCGTGACCTTGCCGGTGGTCGGGTCGATCGTGTACGTGGCCTCGCCGGGGACGGTGAGCTGCTTGCCGTCCGGGGACACGATCGCACCGTTCGGCTGGCCGGAGGTCGGGAAGACCACGCTGGTCGGGTCGACCGGGGTGCCGTTCGCGACGCCGGGCTGGTCGTTCGCGGTGACGTCGACGACGACCGGGGCGTTCTGCTCGGTCGTCGCGCTGTCGTCCTGCGCCGCGGGGCCGACCGGGGTGACCGTCGCGGTCATCGTCGCCGACGCGGTGTGGCCGTCGACGTCGGCGACCCGGTAGGTCACGGGCGTCGCGGTACCGCGGAAGGTCGGCTCGGGGGTGAAGGTGACCTTGCCGGACTTCGGGTCGATGGCGTACGAGCCCTCGCCCGGGACGGTGAGCTGCTTCGTGCCGTTGCCGGGGAACGTCACGGTGGTGGGGTCGAGCGGGGTCGCTGCGTTGCCCGGGGTGTCGTTGCCCAGGACGTCGACCGTCGCCGTGTCGCCCTGCGCCAGCGTGACGGTGTCGTCCTTCGCGGTCGGGGTGACGGCCGTGACGGTGACGGTCAGCGTGCCGGTGCCGGTCGCGCCGCCGGTGTCACCGACCTGGTACGTGACCGGGGTGGTCGTGCCGGTGGAGCCCTGCGCCGGGGTGAACGTGATCTCCCCGGTGGTCGGGTCAGCGGTGTAGGTGCCCTGACCGGGGACGGTCAGCTGGCGGCCGTCGGTGCTCGTGGTGGCACCGGCGGGCTGGCCCGTGGTCGGGAAGGTGACCGTCGTCGGGTCGACGGGGGTACCGCCCTGCACGCCCGGGGCGGTGTCGCGGACGACGTCGACCGTGGTCGGGGTGTTCTGCTGCGTCGTGGCGGTCTCGTTCTTCGCCGTCGGGCCGACCGCGGCGACCTGCACCGTGATCGTCGCCGTGGACGTCGCGCCGTCGGCGTCGGCGACCTGGTAGGACACGGGCGAGGTGGTGCCGCGGAACGCGGGGTCCGGGGTGAACGTGACCTTGCCGGTGCTCTGGTCGATCGTGTACGTGCCTTCGCCGGGGACCGTGAGCTGCTTGCCGTCGGTGCTCACGGTGGCGCCCTTCGGCTGGCCGGAGGTCGGGAAGACGACGCTCGAGGCGACGGTGCCGCCCTCGTCGTTCGCCAGGACGTCGACCGTCACGGCCGTGCCCTGCGTGGTCTTCGCGGTGTCGGGCTGCGCGTTCCCCTTGTACGTCACGGCGATCTGGCCGGAGGTCTGGTTGCCGCGGGTGTCGTCCACCGTGTACGTGACCGGCGTCGGGTTCTTCGTGGAGCCGCTCTCCGGCGTGAAGGTGACCTCGCCGGACTGCGGGTCGACGGTCCAGGTGCCCTCACCGGGGACGGTGAGCTGCTTGCCGCCGTTCGACACGATCGAGTCCGGCGTGTTCGGGGTCAGCGTGACGGTGGTCGGGTCGATGGAGCCCGTCGAGCCCGCGAGCGGGTCGACGGTCACCGGCTGGCCGGGGGTGTTGCCCGTCGACGAGGTGTTCGTCACGGTCGGCTTGAGCGGGTTCGAGAACACGCACTGCACGTCGCCGCCGCCCGCGGGGACGGTGAACGGCGCCGAGGTGCCCGTGCCCTGTGCGACGACCGAGCCGTCGACCAGGTTGATGCACTTGTACGTCGTGTCGTACGCGTTCGGGTCGGTCGTGGTGTTCCCCGGGGTCTGGTCGACCGTGTAGCTCTGCCCGGGCAGCAGGATGATCGGGCCCACCGTGACGGTGTCCTTGCCGGTCGACGTCGTCGCGCTCACCGGGGTCGGGATGTCACCGCCGCTGATGGTCGTCGTGAGCTGGTCGCTCGGCTTCGCGCGACCGTCGGTGAAGCCGCCCTGCGACTGGCCGGTCGACGGCACTGCGTTCGACGCCATGTCGGTGATCGAGACGCCGACGGTCTTGGTGTCGACGGTCTTGCCGTTCACCGGGTTGACCTTGAGGAACGAGTTCGTCCCGTTGCCCGCGATGTACAGGTAGCCGTCGTCACCGAAGGCCAGCGAGTTCAGGATCGGGGTGTTGCTGATCAGCGGACCGACCGCGGTCGCCGTCGTGTTGCCACCGCCGAGGTCGGATGCGTTGACGCGGTAGAGCTGCGCGGTGTTCGAGTTGTTGTTCGCGCCCGAGCTGGACACGAAGTACAGGTTGCCCTGCCGGTCGAACGCCAGGTCGCCGCTGCCGCCGGGTGCTCCCGCCGCGGAGACGGTGACCGGGGTGGTGGAGATCTTGTTCGTCGCCGGGTCGTACGAGTCGAAGAGGAACTTGCCGTTGGTCTGCCCGCCGAAGAAGAACAGCTGCGTCTTCGGATTGACGCCACCCATGGTGGTTCCGACGGTCGCGCCCGTGGAGCGCTGCGTCGACTCCCAGGTGTTCGTCGACGCGGTGTACTCGCGGACCGTCGCACTGTCGGTCATGTAGAGCTTGTCGCCGTCGGCGGAGATGCCGAGCTGGTTGAAGCTGCCGTTGTTCGCCGGACCGGTGGGGGCGGTCAGGACGGTCGTCGCCGCCCCGGTCGTCCGGTCGATCGTCACGACGTTCGACGACGAGCTCTGGACGGCGTAGAGCTTCGACGCGTCGAAGGCCGGGGCCGCGAACGCGGCGTGCGGCAACAGGAGCGCGGCGCTCCCTGCGACGAGTGTCGTTGCGACGGATCCGGCGACCAGCCGGAGGGTTCGACGGCGCGGTCGAGCGCGGTGCAATGAGGGCACGGGTGTCCTTCGGGAAGAGCGGTCGTGTCGGGTACACGGCCGTTGATCACGATATTGGGGACACCGGTTCCCAGCTGCGACTCAGACGGGGGGTTCTTTGTCCCCAAAGAGGGGGACCGGTTCGTCCGCTCGGTCGGCTCGGCGCACGGGGTCGATGAGCTGCGGGCCCTGGTTCCGCACGTTGTTGACCGCCCGCGAGACCTCGTACTGCTCGAGCCCCGGCGCGACTGCGAGCGACTCGTGGTCGAGCAGTGCGAGCAGGTCGTCCGTGCCCAGGCTGCCGTCGAGCCAGTCGTCGTAGCCGTCCGGGGTCAGGAACGCCGGCATGCGGTCGTGGACCTCGCCCGGAGCGACGTGGGCGTCCCGGGTGATGATCGCCAGGGACAGCCGCCACTTGTCCGGGTCGTCCTCGGGCTTGGTCGGGTCCGGCCAGGCGCTCACCACCCCGGCCATCGCCAGGGCGCCGCCCGGCTCGTGCACGAAGTGCGGCTCCTTGCCGTCCTCGCGCACCACCCACTCGTAGTACCCGAGCGCGGGGACGATGCACCGGTTCGTCGCGAACGCCCGCTTGAACATCCCGCTCGTCGCGACCGTCTCGATCCGGGCGTTGATCGGCTTCGGGCGCTGCTTCTGGAAGTCCTTCGCCCAGCTCGGCACGAAGCCCCAGCTGATCTGCGGGAGCTCGCGCTGCCCGTTCCGCTGCCGGACGGCGTACACGGGGTCCGTCGGGGCGACGTTCCAGCTCGGGGCGAGGCCGGCGTGCACCTCGCCTGTCTCCTGGTCGACGTGCTCGGTGCGCGCGGCGAGCTCACCGACGAGCTCGGGCAGCAGATCGGCCGTGGTGTCGGAGACGACGAACCTTCCACACATGCGCCCAGTGTGCCCGCCCGGACCGACACCCGGCCGGCGGTCACTCCCCGGGCAGGCCCAGCTTCGAGCCGCTCGGGTCCCGACGCCACTGCGGCCGCTGCTCCGGGGCCGCGGGCGGTGTCGCGAGGGCGTCCCGCCGTGCACGTTCGGATCGTCCGAGCCGGACCAGCATCTCGGGCAGGAGGCCGAGGTACACGAACGGCCAGACCAGGAGGAACCCGTTCACCGACCCGAAGCTGAACACCACGGCCACGCCGATCGCCACGGCCAGCAGCAGCGGGGCGAGCCGGGTCAGCTGCCGCACGATGCCGCGCTGCAGCAGGGGCACGTCGTTCAGGATCGCGTCGCGGTGCTCCGGGTGCACCGGGCGCCGGACACGGTCCAGGTAGGGGCGAACCTCCCACCGGACTGCCAACGCCGTGTCCGGCCGGACCTGTCGTCCGTTGATCCGCAGCTCCGGGCCGGCCTCGCGCGCCGTGGGGCAGCAGCCGTACGTGAGCAGGAACGCGCTGATCGTCACGGCCGCGACCACGAGCCCCGGGCGCAGGGCCCCCGTCCCGGCCCAGCCGTTCGCCAGGTGCAGGGCGACGAGCGCGCCGAGCACCACGGCAGCGACGGCACCGGCGATCCACAGGGCGCGGCGGACCCGCGCGGGGTCGACGACCTGGCCGAGGAGCCCCCGCATCACCTGCCACCCGAGCCGCAACACTCCTCACTCTTACCCCCACGCCCTGCGTGCGCGGACGTGCTGCGCCCTCAGAACGCCCTCGCCTCACTCGTGCACCGCCTTCGATGGAGCAGAGGCCGTCGCGTCGGGGCCGGGCACCCGACGTCTTCTGCTCCATCGACCGACGGACGGGCGGACGGGCGCGGGCAGTCAGTGCGAGCGCACCGCTGCTACCGTGCCGGGGTGCTCCCCGACGACCAGCGCTGCCCCTGCCTGAGCGGCAACCCCTACGGCGAGTGCTGCGGCCCCCTGCACGCCGGCGCCGCGGCCCCGACCGCCGAGCGGCTCATGCGCTCCCGGTTCAGCGCGTTCGCCCTCGGCCTGCCGGAGTACCTGCTGCGCAGCTGGCACCCGACCACCCGGCCGGACGAGCTGACGCTCGACCCGGCACAGCGCTGGACCCGGTTGGACATCGTCTCGACCCGGGCCGGAGGCCCGTTCGACTCCCGGGGCACGGTCGCCTTCCGCGCGTGGTGGCGCACCGACGACAGTCGCGGGACGCTCGAGGAGACGAGCGAGTTCGTCCGCGAGCAGGGCCGCTGGTACTACGTCGACGGCGTCGTCGCCTGATCGGTGCGCGGGCTGATCGTCCCCCGCCCCCCGCCCCCCGGCTCAGCCCACGATCGCGTCCGGCAGCCCGACGGAGCGCCGCATCGCCCGGCGCACGGCAGCCTCGTCGGGCAGCAGCGCGTCCTGGTCCCCGGTCAGGAAGAACCGGATCTGCCCGATCGCCTGCTCGGTGAGCATGTCGAGCCCGTTCAGCACGCGCCCGCCCGCGGCCGCCCACCGGCTCGCGGCGACGGTCGGCCACGGCTCGTAGGCCACGTCGAACAGTACGGCGTCCGGCCCCGTCGGCAGCAGCTCGAGCGAGTCCGCCGCACCCCCGGGGAGCGTCGACACGAGGAACCCGTGCCGGGTGCCGGGCAGCGCGGACACGGGCAGGACCTCGAGTGTGACGCCCAGCCGCACCGCCAGGTCGACGAGGGCGCCGGCCTTCGCGGTGTCCCGCAGGAACAGCCGGACGTCGACGGCCCCGAGCCGGACGGCCGCCGTGAGGGCGCTCGCTGCGGTGGCACCGCCGCCGAGGATGCTCGCCTGACCGGGCACGTGCCCGAGGGCCTCGACGGGTCGGACGATCCCCTCGACGTCGGTGTTCGCGCCCGCCAGGACGACCCGGTCGCCCTCCTGCCGGAACGCGACGGTGTTCGCGACGCCGAGCGCGTCGACGAGCGGGGTCGTCCGGTCGAGCATCGGCACGACGTCCCGCTTCAACGGCATGGTCAGGCTCAGCCCACGCCACTCCGGACCCAGCCCCGCGACGAACGCGTCGAGCCCGCCGGACGCGACCTCGTGCCTCCCGTACGTCCAGCCGACCCCGAGCACGTCGTAGGCCGCTGCGTGCAGGGTGGGCGAGAGCGAGTGCGCGATGGGGGAGCCGAGCACGGCGAGGCGGGTGCGGTGGGGGTCCGAGTACTCCACGCACGCGAGCCTATCCACGGCGCGGCGCCCGGTCAGCGCTTAGGGTAGCCTTACCTACGTGATCCGTACCTCCCCCTCCTCGCGTCGCGTCCGGCGCGTGCTCGCGGCTGCCGGCGCCGTCGTCGCCGCGTCCCTCGTCCTCGCCGGCTGCAGCGGCGGCTCCCCGTCCGGCTCGGCCTCCGGCGACGCGTCCGGTTCGTCCGGCGCCTTCCCGGTGTCCATCACCACCGCGCTCGGCACCACCGAGATCCCCTCGCAGCCGAAGCGCGTCGTCGCCCTCGGCTGGGGTGACGCCGAGACGGCGCTCGAGCTCGGTGTGCAGCCCGTCGGCGCCAGCGACTGGCTCGCCTTCGGTGGGGACGGCGTCGGGCCGTGGCTCAAGGACGCCTACACGAAGAAGCCCGAGATCATCCAGACGCTCGAGCCGAGCTACGAGCAGATCCTCAAGCTCAAGCCGGACCTGATCCTCGACACCAAGAGCTCGGGAGACAAGGACCGCTACAGCAAGCTCTCCGCGATCGCCCCGACCGTGGCGATCCCCAAGGGCGGTGCGAACTACCTCACGACCACCGAGCAGCAGGTCGACCTGATCGCGAAGGCGCTCGGCAAGGAGTCCGAGGGCAAGAAGCTGCTCAGCGGCCTCGACGACGCGTACGCCGCCGCGAAGAAGGCGCACCCGGAGTTCCAGGGCAAGACCGCCGTCGTCGGCTCGTACACGTCCGAAGGCTTCGGCGCCTACGCCTCGAGCGACAGCCGCTCCGAGTTCCTCAAGAACCTCGGGTTCACGATCCCGAAGGCCATCGACCAGCAGGCCGGGGACGCCTTCTCGGTCAAGCTGTCGGAGGAGAACCTCGACCTGCTGAACGCCGACCTGACGCTGATCCTGCCGATCTACGTCGACGCGTCCAAGGCCGAGGCCGACCCGCTGTTCCAGAAGGTGCCGTCCGTGCAGGAGGGCCACTCCATCGTCGTCAGCGACGCGAACGTCTCGTCTGCGTTCTCGCTCGGGACGACCGCGGCGATCGAGTGGGCACTCGAGCGGCTGCCGGACGAGATGGCGAAGAAGGTCGGCTGAGTCGACCCCAAGACGGACGGGAGGCGCGGTGCCAGCCGGCACCGCGCCTCCCGTCCGTCTCGGGGTGCGCCCGGCGCTCTTCCGGGCATGGGTGCTCGGGGTGCCGATCCGCGCGTGGGGTGCCGATCCGCGTGTGGGAGGCCGATCCGCTCGAAGGAGACCGTTCCTTCCTGCTCCCGATGCGCGTTCCGTCCTCCGATCGCACGCGCGATGGGACGGAACGACGCCGGCGTTCGGCGAGCCGGGGGTGCGTCGGGCGTGCGTCGGGCTAGGACGCGGGGAAGGTCGAGCCGAGGAACGCGAAGATGAGGGCGATCAGCGGCAGCGAGCCCTGCACGAACGCCGAGTTGAGGTACCGGCGTCCCGTCCCCGCGAGGACCACGGCGGCGCCGAGCATGCTCACGGTCGAGAACACGACGAGCGGCCAGCCCGTGGCGCCGTTGCCGACCGCGACCAGGGCCACGCCGACGATCGCACCGATCGCGAGGAACAGGTTGTAGAAGCCCTGGTTGAACGCGAGGGCGCGGGTGGCCTGCGCCTCGGTCTCGCTCGCGATGCCGAAGACGCGGCGCACGCGGGGGCTGGTCCAGGCGACGGACTCGAGGAAGAAGATGTACACGTGGACGAGGCCCGCGAGGACCGCACACACGCTCGAGATCACGAGCAGGACCGACATGGCCTCCATTCTCGCAGCCCGGGAGTGGTGCTCCGTCCGCTGGGGCGCTCCGACCGCTGGGGACCCGTGGGCCTCGCCGGTAGGCTCGGGACATGAGCGCCGTCGAGCCCGAGTCCGTGCCTGCCGCCGTCGATCCTGCCGCTCCGGATCCCGTCGCCGAGCTGACGAGCATCCGGCAGAGCATCGACAACATCGACGCCGCCGTGATCCACATGCTGGCGGAGCGGTTCAAGTACACGCAGCGCGTCGGGTACCTCAAGGCCTCGGCCGGCATGCCCGCCGCCGACCCGAACCGTGAGCAGGTCCAGGTCGCCCGGCTCCGGCAGCTCGCGGCGGAGTCGCACCTCGACCCGGCGTTCGCGGAGAAGTTCCTGAACTTCATCGTCGCCGAGGTCATCCACCACCACGAGCGCATCGCGGGCGGCGCGAAGTGAGTGGGGCGGGGTCGCTCGACGAGCTGGCTGTGCTCGACGACCTACACGTGCTCGTGGGGTCCTACACGGCGACGGGTGGCGGGTCGGCGACCGGCATCTCGATCGTGCACGGCACCACCGCCCACACCGCGGCCGTGATGGACGATCCGTCGTTCCTCGCCCTCGACGGCGACCGGGTCTACGCCGTGTCCGAGACCGCCGACGGCAGCGTCTCGGCCTTCCGCCACGCCGACGGCGCACTCGAGCACCGCTGGGACGCGAGCGCCGGCGGCGACGCCCCCTGCCACGTCCGGGTCGACCCGTCCGGCGCGCTCGTCGTCACGAACTACGTCTCCGGGACGGTCACGGCGATCGGGCTCGCGGCAGCGGAGGCGCACGCGTCCGCAGTGCTCGACGGCAGCTCCGTCGGTTCCGGCTCCGCCGAGCCGCACGGGCTGGGCGACCGCGTCGTCGTGCCGGACTCCGCGATCGTCACCGGCGTGCTGCCCGACGTCGAGGGTCCCGTCGAGGACCGGCAGGAGGGGCCGCACGCACACCAGTCCATCGGGACGCCCGACGGCACCGTGCTGGTGGCGGACCTCGGCGGTGACGCGCTGCACGAGTTCCGCGTGACGGACGAGCCCGCGATCGACCTGGTCCGCGTGCACCACCTCGGTCCCGGGGTCGGGCCGCGGCACATGGTGTGGCTCGGCGACGACCTGATCGTCGCGGGCGAGCTCGACGGGCGCGTGTACCGACTCCGCCGGGACGACTCCGGGTCGCTCGTGCCCATCGCCTCGGCCGCGACCTTCCAGGGCCCGGTGGGGGAGTCGCTCCTGTCCCACATCGAGGTCGACGACGCCGGGCGGGTGCTCGTCGCCGTCCGTGGCCGGGACCTGATCGTCGTGCTGGACACCACCGGGGACGAGCTGGCCGTGGTCGGCAGCGCATCCTCGGGTGGGGTGTGGCCGCGGCACTTCGCGCAGGTCCCCGGGTTCCTGCTCGTCGCCAACCAGATGTCGGACGCCGTGGCGGTGCTGCCCGTGGGCGAGGACGGCGTGCCCGGCGGACCCGTGGCGCAGATCGCCGTCGGGAGCCCGGCGTGCGTCCTGCCGATCGCACCGTCGGCGAAGGGCTGACCGTGTCCGGGGGAGTGCTCGCCGACGGGCCCCTCGCCGACGGGTACGGGCTCGTCGTGGGTCCGCCCCCGCTCGACGACTACCTGCGGCTCCGGCGGGACTCGGGCCTGTCGCCGAAGGAGCCCGAGCAGGGTGCCGGGGCGATCGCCGGGTCGTGGTCGGCGTGCCACGTCGTGGACCCCGAGGGTGTGCCGGTCGCGATGGGTCGCACCATCGGGGACGGCGGGTGGTACTTCCACATCGCGGACATCGCCACCGATCCCGCGCACCAGCGCCGCGGACTCGGACGTGCGGTCGTCGAGTGGCTCGTGGCTGACGTCCGTGCGCGAGCGCCCCGAGGGGCCTACATCACGCTCGTCGGTGATCCGCCCGGGCAGCGGCTGTACCGGTCGCTCGGGTTCCAGGACGTGGCGCCCAGCCTGGGCATGGCGCTGCCGATCGACTGAGCGGCGGCGCGGCGCGGCCCGAGACTCGGCTCGGCGGACGCTTTCGCGGCCGCCGACCCGCGAAACCGCCCGCGGGGGCGAGTCTCGCGACGGCGCGACGGCGCGACGGCGCGGCGGCGCGGCGCGCCGGCCTCGCCGGTCAGCGGGGGATGACGTTCCGGAAGGGGCTGCCCTCGGCCAGCGCGGTGACCTGCTGCCGCATCAGCTCGAGGGTGCGCGGCACGCTGAGGTCCGTGTTGCCGCCGACGTGCGGCGTGAGCACGGTGTTCGGGGTCGTCCACAGCGGGTGTCCGGCCGGCAGTGGTTCGGGGTCGGTGACGTCGAGCGCCGCGCTCAGACGGCCCGAGGTGAGTTCCGCCACCAGGGCGTCGGTGTCGACGACCTTGCCGCGGGCGACGTTCACCACGAGGGCACCGTCCGGCAGTGCGGCGAGCAGGTCCGCGTCGACGAGCCGTTCGGTCTCGTCGGTCAGCGGGGTGATGAGCACGAGGACGTCCGTGTCGGCGGCGAGGGACGGCAGGTCGCCGAAGGCGTGCACCTGCCGACCGTCCTGCTCCCGAGCCGTCCGTGCGACGACGGTCACCGGGCACCGCATCGCCTCGAACCGGGTCGCGATCGCGGCGCCGATCGCCCCGTAGCCGACCACGGTGACGCGACGGTCCGCGAGGGAGCGGGTCTGCCGTGCATCCCACACCCCGGCGGCACGGTCGGCCTGGAACGCCGCGATCTCCCGCAGCGAGGTCAGCGCGAGCCCGACGGCGAGCTCGGCGGTCTCGTCGTCGTGGATGCCGCGGCCGTTCGCGAGCTCGGCGTGCTCCGGGACGTGCGGCACCGCGTGTTCGTAGCCGGCGCTCGGGAGCTGCAGCAGCCGCAGGTTCGGCAGCTCGTGCACGTACTGCCAGCGGTGCCGTCCGCCGAAGTAGAACGGCAGCAGCGCGAGGGCGACCTCGTCGGGTCGGCTGTACGGGCCCTCGACGTCCCACACGTCGAGCTCGACGCCGTCCGGCACGGGGCCGAAGCGGTCGACGAGCTCGGCGAACGGCAGGGTGACGATCACCGCGCGACCCGGGTGACCGGGCCGGAGGCGACCACCGCCACTGCCGTCCGCCGGATCGACATCAGCTGTCGGCGCGCGGCGAGAACGCGCCGTCGGTGTCGAGCGGGCCGCGGCCGACGTAGCCCTCGGTCACGTCCTCGGTGATGACGTCGCCGAAGCGGGCCGGCAGCGTCGCGGCGTGCGTGCCGCGGAGCTCGTCGAGGGTCGACTCGAACGCGCCCTGGACCTCGAGCGTGCCCGACGTGGCGTCGGTCACGCCGATGCGCAGCACCGGGAAGCCCCGGCCGTCGCACAGGCCCTGGAAGCGCACGTCGTCCTCGCGCCGGACGGTCACGATGACGCGGCCGGTCGACTCGGAGAACAGCGCGGTCGCGGTGTCGACGCCGTCGCGGGCCTCGAGCTCGTCGAGCACCACCCGGGCGCCGAGGCCGAACCGCAGCACCGACTCGGCGAGGGCCTGGCCGAGGCCGCCGTCTGCCAGGTCGTGGGCGCTGGTCAGCAGCTGCTCGCCGGAGGCCGCGTACAGCAGCTCCGCCAGGGCCTTCTCGCGCTCGAGGTCCACCGCCGGCGGGCGTCCGCCGAGGTGCCCGTGCACCGTGCCGGCCCACGCCGACCCGTCGAGCTCCAGGCTCGTCGTGCCGAGCAGGTAGATGTTGTGGCCGTCGTCCTGCCAACCCGAGGGCACCCGCAGCGCGACGTCGTCGATGATGCCGAGCACGCCGACGACGGGGGTCGGGTGGATCGGGGTGGTGCCGGTCTGGTTGTAGAACGACACGTTGCCGCCGGTGACCGGGATGCCGAGCTCCATGCAGCCGTCCGCCAGGCCCTCGACCGCCTCGGAGAACTGCCACATGACCTCGGGGTTCTCGGGGGAGCCGAAGTTCAGGCAGTCGGTGACCGCGGCCGGGACGGCACCGGTGACGGCGACGTTCCGGTACGCCTCGGCCAGGGCCAGCCGTGCGCCCTGCTTCGGGTCGAGCTGGCAGTACCGGCCGTTGGCGTCGGTCGCGATGGCGACGCCGAGTCCGGTCTCCTCGTCGACGCGGATCATGCCGCCGTCGTCGGGGAAGGACAGCGCGGTGTTGCCGAGCACGTAGGTGTCGTACTGGTTGGTGACCCAGTTCTTCGACGCCAGGTTCGGCGAACCGAGCAGCTGCAGGAACTGCGCCTTGAGCGCCGGGCCGTCGGTCGGACGGTCGAGCGAGGCCGCGGTGTCGGCCTGCAGGGCGTCGATCCACGTCGGGTAGGCGACCGGGCGGTCGTAAACGGGCCCGTCGACGGCCACGGTGCGCGGGTCGACGTTGACGATCTCCTGGCCCTGCCAGTCGATGACGAGACGGCCGGTGCCGGTGACCTCGCCCAGGACGCTGGTCTCGACCTCCCACTTGCCGACGACCGCGAGGAACTCGTCGAGCTTCTCGGGACGGACGACGGCCATCATGCGCTCCTGGCTCTCCGACATGAGGATCTCCTCTGCCGTGAGCGTGGGGTCGCGGAGCAGCACGTCGTCGAGCGAGATGTGCATGCCGCCGTCGCCGTTGCTCGCGAGCTCCGACGTGGCGCAGGAGATCCCGGCGGCGCCGAGGTCCTGGATGCCCTCGACCAGCTCCTTCTGGAACAGCTCGAGGCAGCACTCGATGAGCACCTTCTCGGCGAAGGGGTCGCCGACCTGGACCGCCGGACGCTTGGTCGGGCCGCCCTCGGTGAAGGTGTCGGACGCCAGGATCGACGCGCCGCCGATGCCGTCGCCACCCGTGCGGGCACCGAAGAGCACGACCTTGTTGCCCGCGCCGGAGGCGTTCGCCAGGTGCAGGTCCTCGTGCCGCAGGACACCGACCGCGAGGGCGTTCACCAGCGGGTTGCCCTGGTACACCGGGTCGAAGTAGGTCTCGCCGCCGATGTTCGGCAGGCCGAGGCAGTTGCCGTAGAACGAGATGCCGCCCACGACTCCGTGCACGACGCGTGCGGTGTCCTCGTGGTCGATCGCGCCGAAGCGGAGCTGGTCCATCACGGCGACCGGCCGCGCGCCCATCGAGATGATGTCGCGGACGATGCCACCGACACCGGTCGCGGCGCCCTGGTACGGCTCGACGTAGGACGGGTGGTTGTGCGACTCGACCTTGAAGGTCACCGCCCAGCCGTTGCCCACGTCGACGACACCGGCGTTCTCGCCCATGCCGACCATGAGGTTCTTGGTCATCTCCGGCGTGACCTTCTTGCCGAACTGCCGCAGGTAGTTCTTGCTCGACTTGTACGAGCAGTGCTCCGACCACATCACGGAGTACATCGCGAGCTCGCCCGAGGTGGGGCGGCGGCCCAGGATCTCGCGGATCTTCGCGTACTCGTCGGCCTTGAGCCCGAGGGCCTCGTACGGCTGCTCCTTGTCGGGCGTCGCGGCGGCGTCCTGGACGGTGTCGGGCTTCGGGCGAACGTGGGTCGTCACGGTGTTGTCGTTCCCTGTCACTGGAGTCGTGGCCGCGGTCACTTGACCAGCGTCGACTCGATCACGGAGGTGAAGAAGGTGAGGCCGTCCGTGCCGGAGGCCATCGCTGCGGGGGTGTCCGGGCCGAACCCGGGCTCCGTCGCGTGCTCGGGGTGGGGCATCAGCCCGACGACGTTGCCGCGCTCGTTCGAGACGCCCGCGATGTCGTCGATCGACCCGTTCGGGTTCACGCCGACGTAGCGGAACACGACCTGGCCGTTGTCCTCGATGCGCTTGATCTCGTCGGCGTCCGCGACGAAGCGGCCGTCGGCGTTCTTCAGCGGGATGGTGATCTCCTGCTGGGCGTCGAAGCCCGAGGTCCACGCGGTGCCGGCGTTCTCGACGCGGAGCTTCTGGTCGCGCCGGATGAACTGCTGGTGGGCGTTGCGGGTGTGCGCGCCCGGCACCAGTCGTGCCTCGGCCAGCATCTGGAAGCCGTTGCAGATGCCGAGCACGGGCATGCCCTTGCCGGCGGCGTCGATGACCTCGGCCATGATCGGGGCCTTCGCCGCGATCGCACCGGCACGCAGGTAGTCGCCGTACGAGAACCCGCCGGGGAGGATGATCGCCTCGGCCCCCTGCAGGTCGTGGTCGCCGTGCCAGAGCGCGACGGGTTCGCCGCCGGCCAGCCGGACCGCGCGCTGGGCGTCGCGGTCGTCGAGCGAGCCGGGGAAGGTGATGACGCCGATCCGCATGCGGCTCACGCCTGCTCGGCGACGGTGACCGAGACGACGTCCTCGATCACGGCGTTCGAGAAGACGTCGGCCGCGATCTCGCGGACCTCGGCCAGCTTCGCGTCGTCGACGGGGCCGTCGACGGCGATCTCGAAGCGCTTGCCGATGCGGACGTCGGTCAGGTCGGCCTTGCCGAGACGGGCGAGCGCGTTGCCCACCGCCTTGCCCTGGGGATCGAGGATCTCAGCCTTGGGCATGACCTCGACGACGATGGTTGGCACGTGTTCACTCCAGCGCTTGGGTGGGTTGGGTGGGACGCGACCAGTCTACGGTCCGCGCGCGACGCGCCGGGACCGCACCGTGCCTCCTGTGCGGAACTGCACGCGCGGTGCGCGCCTGTGGAGGACGCGCCCGTCTGGTTGCCGATGGCTGCTCCAAGGCGTACATTCCAAGTCGAATGATCGGGACGGAACAATCCGTCATGTCGGACTGGAGGCACGGATGGCGTCGCTCACGCCGCTCGCGTTCGCCGCGCTCGGGCTCCTCGCAGAGGGCCCCACGCACCCGTACGAGATGTTCCAGACGATGACCCACCGGCGCGACGGGCGGAACGTCAAGGTCCGGCCGGGCACCCTCTACCACCAGGTCGGCCGCCTCGTGGAGCTCGGCCTCGCCGAGGTCGTCGGCACCGACCGCGAGGGCAACCGACCGGAACGCACCACCTACGCGATCACCGAGAGCGGGTGGACGGTGCTGCACGACGGCCTGGTCGGCATGCTCGCCGACCCCGCCGACGAGTACCCGGTGTTCCACCTGGCGCTCGCTGAGGTCGAGAACCTGCCCCTCGCCGAGGCCGTCGACGCGCTCGGCCGGCGGGTGCACGCGCTCGAGCGGCAGCGGGACGAGGCCGACGAGATCCTCGACGTCGTCCGCGGCAAGGACCTGCCCGAGCGGTACTGGCTGGACGTGTCGTACGTCCGTGCCATGCTGACCGCCCAGATCGAGTGGCTCCGTGCCACGACGGAACGCCTCCGGAACGGCGCCGTCCCCTGGACCGACCCGGTCCTCCCCGACACCACCACCAGCAGCAAGGAACACACTCGATGACCTCCGCCACCACCACTGGCGCCCCGACCACGCACGAGAAGAAGCCCTGGCCCGCGCTCTGGGCCCTCGTCGTCGGGTTCTTCATGATCCTCGTCGACTCGACCATCGTGTCGGTCGCGACCCCCACCATCGCCTCGGCGCTCGACGCGGACATCAACGCCGTGATCTGGGTGACCAGCGCCTACCTGCTCGCGTACGCGGTGCCGCTGCTCATCACGGGCCGGCTCGGCGACCGCTTCGGCCCGAAGGTGCTGTACCAGGTCGGGCTCGTCGTCTTCACGCTCGCCAGCCTGTGGTGCGGCCTGGCCGGCTCGATCGAGGTGCTCATCATCGCCCGCGTCGTGCAGGGCCTCGGCGCCGCCATGATGACCCCGCAGACGATGGCCGTCATCACCCGCATCTTCCCGCCCCAGAACCGCGGCGCTGCGATGGGCCTGTGGGGCGCCGTCGCCGGTGTCGCCTCGCTCGTCGGCCCGATCGTCGGCGGCCTGCTCGTCGACGGCTTCGGCTGGGAGTGGATCTTCTTCGTGAACGTCCCCGTCGGCATCGTCGCGTTCGTGCTCGCGCAGCGGTTCGTCCCGACCTTCGAGCGCCGCGGGCACCGCTTCGACTACCTCGGCATCGCGCTGTCCGCCGTCGGCATGTTCCTGCTCGTCTTCGGCATCCAGGAGGGCGAGACCTACGACTGGGGCACCATCACCGGGCCGATCTCCGTCTGGTCGCTCATCATCACCGGGATCGTCGTCCTCGCCGCGTTCGTCGTGTGGCAGGGCACGCAGAAGGGCGAGCCGCTGCTGCCCCTCGGGCTGTTCAAGGACCGCAACTTCACGCTCGCGAACATCGCGATCACCGCGGTGGGCGTCGCGATCTCGTCGTTCGCGCTCCCGATCATGCTGTGGGCGCAGGACGTGCTCCGCTTCACCCCGACCCAGGCCGCGCTGCTCCTCGTGCCGCAGGCCGTCATCTCCGCCGGGCTCGCGCCGCTCGTCGGCAAGAACCTGAACAAGTGGAACCCGCGGTGGGTCGGGGCGTTCGGTCTCGCCTGCTTCTCCGGCGCCCTCTTCTGGTTCGGGTCGCTCCTGTGGTCCGGTGCCGACTGGGGCTGGACGCTGCTGCCGAGTGCGCTGCTCGGGCTCGCGAACGCGTGCATGTGGGGGCCGCTCTCGGTCTCCGCGACGCGGAACCTGCCTCCGGCGCTCGCGGGTGCCGGGTCGGGCGTCTACAACACCACCCGGCAGATCGGTGCGGTGCTCGGCTCCGCAGGGATCGCGGCGCTGATCGAGGCCCGGATCACGGCGAACTTCCCGTCAGGCGCCGGGTCGTCGTCGGGCGGCGGCGCCGAGCAGCAGGTCGGTGCGCTGCCGGCGTTCCTGCAGCAGCCGTTCGCCACCGCGATGGGGCAGTCGCTCGTGCTGCCGGCCCTGGTACTCGTCGTGGCGATCGTCGCGGCCCTGTTCCTGGCGAAGCCGAAGCAGACCGTGCAGTGGCAGCAGACCGGGGCGGTGCCGACGCAGCCCGAGGCCGAGCGGGTCGGTGCGGGTGCCGGTGCCGGTGCGGGTTCGGGGGCGCATGCTGCGGCTCCGGCGCCGGCCACCGCGGAAGAGGAGCTGGCGGCCTCCGACCACCACGGTCGCCACGCCGACGCCTGACCCGCGCTGCGTCGATCCCGGCCCCGTACCGTCCCGGACCGGGGGTGGTGCGGGGCCGGTCCCGTGGGGGAGCGGGGCGCGGGGTGTCGTGTCGGGCGTGCGAGCGGGCGGGCGGCAGCGTCATCGCCGCTGTCGTACGACGTCTGCGATGACGCACGAGCCGACGGCGGGCGCCCCGCACACCACCACCGCACCGGGCTCAGCCGCGGCGCTGCAGGTGCTCGCGGGTGAGCGCCTCCATCTCCTCGTCGGAGAGCGCGTCGACGGACCGAGCCTCGCGGCGGTCGGTCCGCTGCCACCGGATGAACAGCATGATGAGGACGGGGACGTCGGCCACCTCGGCGATGAACCACAGCAGGTCGCCGGCGAGGTGCTGGTCCTCGAGGGGGTTCGGGAACCACGGCTGCCCGAGGACGTGCACGAGCGACCCGTCGAGCACGTGGTTCGTCACGCGCAGCACGATGCCGGGGACCGCGTCGAGCAGGAGCTCCACGAAGGCGAGCAGGAACTCGACCGTGACGAACGTCGAGCTCCGCAGCACGCCCGGCTCGGACAGCGGCGCGAGCAACCCGAAGCCGAGCACGGGCACGAGGACGGTGATCGCGACCACCCACGCCGAGGACTCCCGGATGGTCGCCGCGAGCGGGGTCAGCAGCACCGCGAACAGCACGAGTCCGACGACCGGGGCGACGATCGCGTTGCCGAGGACCCGGATCGGGCGGGACCCCATCGCGCGGTCGGCGAGCCGTGCCAGGCGTTGAGGGCCACCGAGCCGCAGCAGCGACACGGGTGCGGCGAGGGCGGCGAACGTCGGGACGGCGAAGAAGAGCAGGGCGAGCCGGAGGGTGAAGGCCCAGCGGAGCAGCTGGTCGTACCGCCCGACCACGCCGAACTGCAGCAGTCCGAACAGCACGAGCGCGAGCGTGAACGACAGCGTGCGCCAGCCGGACCAGCGCGCACCCCGACGGCGTGCTCCGACGATCCACCACCCGTACGCGACGGCGGCGACGGCGAGCAGCACGGCGGCGAGGGGGTCGAACTGCCAGGTGCTCCAGAACTCGGCGGGCTGCGGCGTGGGGAACCTCCGGGGGAGAACAGGGCGTGGTCGGTGCCCCGCCATCCTCTGCCGTCGACGCCTCGGTGTGCCCGCGCACGGGCCCCGGCGCGGTGAGGATCAGTTCAGCCGCACGGTCCGCCCGAGCAGCACGACCCCGAGCGGTACGAGCACCGCGCCGACCACGGCGGTCCCGAGCGACAGGTGCAGCTGCATCACCGCGAAGGCGGGGCCGATCGTGCAGAGTGCCGCGACGGCGAGGACCGGCCAGCCCGGACGGTCCGTGCCGGGCTCCAGGCGGGGGAGCGGCCGGTCGAACCACCGGAGCCCACGGGCGATCCCGATCGCGACGGCGAGCACCACCACGAGCGCCACGGGCCGGGTCGCCCACCACACCGTTGAGCCGGGCTCGGGGAACGGCGCACCGAGGAGCAGGGCGATGCCGTTCAGGGCGATGAACAGCGGCAGGTGCCAGAGGTACACCACCATGCCGTCCCGGCCGACCACGAACACGGCGGCCTGGGCGCCCCGGGTCCGCATGAGTCGCGAGAGCGGACCGTGGGCGAGCTGCACGAGGCACGCCTGCGCGACCGCGAGGAACGCCAGCGGGAGCATCGGCGGGTTGAGGTCCTGCAGCATGTCCGGCGCCCAGAGCCCGACCGAGGTGAGGGGGACGAGCGCCGCGTACCCGGCGACCGCCCCGCCGACGAGCACGAGCCGGGAGCGCCGGGCGAACCAGCCGTCTGCCCACAGGAAGCCGAGCTGCTGCGCGAAGAGCCACACCGGACCGAGGTTGAGCAGCCCGACCTCCGCGACGCCGGTGGCGAACCGGACCGCGTCGACCGCCGCGGCGAGCACGAGCAGTGCACCGAGGGTCCGCCACGGAGCCCGGGCGTGCAGCCGCGCCATGAGCGGGACGCAGCACTGGGTGATGCCGTACGCGGCGAGGAACCAGAGCGGGGAGCCGATGCCGAACGCGACCTCGCCGAGCAGCTCCGGCGGCGTGCCGAGGGCGGTCGCGGTACCGAGGGCGACCGCGAGCACGAGGAACAGCGGGATCGCCGGGCGGAACAGTCGCACGAGCCGGGTCGCGACGAAGTCCCGCGCCCCACCGCCCCGCGCGACTGTGCTCCGCCATCCCACCGCGCTCGCGAACCCGCCGACGACGAAGAACAGCGGCATCACCTGCCCGACCCACGTGGCGGCGACGTACCACGGCGCCTCCTGCAACGGGCTCGTCACCGCGATGCCGTCGGGGCCGACCGCGACGCCGACCATCGTGATGTGGACCACCACGACGAGGACCACGCACGTGGTCCGGACGAGGTCGACGACCAGGTCCCGCTGCGCGATCGCCTGCCGGACGAGTGTTCCCGCTGTTGCCCCCATGGAGGGACCGTACCGGCGCTCCCGCCCGGTCCAGCCGCGTCCCAGCTGATCGCGACCCGATCGTGACGACACGCGCGGACCCGGCCGGTGCTCGCGGCTCGGGGCGGTGGACCGCTACTGTTGTCTTGACCGATGCAAGACAGTGACCGACGAGGGGGCGGGATGGACACCGACGCGGAACTCCTGCGCACCGCCGGCCTGCGGGTGACGACCCCGCGACTGGCCGTCCTGCGCTCCCTCGGCACGATGCCGCACGCGACCGCCGACGACGTCCTCACGGCGCTCGCCGCCGAGCTCCCCACGACGAGCCACCAGGCGGTGTACGGCGTGCTGGGGGCCCTCACCGGCGCCGGGCTCGTGCGGCGGATCGAGCCGGCCGGCAGTCCGGCGCGCTACGAGCGGCGGACGGGCGACAACCACCACCACGTCGTCTGCACGATGTGCGGTGCGGTGCAGGACGTCGACTGCGCGGTCGGTCACGCACCCTGCCTGACCCCGTCCGAGACGCACGGATTCGCCGTCACGACGGCCGAGGTCACCTACTGGGGCATCTGCGAGCGCTGCGCCGCAGCCGAGCAGTCCGCAGCCGCCGACGGCACCGCCACCCCCGTGGCCCACGAGCAACCCGAGCATCCCTGACCGAACCAACGTTCCGAGGAGGAACCGTGTCCGACCAGAACACGACCGGCCAGCCGGCCGGCACCCCCACGACCACCACCAACAGCGGGGCCCCGGTCTCGAGCGACCAGCACTCGATGGGGGTCGGCGCCGACGGCCCCATCGCCCTGCACGACCACTACCTGGTCGAGAAGCTCGCCCAGTTCAACCGCGAGCGCATCCCGGAGCGGGTCGTCCACGCCAAGGGCGGCGGCGCCTTCGGTACCTTCACCGTCACGCACGACGTCAGCCGCTACACCCGCGCCGCGTTCCTGCAGCCGGGCCAGACCACCGAGATGCTCGCCCGCTTCTCGTCCGTCGCCGGCGAGCAGGGCTCCCCGGACACCTGGCGCGACCCCCGCGGCTTCGCGCTGAAGTTCTACACGACCGAGGGCAACTACGACCTCGTCGGCAACAACACGCCCGTGTTCTTCCTGCGCGACGGCATCAAGTTCCCGGACTTCATCCGCTCGCAGAAGCGCCTGCCGGGCTCGCACCTGCGCGACCACGACATGCAGTGGGACTTCTGGACGCTCTCCCCGGAGTCGGCGCACCAGGTCACGTGGCTGATGGGCGACCGCGGTCTGCCGGCGAGCTGGCGCAACATGGACGGCTTTGGCTCGCACACCTACCAGTGGATCAACGCCGAGGGCGAGCGCTTCTGGGTGAAGTACCACTTCGAGACGCAGCAGGGCCACAAGACCCTGACGCAGGAGGACGCCGACCGCATCGCCGGCGAGGACGCGGACTTCCACATCCGCGACCTGCACGAGGCCATCGAGCGCCGTGACTTCCCGAAGTGGACGCTCAAGGTGCAGGTCATGCCGTACGCGGACGCCGAGAGCTACCGCTTCAACCCGTTCGACCTGACGAAGGTGTGGCCGCACGCGGACTACCCGCTCATCGAGGTCGGCACGATGGAGCTCAACCGCAACCCGGAGAACTACTTCGCGCAGATCGAGCAGGCGACCTTCGCGCCGTCGAACTTCGTCCCGGGCATCGCGGCGAGCCCGGACAAGATGCTCCTCGCGCGCATCTTCAGCTACGCGGACGCGCACCGCTACCGCGTCGGCACGAACCACGCCCAGCTGCCGGTGAACGCCCCGAAGAACGAGGTGCACTCGTACTCGAAGGACGGCGCCATGCGCTTCGACTTCCAGAAGTCCGAGGTGCCGGTCTACGCGCCGAACTCGCTCGGCGGGGCACACGCCGACCCGTCCGCGACGGACGACGCTCCCGGCTGGGAGTCCGACGGTGCGCTGCAGCGCTCCGCCGCGACCCTCCACCCCGAGGACGACGACTTCGGCCAGGCGGGCACGCTCTACCGCGAGGTCCTCGACGACGCCGCCCGTGAGCGCCTGGTCGGCAACATCGCCGGCCACGTCTCGAAGGTGACGCGCGACGACCTGCGCGAGCGGGTGTTCGCCTACTGGACGAGCGTCGACGCCGACCTCGGGGCGCGCGTGCGCGCCGCCGTCGCGCCGAGCGCGCCGGGATCGAACGAGGACCCGGCGGAGGTCGCGGTCGAGGCGTAACGACAGAACGGACTGGAGGCGCGGTGCCAGCTGGCACCGCGCCTCCACTCCGTTGATGGGCCGGGACTAGACCTGCTGGCCGTTCAGCAGGATCTCTCCGGTCGGCCAGTCCTCGAGCGCCGCGGTGACGGGCCGGACCATCCAGCCGCCCTGCTCGGTCTCGGTGACCCCGGCCCCGTCGGCCGTGAAGGCCGAGAACGTGCCGACCGCACCCGCGATCTCGTGCCAGCCCATGTGCGCGTAGAAGGGGATGCGGTCCTCACCGGCACCGAGGAAGCCGTACGGGACGCGGAGTCCCTCGAGGACCGCGTGCGTGCGGTCGAGCAGCTCGCGGCCGATGCCGGTGCCCTGGAGTCGGGGCGCGACGGCGACGATGCCGGTGTCGCCGACCAGGACGTCCTGCCCGCCCACGGTGATGAACATGCGGCGGATCCCGACGTGGGCGAGCACCACACCGTCGGCGTCCCGGGCGATCACCCGGCGTTCGGGCTGCATGCCGGCGTAGTCACGGCCGCCCACGTACCAGTGCGACCAGCTCGGGAAGGCCTGCCCGAGCATCGCCGCGATCGCCTCGTGGTCGGGGAGCGACAGCGCGCTCTCCTCGACCACCTCCCACCGGATGTCTTCGCTCACGTGCCCATCCTGCCGGGTGCGGCTGCGGGCCGAGCGCGAGACTCGTCCATGCGGACGCTTCCGCGGCGTCCGACCCGCGGGAGTGTCCGCACAGCCGAGTCTCGCGGCCGCGGCCGCGCGGGGCCGCGCCCGCCCGCGCCGCTCAGCCCCGACCGGGCGCCGTCACCTCGATGCGGTTCGCCCACGGGTCCTCGAACGCGACCGTCCGGCCGTCGTCGGCGGTCTGCACCCCGGTGTCGTGCATCCGGGACACGAGCGCGCCCAGGTCGTCGGCCCCGGGGACCTCGATCCGGACGAGTCCCAGCCCGAGCCCGAGCTGTCGGCGTCCGGCGCCGCGGGAGTTCCACGTGTTCATCGCCATGTGGTGGTGGTAGCCGCCCGCGCTGACGAACAGCGCCTGGTCGCCCATCGCCGCGGTCGTCGCGAAGCCCAGCCGGTCGACGTAGAACGCCTTCGCGGTGGCCACGTCCCCGACGGACAGGTGCACGTGCCCCACGCGTCCGGGGCGGGATGCTGCGGACTCGAGCGCCGAGGGCGTCAGGTGTTCCTGCACGAACGCGTTCGGGTCGACCCAGATCGTGTCCATGTCGACCATGCCGTGCGTCCACGACCACTCCGTGCGGTCGCGGTCCCAGTACAGCTCGACGCCGTTGCCCTCGGGGTCCTGGAAGTAGAACGCGTTGCTCACCAGGTGGTCGGCGCTGCCCGTGAACGTGCGCGGGTACTTCGTCGCGACCGAGTAGAGCGCTGCCGCCAGGTCGGCCTGCGTGTCGAACAGGATCGCGGTGTGGAACAACCCGGCCTCGTGCGGGGCGGCGTGCCGCATCGCCGGCGCGTGCTCGAGCACCACGATCGGGGTCGTCCCGCGGCCGAGCACCGCGACGCCGCCGTCCTGCGTCAGGACGGTGAGTCCGACGCCGTCGCGGTAGTACGCGACCATCGTGTCGAGGTCGGCGACCCGGAGCGTGACGGCGCCCATCCCGGTGTCCGCGGCGAGGAGATCCTGCGTGTGCATGCACCCAGTGTGCGCCGATTTGGTTGACGCGTCAACCAAATCGGCGTCGACCGGATCGGCAGGCGCGACTACCGGGCGCTGAACCCACCGTCCGTCTTGAGCAGCTGCCCGTTCACCCAGCCGCCGTCCGGACCGAGCAGGAACCCGATCAGCGCCGCGGTGTCCGCGGGCGTCGACGGGCGTCCGAGCGGGGTCTGCGCGACCACGGCCTCGCGGACCTCGTCGGTGAACCACCCGGTGTCGTTCGGTCCGGGGTTCACCGCGTTCGCGCTGACGTGCACGTCGCCGAGCTCCTGGGCCGCGCCGACCATCAGCCGGTCGAGCGCACCCTTGCTCGTGCCGTACGGCAGGTTGAAGCCGACGTGGTCGCTCGTCAGGGCCACGACCCGGCGGCGGTCCTCGGGGGCGGGGGCGCCCTCGCGGAGCCGTCGCGCGTACGCCTGCACGATCAGGAAGGGCGCCCGGACGTTCACCGCCAGGTGCCGGTCGAAGGACTCGAGCGTGGTGGTCGCGTAGTCGGAGTCGACCGACTCGCAGTGCGACATGACGACGGCCGTCACGGGGGCGCCCGCCTCCGCCTCGGCACGGCCGACGAGTGCGGCCGCCTGCTCCGGGTCGGCCAGGTCAACCGGGAGGCGCGTCACGCGAGCCCCCGCACGCTCGGCCTGGGCGACGACCGCGTCCACCCCGTCGGGGTCGGCCCCGCCGTGCACGCGGGCGTCGTACGGACCCCACCAGGAGAGGGCGAGGTCCCAGCCGTCGGCGGCGAGCCGAGTGGCGATCGCGGCGCCGATGCCGGCGCGGCGGCCGACCCCGGTCACCAGGGCGAGGGGGCGCTGGGTGAGTGGGCGCTCGTCGAGCTGGCGCTGGTCGAGTGGGCGCTGGGACATGTCTCGTGTCTCCTGTCCGTCGACGCCGCGGTGCGCCGACCCGCCCAGCCTGGCACCTCCGGGGGCCAGGATGGGTCCGTGCCCCGCCGATCCCGACAACGTCGCCACCGCCCCGACCCGTCCACGTTCCCCCTGGAGCGCCTGCGCGACCGGATGTCGTCGTACATCTACGGCAACATCACCGTCCTGGCCGTCGCGATCGCGGTCTCCCCGGAGCAGATCGAGCACGGTGCGGCCGTCCTGACGGTCCTCGCGACGGCCGTCCTGACCTACCTGGCGCACGTGCTCTCCCACGTCGTCGCGCACGCGATCGGTGACACCGGCGACGACGAGGAGCACCGCGAGACCGTCGGGGCGATCCTGCGCGACGCGAACCCGATCGCGACCTCCGGCCTGATCCCGGCCGTGCTCTACGCCGTGGCGTGGGCCGGGTGGCTGCCGGCGCCGTGGGCGCAGACGGCCGCGATCGTCATCCTGGTGGTGCGCATCGGCCTGGTCGGGGTGTTCCTGCAGCGCTTCAGCGGGCGGCGCCCGTCGTTCCTCGGGCTGTGGGGCGGGATCGTGCTCGCGGCCGTGGCGTTCGCGATCGGGCTCGTCAAGGTGCTGCTCACGCACTGACCGGGTCGTCGGCGCCCCGGGGCCGGGTCGTCAGCAGCCCGTGGTGGCGAGCGTCACGGTCGCGACGTGGTCGTCCGTGACGGTGGCCTTCGCCGAGCACAGGTCCGTCGCCCGCACCGTCACCCGGCCGAGCGGGACCCCCGCGAAGTCGGCGGTGCCACCCGGGAACACCCGCTGGTGCTCGGAGAGCTTGCCGGTCGCCGCGTAGACCCGCACCTCGTAGGGGTGCTCGGCCGCGTTCTCCGAGACGGTCACGGCGATCTGCCCGGTCGAGTCGTGCGCACCGCACCCGGTCAGGGACAGCGCGCCGAGCGCGACCACGGCGAGGGCGAGCAGGGGGCGTCGGAGCACCGGTCCAGGTTACGTGCCGATCAGCCAGCCGTTGTCGGCGGCGACCCGCAGCGCCTCGGTCGCGTTCCGGGCCGCCGTCTTGCCGATCGCCGCGGACAGGTGGTTCCGCACCGTCCCCTCGGACAGGTGCAGCACCGCCGCGATCCCCGCGACGGTCGACGCCGTGCGGAACGCGACGAGCACGTCGGTCTCCCGCGGCGTGAGCGGCGACGGGCCGGCGGCCAGGGACTCCGCGGCGAGCACCGGGTCCACCACGCGGAAGCCCCCGGCGACCCGGCGGACCGCGTCGGCCAGCTGCTCGGCGGGGGTGTCCTTCACGACGAAGCCCGCGGCGCCGGCCTCGAGCGCTCGCCGCAGGTACCCGGGGCGGCCGAACGTCGTCACGATGAGGGACCGGCACGCCGGGAGCTCGCGGGCCAGGGTCGCGGCGGCGGTCAGGCCGTCGGTGCCGGGCATCTCGACATCGAGCAGGGCCACGGCGGCCTGCGAGGTCCGGGCGGCCTCGAGCACCTCGTCCCCACGGGCGACCTGCGCCACGACGTCGATGTCCCGCTCGAGCGACAGCAGCGACGCCAGGGCTCCGCGGACGAGCGCCTGGTCGTCGGCGAGCAGGACGCGGATGGGGTCGGTCACCGTGGTCTCCTCTCGACCCGCAGCAGGAAGCCGCCGAGGTCGCTCGTGCCCGTCGTCACCGTGGCCCCGACGGCGTCGGCTCGCTCGTGCAGTCCGCGCAGGCCGTTGCCGCCGACGTCGAACGGTCCGGCGGGCACGGGGGCGTCGACCGCTCCGGTGCCGTCGTCCTCGATCGTCAGGGTGGTCCGGGTCAGCGTCACCCGTGCCCGACTGGCCGCCGCGTGGCGCACCACGTTCGTCACGCCCTCGCGGAGCACCCACGCGAACAGGCTCCGGACGTCCCCGGCCGCCGCGTCCCCGGTCACGGGGAGCTCCGCGACGACCCCGGCCGCGTCCAGCGCCGAGCGCGCGGAGACCAGCTCGGCGTCCAGGTCGGCCTGACGGTACCCGCTGACCGCCTGCCGGAGTCCCTGCAGCGCCTCGCGCGACAGCCGCTCGACGTCCTGCATCTCGGTCTTCGCGCGGGCCGGGTCGACGTCGACCAGCCGCGCCGCGAGCTCGGACTTCATCGTGACGACCGTCAGCGAGTGCCCGAGCACGTCGTGCAGGTCGCGGGAGAACCGTGCGCGCTCCTCGACCACCGCGAGCCGGGTGAGCTCGTCCTGCGCGACCCCGAGCTGGTCCTCGGCCTCGCGCTGGCGACCGAAGAACACCATCGAGGCCCCGATCGACACCGCCACGATCGGGGCGAACAGGATGCCCGTGCTCGACGCCGCGTCCCACCCGACGACCGCGGCGACGACGAGCTCGGCGGCGACGACGACCCCGAGGACGGCGAGGGCCACCCAGAGCCGCACCGCCACGAACCCGGACAGCGCGACGACGAGCAGCCAGGACCACACCGCGGCCGGGCCGACGGGGACGAGCAGGAGTCCCGCGTAGGCGGCGAGCACGGCCAGGACGACCACGCGCCGTCGGAGTCCGTGCCGCCACATGGCCTCCGGGGCGAACAGGTACCCGACGTACAGCACCGCGAGCGCGAGGGTCGCGGAGACGTGCTCGTCGACCGTGCGGCCGTCGGTCCACACCGCGACGAGCAGCAGGGCCTGCCAGAGCAGGCCGAAGGCGGCGCCGCCGTACCAGCGGCGGCGGGCGACGCGGACCTCGGCGTCGTCGGCGCCCGGTGCGGCGGCCCACGGGAAGGCACGGGCGGACGGCCGGGAGGCGCGGGACGCGTCGTCCGCGCCCCGCGCGTCGGTCGGGCTGGTGCTGTCCACCCCCGACACCTCCGACAGGTCCGTCACGTCGGTCAGCGTACGACCGTCGTGACCGGTCACCGGCGCGCCGCGTCGCGGCGGTAGCGCCACACGATGACCGCGGCGAGGACGACCGTCCACCCGACGAGCACCAGGGCCGGCTCGGTCATCCCCGCGGAACCGGTCGCCCCGGCACCCATCTGGCCGATCCGGTTGAGCCAGTACGACGGCAGCAGGTGCGCGATCGACCCCATCCAGGCGGGCATCACCGACAGCGGGACCCACAGTCCGCCGAGGATCGACAGGCCCATGAAGACGACCATGAACAGCGGCTGGGCGTACGCGGGCTTCGCGAACTGCCCGACCAGGATCGCGATGAGCGCGAAGGGCACGACCCCGGCCCAGATGCCGAGCCCGGCGGCGGCCCAGTGCCCGGCGCCGAGCGACGCGTGCATCCCGAGGATCGCGATCGCGAAGGTGACCACGACCGAGACGGCCGAGAAGGCCATCGCCGCGACGAGCTTCGAGACGAGGAACGCCCACCCGGACAGCGGCGTCACGCGGAGCTGGCGGTTCCAGCCGATCGAGCGTTCGGTCACGAGCGAGAACGCCTGGCTGAGCGCGGCCATCATCGCGCCGTACGCCGTCATCTGCAGCGTGGTGACGACCAGGAACGGCAGGTGCGTCACGGGGTCGACCTGGCCGCCGTACGCGGCACCGAAGACCAGGAGCATGACGACCGGGATCGCGAACGTGAAGACCATCGCCTTGACGTTGCGGAGCTGCCGACGCGTCTCGAGCACGACGTACCGGACCGGGAGTCGACCGGCGGTGGTGCGGGACGAGCCGACGGTGGACGGAGCGGTGGACGCGGTGGTGGTCGCGGCCGGGGTGGCGGTGGTGGTGGTCATGCGAGGACCCCTTCGGTCTCGGTGGTGCTCGTGCTCGTGGTCGTGGTGGCGGTGCGGTCGGCGGTGATGGCGAGGAAGGCGTCGTCCATGGTCGAGGCGACCACCTGCAGGTCGTGCGCCTCCGGGAACGCGGTGAGCAGGGCGCGGAGCGTGTCGTCGCTGCGGTCGGTGCGCAGCGTGACGGCGTCGTGCCGCGCCTCCAGTCCGACGACTCCCGGCAGACCGCGCAACGCGACGTGCCGGTCCTCCGCGATGCCCGCGAAGCGGACGGTGCGCGTCGCCGCTGTCGCCTTGACGGCTGCGGGGGTGCCGTCCGCGACGACCCGGCCGTCGCGGAGGATGACGATGCGGTCCGCGAAGGTGTCCGCCTCGTCCAGGTAGTGCGTCGCGAAGACGACCGTGCGGCCGGCGTCCGTGAACTCCCGCATCGACGACCAGAAGACGTGCCGGGCCTCGACGTCCATCGCCGCGGTCGGCTCGTCGAGCACCAGCAGGTCCGGGTCGGAGACGACGGCGACCGCGAAGCGTGCCCGCTGGAGCTGCCCGCCGGACAGCTTCGAGACCCGACGGGTCGCGATGTCCTCGCAGCGTGCCCGGCGCAGGGCCTCGGCGACGGGCATCGGGCGGCGGTGCGCCGCGGCGACGAGGGCGACCGCCTCGCGGACCGTCACGTCGGGCAGGAGCGCCCCGCCCTGCAGCATCGCGCCGACACGGCCGTCGACGACCGCGGAGCGGGGGTCGGTGCCGAACAGGCGTGCGTCGCCCTCGGTGGGGGTCGCCAGGCCGAGCAGCAGGTCCACCGTGGTGGTCTTGCCGGCGCCGTTCGGACCGAGGAGGGCGACGACCTCGCCCGGACGGATCGTCAGGTCGACGCCGTCGACCGCGGTGACGGCGCCGAAGCGCTTGCGGAGCCCGCGGAGCTGGATGACCGGTGTCTCGTTCATGGCTCCACGATCCCGTCGGGCGGGGCGGCACCCGGGTGCCGGTCGTCACGACTTCGGCGTGACATCTGTCAGGGGTCGGTGTCGCGGTGCCTCGGGTGCCGTCGTTCGGAGTCCGGCCCTCGGGACGCGGGTCTGAGGGGTCCTCCGTTCGGGGGACGCGGCACGGGTCGCCCGGAGGGATACCGTGGGGGGCATGCACCAGGGGACCTCACCAACCTCCGTCGGATCATCACCAGCTGCACTCCGTCGCGCCGCCCTCATCGCCGCGCTCGACGTCGTCGACGGCGGACCCGAGGAGCGCTTCGAGCGCATCACCCGGATCGCCCGGGACGCGTTCGGGGTCACCGGTTCCTTCCTCAACCTCGCGGGCACGGAGGTCGTCACGATCAAGTCGCAGTCGAGCGACACCGTCTTCGGTCCCACGATCCCGCTCCAGGACACGTTCTGCGGTCGGACCCTGGCGGAGTCCGGGCCCGTCGTGGTGCCGGACGCCCGGGCCGACGCCCGCTACTCGGACATGCCGATGGTGGTCGACGACCCGAACGTGCGGTTCTACGCCGGGGTCCCGCTGCGCGTCGGCGACGACGCCGTCAAGGTCGGCACGCTCTGCCTGATCGACCCGACGCCCCGCGCGCTCGACCCTGACGACCTCGCGCTGCTCGAGGAACTCGGGTTGTGGGCGGAGCGCGAACTCGCCGCGGGCGCCGACGAGGACCGGCTCCGCGACGTGCTGGCCGGGCTGCAGCCGACGCCCGTGGCGGTCCCCGGCTACCGGATCGGCGGGATGAGCGTCCCGCACGGCGTCGTCTCGGGCGACCTGCACGACTGGCACCTGACCGGGACGGACCTGCACCTCACCGTCGCCGACGTGATGGGCAAGGGGATGTCGGCCGGCCTCCTCGCGGCGACGATCCGCGGGGCGCTGCTCGCCCGTCCGGACGCCCACCCCCGGGACGTCGTCGCCGCGCTCGACGACCAGGTCGCACCCGAGCTCGGCCGGGCGTCGTCGTTCTCGACGATGTTCCACGGGCGGCTCACCCCGGCGACCGGGCGGTTGGACTTCGTCGACGCCGGGCACGGCCTCGTGCTGCAGATGCGCGCCGACGGCGCCGAGCGCACCCTGCTGTCGAGCGACCTGCCGATCGGGCTGCACCCGGCTGGGCTCGGGCGGACCCCGGGGGCGGTCGACCTCGCGCCTGGTGACGTCCTGATCATCGTGAGCGACGGCGCGCTCGAGCTCTGGGACTCGACGCTCGCCGCGTTGTCCCGGCTCGGGGCGCTCTGGCGCGAGGAGCCCGACGTCGAGGCGTTCCTCGCGCGGGTCCGGGCGCGGGCGCTCGAGCACGACCCGGGCGACGACCTGACCGTGGTGGTGCTGGCGCGCGACTGAGGCGCGGTGCGTCAGGCGCCGAGGCGCTCGATGAGCTCCCGGTAGCGCGCGGCCGTCCGCTCGACGATCGCGTCGGGGAGCACCGGCGGCGTGCCTTGGCGGTCCCAGTGCGCGCTGAGCCAGTCACGGACGATCTGCTTGTCGAACGAGTCCGTGCGGTTGCCCGAGCGGGCGTCCCAGTAGCGGCTCGAGTCGCTCGTCAGGACCTCGTCCGCGATCCGGACCACGCCGTCGGCGTCGCGACCGAACTCGAACTTGGTGTCGGCGATCACGACGTCGTGCTCGAGCGCGACCGCCGCCGCGGCACCGTAGACCCGCAGCGACAGGTCACGGAGGGTCGCCGCGTCCTCGGCCCCGACGAGCTCGACGGTCTGCTCGTACGAGATGTTCTCGTCGTGCTCGCCCTGCGGTGCCTTGTACGCAGGCGTGTAGATCGGCTCGGGCAGGCGGTCGCCCTCGGACAGGCCGTCGGGGAGCGGCACGCCGCACACGCTGCCCGACTCCCGGTACTCGGCCCAGCCGCTGCCGACGAGGTACCCGCGCACGACGCACTCGACCGGGAACATGTCGAGCGGGAGCACGTGCATCGACCGCGCGGCGACGGACTCGGGGACGGGCGTCCCGCCGGAGCCGTCCGGGATCAGGTGGTTCGGGACGTCCGCGAGCCGGTCGAACCAGTGGCGGGACAGCCGCGTCAGCAGTTCGCCCTTGCCCGGGATCGGTGGCTCGAGCGCGAAGTCGTACGCGCTGACCCGGTCGGACGCGACGAGCAGCAGCTCGGTCGCGTCGGCGACGTCGGCCGTGCCCTCGGGGACGTAGAGCTCGCGGACCTTGCCCGACGAGACGTGCCGCCAGCCGGGCAGGACGGGTGCGGCGGTCACCGGGCGACCTTCGCGGCGATGTCGGTGCGGTACTGCGCGCCCTCGAGCGCGATGTCGCCGAGGCCGGCGTACGCGCGCTCCCGCGCCTGGGCGAAGTCGGTGCCGACCGCGACGACGCTGAGCACCCGGCCGCCGGTGGCGACGAGCTCGTCGTCGAGCACGGCGGTCGCGGCGTGGGCGACGGAGACGCCGTCCCGGGCGTTCGCGGCGTCGATGCCCGTGATCACCCGACCGGTGCGGGGGTTCTCCGGGTAGCCCTCGCTCGCGAGGACGACCGTCACGGCGACCTCCGGCCGGAACTCCGGACGCGGCGCCGATGCGAGCTGTCCGGTCGCCGCCGCGGCCATCAGTCCGCTCAGCGGCGTGGCGAGGCGGGGGAGCACGACCTGGGTCTCCGGGTCGCCGAACCGCGCGTTGAACTCGATCACCCGGACGCCCTGCTCGGTGACGATCAGCCCGCAGTAGAGCAGCCCGACGAACGGCGTGCCCTCGTGCTCGAGCCGGCGGACCGTGGGCAGCGCCACCAGGTCGGTGACCTCGTCGACGAAGGCCTGCTCCGAGGCCCAGCGCTCGTCGAGCCAGGGCAGCGGGGAGTAGGCGCCCATGCCGCCGGTGTTCGGGCCGGCGTCGCCGTCGCCCAGGCGCTTGTAGTCCTGCGCGGGGCTGAGCGGGCGGACGTCGTGCCCGTCGCTCAGGAAGAACAGCGAGACCTCTTCGCCGTCGAGGAACTCCTCGACCACCACCGGGCCGTGCTGCAGCCAGTACGTCGCGTGGTCGATCGCGGCCTGACGGTCCTCGGTCACCAGGACGCCCTTGCCGGCGGCCAGCCCGTCGGCCTTGACGACGTGCGGCGCCCCGAGCTGGTCGAACGCGGCCACGGCCTGCTCGACACTGCCGGCGGACACCGGGCGTCCGGTCGGCACCCCGGCCTCGGCCATGATCCGCTTCGCGAACGCCTTGGAGCCCTCGAGCTGTGCGGCGGCCTTGCTCGGGCCGAACACCGGGATGCCCCGGGTCCGGAGCGGGTCCGCGACACCGGCGATCAGCGGTGCCTCCGGTCCGACGACGACGAGCTCGACGCCGTTCTCGATCGCGTACTCGGCGACGAGCGCGCCGTTCGTGGGGTCGAGCGACACCGTCTCGACGTCGGCCGCGATGCCGGCGTTGCCGGGGGCCACCGTGATGACGTGCCCTGCGCGTTCAGCGAGGAGGGCCGTGATGATCGCGTGCTCGCGGGCACCGGAACCGAGGACGAGGATTCGCACCCGATCACCCTACCGAGCGCGACACGCCGCCCGCGATGCGACGGCTAGCCTGTGGACATGCCGCCGAAGAGGATCGAGGACGCCGTCGGCCGTGTTGCGCTCACCGCGGTGCTCGGGGGCTCCACGGTCCGGACGGACGTCGCGACCGCGGTCCGGTGGACCCTGCAGCGACTCGCCGACGACGTCCCGGGCAACAGCGTCGAGGTCCGCGTCCCGCCGTTCGCTGCCGTCCAGGCGGTGCCCGGTCCACGGCACACCCGGGGGACCCCGCCGAACGTGGTGGAGACGGACGCTGCGACCTGGATCGCACTGGCGACCGGGTCCCTGCGGTGGAGCGAGGCCGTCGCCGCCGCGCGGGTGAGCGCCTCGGGCTCGCGCGCGGACATCACGGCGTTCCTGCCGGTCCGCACCGCCACCTGAACGACGACGTCACGGAACGTCACCGCCGGGAGCAGCCGGCTCGACCGACGAGTTGTTCGACGAGGCTCACGGGATTAGGTAGGTCCTACCGATGTGCCCTGCGTGGCCGTCCCCGTAGCGTGGAAGTCGCCGGGATTCGGACCCGACCCGAACGGGTCCGAACCCGGCGACGGACTCCAAGGTACGCGACTTGCGGGTTGCGTTGTCAACCATCGCGGCGCGTCGTGCTGCAATCCACAACGAACCCTGGGTTTCGTTGTTGACGATTTCGTGACGGGGCGACACGAGAACCGTCAGCGCGGCCCGAGCATCTCCGCGAGCTCCGACCGCGCGTGCAGGTCCCACTTCGCGAAGACCCGCGACAGGTGGGCGTCGATCGTCCGGACGGACAGGCCGAGCGACTCCGCGATCCGCCGGTTGCTCAGCCCGCGTGCCGCGAGCTCCGCCACCTCGTACTCCCGGTGGGTCAGTGGGGGTTTCAGTCGGCCGGCCGTGACCGCCATGCCGTGCGTCGCGAGGACCGCAGCTGCCTCGGCGATCCGCGACCGGTCCTCGGCGCGCAGGGCGTCGGCGTACTCGACGACCGCGTTCGCGAGCGGCCCGTCCACCCGGGCCGCGGCGGCTCGCATGCGCTCCCGCGAGACCGTGGCGTCGTGCCCGCGCATGACGTCGTTGGCGAAGTGCAGCGTCTCGGCGTACATCACGTGCAGCCACGCGCCGCTCGCCGTCGCCCGCGCGGTGATCTCGTCCGCGTGCCGGAGCCCGGCCGGGTTGCCGAGCACGGCCTCGGTCCACGCGATCGACATCGCGACCTGCTCGCCGGTGATCCGCATCGCCCGCAGCGGGGTGCTCCGTGCCCGGTCGAGTGCGGCAGCGGCCTGCTCGGCGTGCCCGGCGTAGGCGTTCGCCATCGCGAGCCGGGCCCACGGGTAGGCCGCGAACCCGCCGTGGTCGGCCACGTCGTACCGCTCGCACGCGGCCGAGAGCGCAGCGATCGCGTCGTCCCAGCGCCGCTGGCCGATCGCCTGGTTGCCGACGCCGATCAGCTCGAGGGTGAAGTCGTACTTCAGGAACGGGCTCGCCCGGCGGACCGGGATCTCGGTGAGCATCGTGGCGACGTCCCCGCGCCAGACCTGGAGCTGGTGCGTCACGGAGACCACCTCGCCGACGGCCCACGGGGCCTCCTCGACGTGCTCGACCGCGGTCGCCAGCGCCCGTCGTGCCAGCCCGGCGGCGTCGTCGAGCCGTCCGGCGGTGGCGAGGGCCATCACGGCGCAGGGGGCGAGCGCGAGGAACGCGACGGACACCGTGGGCTGCTGCAGGACCCCGGAGCGCTCGACCTCGGCGCGGACCTCCTCGAACCGGCCGCCCCACCCGAGGTGCGCCAGGCGCAGGATCCGCAGGCGTTCGGCCGTCTCCGGACCGACGAGGCCGGCCGCCGCCTCGGCCAGGGCCACCGCGGCGTCGACGTCGTCGTCGTGGAACTGCCGGACGTTCGCGAGCGTCTCGCAGGCCTCGACGACCATCGCGTCGCCGACCTCGGCCGGACGGGAGCGCGCGAGGGACCAGGCGGCCTCGGCGTCGACGCGGCCGGCCTCGCGCCCGCTGCTGTACGAGTGCGCGATCGACCGCAGGCAGCGCGCCGTCACCCGCTCGCGCGCGGTCAGGGCGGTGCGGAGTGCGGCGGACGCCAGGGCGATCGCGCTCTCGTGCTCCTGCAGCCGGACGGCGACCTGGGTCGCGTCGAGCAGCTGCCCGACGGGTGGCAGCACGCCGCAGTCGAGCGCCCAGAGCGCGGCACGGAGTCGAGCGGCGGGCGGGGCGCCCTCGGGGCTGTCGGTCCGGAAGGCGTTGGCGCGCGCGAACAGGGCCGCACGCCGGGCGACCGGCACGAGCGCCCGGACGACCTCGCCGACGAGCGGGTGCGACGGACGGACGACCCGGGCGCAGTCGTCCGCCGTGTCGATCGTGACGAGGCCGAGCGCGACCACCCGGTCGACGTCCCCGCCCGACACCAGCCGCAGCAGCCGCTCGAGGGGGATCGGGTCGGCGAGCGCCACGATGTCGACGACGTCCCGCAGGTCCTCCGGCAGGGCACCGAGCTCCGAGCGGTACATGTCGGCCAGGCTGTTCGACGCCGTCACCCGCCCGCGCCAGTACCAGCCGGACGTGGTCTGCTCGAGCGCGCCGGACGTCAGCGCGGCACGGACGACCTCGCGCAGGTACAGCGGGTTGCCCGCGGTCGCCCGGTGCACGCGCTCGGTGGACGCCGTCTCGAGCTGGGCGCCCAGCGCCGCGGCCACGACCTCGCCGGTCTCGCGCAGGTCGAGCGGGGCCAGGTCGATCCGTTCGAGCAGGTCGTCCTGCCACAGGGCGCGCAGCGGGTCGGGCAGTGCGGTGAAGTCCCGGCAGGTCAGGACGAGCCGAGCGCCCTGGTCGCGGACGAGCCACGCGACGTACCGGGCGGAGATCGCGTCGAGGTGGTCGGCGTCGTCGACGCGGAGCAGCACGTCCCGGTCGGCGAGGTCGGTCGTCTCGCGCAGGCGCTGGGCGGCGACGGCGTCGTCGACGAGCTCGGCCAGGGCGACCGGCAGCTCCCCGAAGCGGTCCGCGACGGCGCCGAACGGCATCGAGCGTCCGGCGGCGACGGCCGTGATCGGGACGACGAGGGTCCGGCCGGTCGCGTCGCGTCGGGCGACCCGGTCCGTCACGCGCGCCGCCGTCGAGGTCTTGCCGAGGCCGGGGGCGCCGACGATCGCGACGCTCCAGCGGTGCTCGGCGACGACGGCGACCGCGCGGTCCTCCTCGCGCCGCGGCACGATCGGCCACGGCACCCTCGCCGGGGTCCGTGGGCGACGACGGTCGTCGACGGGTCGGTCTCGCACCCCACCACCTCCCGCTCCTCGTCTGGACCATCTTGCCCCGGCCGCGGGGGACAGGACAGACCGGACCACCTCCCACAGTGGGGGACAATGGAGGGGTGAGCGACTCCGCCCGACCCGAACCCCGACCCGACGACGGTCCCGCCGACCGCACGCCCGAGCCCGCGGCGCCGGCCCCGAACGCCGTCTCCACCCCGGACGAGGTCACCATCCGCCGGGCACCGAAGTTCGGCGTGTTCATCCTGGGCGGTGCGGTCCTCGGCTTCCTCGCGACCCTCGTCGTCGTGTCGGTCACCATGGACATCGACCGCGGCGACCAGCAGGACGCCAGCTTCGGCACCCTGGTCGGCTACTTCTCGCTCTGGGGGGTCACCATCGGTGCCGCCGTAGGCGCGGTCGTCGCCGTCGTGCTCGACCGCGTCCTCGCGAAGCGGGCCGCCCGCCTCACGGCGGAGCGCGTCGAGGTCGAGCCCGTCCCGGACACGGTCGACGGCGAGATCGAGCACCCGGACGGCGACCGTCCCTGAAAGACAGGAGACGGACAGGCGGACGGCGCCACCGACGGTGGTGACCGGATGACGGACGGGAGGCACGGTGCCAGCTGGCACCGTGCCTCCCGTCCGTCTCCTGGTCGCGTCGCGACCGGACCTAGCTGAGCTGGTTCGCCTCGACCCAGGCGAGGTACTCGGGCGTGACCGAGCCGGTCACGTACTCGCCGGTGAAGCAGCTCATCTCGAGGTCGGTGACCTCCGAGCCCTCGATGATCGCGTCACGCATGTCGGCGACCTCCTGGTAGATGAGGTGGTCGCTGCCGAGCACGCGGTTGATCTCCGGGATCTTCCGGTCGTGTGCGATGAGCTCCGCGCGGGTCGGCATGTTGATGCCGTAGACGTGCGGGAACCGGACCGGGGGAGCGGCGCTCGTGAAGGTGACCTCGTTCGCACCGGCGGCCCGCGCCATCTCGACGATCTCGCGGCTCGTCGTGCCGCGCACGATCGAGTCGTCGACGATCAGGATGTTCTTGCCCTTGAACTCCGACGACATCGCGTTGAGCTTCTGCCGGACCGAGCGCTTGCGCTCCGCCTGCCCGGGCATGATGAACGTGCGGCCGACGTAGCGGTTCTTGAAGAAGCCCTCGCGGTAGTCGATGCCGAGCTTCTGCGCGACCTGCATCGCGGCCGGACGCGACGAGTCCGGGATCGGCATCACGACGTCGATGTCGCCGGTCGGCGCGTACTGCGCGATGGTGTCCGCGAGCCGGTTGCCGAGCCGCAGTCGGGCGTCGTAGACCGAGATGCCGTTCATCACCGAGTCGGGACGGGCCAGGTAGACGTACTCGAACGAGCACGGCACCAGGCGGGGGTCCTTCGCGCACTGGCGCGCGTGCATCTGGCCGTTCATCTCGATGAAGACCGCTTCGCCCGGGGCGATGTCGCGGACGATCTCGTAGCCGCCGGACTCGAGCACGAGCGACTCGCTCGCGACGACCCACTCCGGCTGGCCGGCCTCGTCGAACTTGTGGCCCAGGATGAGCGGCCGGATGCCGTACGGGTCGCGGAACGCGAGCAGCCCGTGCCCGGCGATGGTCGCGATCGTGGCGTAGGAGCCCTCGACGCGCTCGTGCACGCGCTCGACGGCGTCGAACACCTGGCCGGGGTCGAGTTCGCTGCCGCGGACCTGGCCCTGCAGCTCGTGCGCCAGGACGTTCACCAGGAGCTCGGTGTCGGAGCTCGTGTTGAGGTGCCGGCGGTCGATGTCGAACAGCTCGCGGGTGAGCTCCCGCGTGTTCGTGAGGTTGCCGTTGTGCACCAGGACGATGCCGTACGGGGCGTTCACGTAGAAGGGCTGGGCTTCTTCCTCGTTGCTCGCGGCGCCCTTCGTGGCGTAGCGCACGTGGCCGAGGCCCATCGTGCCGAGCAGCGCCCGCATGTCACGGGTGCGGAAGCCCTCGCGGACGTGGCCGCGTGTCTTGTGCATGTGGTGCACGCGACCCTCGACCGTGGCGATGCCCGTCGAGTCCTGGCCCCGGTGCTGCAGGAGCAGCAGGGCGTCGTAGATGGATTGGTTGACGGGCCCCTGCGCAACGAGGCCGACGATGCCGCACATTCGCGGAGTGCTCCAGACCGTAGGATCGGGTGGTACCGAACAAGTCTGCCATGCCCCGCGGAGGACAACGCATGCCGAACCCGTACGCAGCCGCCGGCGTCGACACCGCCGCCGGTGACCTGGCCGTCGAGCTCATGAAGTCCGCCGTCTCGGCGACGCACAACGCCTCGGTGCTGAGCGGAGTGGGCGGGTTCGCGGGCCTGTACGACGTCTCGTTCCTGAAGGACTTCGAACGGCCGCTGCTCGCGACCTCGACCGACGGGGTCGGCACGAAGGTCGCCATCGCGCAGGCGATCGACAAGCACGACACCATCGGCCAGGACCTCGTCGGCATGGTCGTCGACGACATCGTGGTGGTCGGGGCGAAGCCGCTGTTCATGACGGACTACATCGCCTGCGGCCGGGTCGTCCCGAACCGCATCGCGGACATCGTCGCCGGCATCGCCCGCGGCTGCTCGGCGACCGGCACCGCGCTGGTCGGCGGCGAGACCGCGGAGCACCCGGGGCTGCTCGGCCCGGACGACTACGACGTCGCCGGTGCCGCGACGGGCGTCGTCGAGGCCGACCGCCAGCTCGGCGCGCACCTGGTCGAGGACGGGGACGTCGTCGTCGCGATCGAGTCCTCCGGCCTGCACTCGAACGGCTACTCGCTCGTCCGGCACATCCTGTCGACGAAGGGTGTCGGCTACACCGACCAGCTGCCGGAGTTCGGCGCCGGGGTGTCCGTCGGCGAAGCGCTGCTCGAGCCCACCCGCCTGTACACCGCACCGCTGCTCGACCTGCTCGAGGCCCAGCCCGGCGCCGTGCACTCCCTGTCGCACGTGACCGGCGGTGGCATCGCCGCGAACCTGGCGCGCGTGCTGCCGGTCGGCACCTGGGTCGAGGTCGACCGGGCCACCTGGACGCCCCCGTCGGTGTTCCGGGTGCTCGCGGACATGGCCGGCACCCCGGTCGAGGACACCGAGGGCACGTGGAACCTCGGCATCGGGATGTTCGCGGTCGTCGCGGCGTCGGCTTCCGATTCGGTCGTCGCGGCGCTCGGTGCCGCTGGGCTGCCGGCGTGGACCGTCGGGACGATCTCGACATCGGCGCGCGGCCTGGACGGCTTCGAGCAGGGCGCGAAGGGCGTCGACGGCGGCGCCGTCCGGCTCGTCGGGAGCTACGCGGGCTGAGGCCGCGTGGCGCGGGGGTCTCGCGCCGGGTTGCCCTGGTCGGTGGCGGTGCTCGGGGGCCGGCGGCGGTCGAGCGGGCAGGACACGCCGCGTGCGTGACGCCGAGCGTGCAAAAGACGTCGGCGGGACGGCCCGAGTGTGCCAGATCTGGCCCGCCCGTTGAGCGCCCTCGACGAGGGACGCTGGGCCGGTGCGCTGCGTCCCCTCGGCCGGAAGGCGTGTCGAGCGTGCGCGGAACGCCGCGCGCGTGTTGCCCGGCGGGCATGATGTGTCGCGTCGGCGCCACGAGCGCGCCAGATCTGGCCCGTTCGTGCGGAGCCCGGCGCGTGGGACGGTTGCGAGCCCGAGCCCGAGCCCGAGCCCGAGCCCGCGCACGCGGAAACGCCGCGCGACCCCGGAGGGTGCGCGGCGTCGACGGTGAGGTCAGGCGGACTTGTTCTGGTCCTGCTGGGTCTCGAGATCGTCGTCCTCCTCGTCGCCGTACTGGTCTGCCCAGCGGTCGACGTAGGAGTTCTCGTCCGAGTGTTGCCCGGCGGAGAGCTCGCGTTCGAGTGCACCGTAGTTCGTCTCCGGGCTGAAGTACTTCAGCTCCCGGGCGACCTTGGTGTGCTTTGCCTTCTGACGGCCGCGCCCCATGCGTGACCCCCTCGTGTTCGGCTCTGGTCCGGTCCTGGCGGGTGGGGGATGCCACCCGGGGAACCAGACGGTTCGTGGTTTGAAATCTGCCGATCACTCTACCATGTACCCCGATCCCGACACCCCGCACGGCGTCTCCCGGACCGCGGCCCCGGCGTCAGGCCGGCAGGGGTTCCGCGACGCCCCGCTTCCGGCGCGAGGAACGCAGGACGAGGGCGTCGACCGAGAACCGACCGGGGCCGATCAGCGCGACGGCGAGCGAGGCGACGGCCAGGACGAGCACGTACTCGAACCCGCCGTCCTGGGCGAAGAAGCCGGCCGTGGCGTGGGCGAGCAGGCCGGCCACGACCATGTCGACCGCGAGCAGGAGCCCCACGACCCGGGTGGCGACACCGGCGACGAGGAGCACGCCGCCGGTCAGCTCGAGGCCGGCGACCACGGGGGCCGCGACCTCGGCGAGCGGGACGCCCATGCCGGCGAAGCCCTGGGTCACGTTCGGGATGCCCTGGGCGAACTTCTGGGCACCGTGGGCGATGAACACCACGCCGAGCACGATGCGGAGCGCGGTCAGGCCGATGGATGTCGATGTCGTTCGCATGGCGACGACGGTATCCAGTGACGTGTCATCGATCCCCCTCGTCCGGGGGACTTGCCGGACTTCGCCAGGGGTCCCCCAGACAACGGTCCGCCGAACCGCGGACACGCCTTCAGTGTCGGGAGCGTCAGGAGTCGGCGCCGCGCCCGGTCTGCTGCTGCAGGCGGTCGATGTGCTCGGACGCCTCGGCCTTGGTGAGGTCGGCGGGCAGTTCCTCGCCCGCCTCGCGCGCGAGGGTGTCCAGGTAGCTGCGCTGTGGACCGGTCATCGGCTCGTCGCCGGTCACCCAGTCCTCGGGGTCCTTGCTCGCGGTCGTCGAGGGGTCGGGTCGCTCGCCGCCCAGCGTCTCGCCGGTGTGGGCGTCGTCGGGGGTCTGATCTGCTGCGTCGGTCATGGCGCCGACCGTACGCGCGGGACCGTCCGGCCAGCGCAGCACGTCGTCCCCCGACAGCGCGAGCGGGACAGAAGGAACTCCACGGCGCGAGCGGCGCGCTCAGGTGGGGACGACCGTGTACCGCACCAGGTCGGCGCCCACGGCACTCGACGCGACGGGGACCTCCGCGTCGCCCTGCCGCAGCCAGATCGTCGCGGCGCGCTCGTCGATGCGCACCACATGGTGGAGGGACCCGTCCAGCAGCACGGCGGCACGGACCTCGACGGTCCCCGAGGACGGGCGCGGCGGGAGTCCGACCACGTCGTCGTCGTACGCCCGGTGCTGCCCTGGTGACAGGAACGGTGAGACCGGCGTCGTGACGACCTCGAACCCCTCGTCGACCTCGCGGACCGCGACCAGGCGGACCGCCTGGTCCGTGGGGAGTCGGACGTCGACGACCGGGGCGTCCGCCGGGCCGGCCAGTGCGCGGAAGGCGGGCCGACCGTCGGGGGCGAGCAGTGCCTCCAGGCCGTCGATCCGGACGCGACCGCGTCCGCGCGAATCGGCGTACAGGCCGGGCTCGAGCCCGGAGTGGCGCGCCTCGAGCCGGGACACCACGACGCGGTCCGGGCGGTACCAGTCGCGGAGCGTGGCGGGGTCGACCCAGCCGATGCTCGCGACCCCGCGGGCGAGGTCGGCGCCGTCGTCGGCCGGACGCTCGTCGACTACGCCGAGGGGGTGCTCGCCGCGCACCGCGACGAGGCCGGCGTACGGGCCGGCCGGGGAGGGTTCGTGGTCGAGCACCTCGACGCGCTTCGACACCTTGCCGCCGTGGCCGTCGAACGTCGCGAAGGTGCGCAGGTCGGAGATCGTCATGTCGAGGACTGATGCTACGACCGACCGCCGCCGGTGTCCGCGGGATCCGACGCCGGTCGCCTGCTGACATGATCACATGTAGTATTGCAATACGGACCATCGACATCAGGGGAGCCAGTGGACGCCGCACGACCGAAGAACTTCCGCGAGGACATCGCCGGCCTCCGCGGGATCGCCGTCCTGCTCGTGGTCGCCTACCACGCGTTCGCGTTCCCGAGCGGTGGCTACGTGGGCGTGGACGTGTTCTTCGTGCTGTCCGGGTTCCTGATCACCGGCATCCTGCTGCGGGACCTGCAGGACAACGCGCAGCTGTCGATCGCCCGCTTCTACGTGCGTCGTGCCCGCCGTGTCCTGCCCGCCGCGCTCGTCGTGCTCGGCGTGACCTGCGTCGCTGCGGCCCTCGTCTGGTTCGCTCCCCGCGCCGTCGCGACGTGGTGGGACGCGGTCGCGTCGCTCTCCTTCGTCGAGAACGTCAGGCTGATCCGGACCGGGGCGGACTACCTGCAGTCCGGTGCTGCCTCGTCCCCGCTCCAGCACTTCTGGTCGCTCGCGGTCGAGGAACAGTTCTACGCGGTGTGGCCACTCCTGCTGCTGATGGCGGTACCGATCCTCCGGCGATGGCTCCCGCCGAGGGGGAGCGTCGCGGTGTGCGCAGGGTTGATGATCGCTGGATCGATCGCGTGGGCCGTCGTCTCAGCCACGACCAGGCCGGACGCGTCCTACTTCGACCCGGTGGTCCGTGCGTGGGAGCTCGGCGCGGGGGCGTTGCTCGCGACCGCCGCACCCGTCGTCGGTCGCCTTCCGCGGTGGCTGCGCGAGTCGGCCTTCGTGCTCGGCCTCGTCGCGATCGTCCTCGCGGCGTGCGTCCTCGACGACGGCGCCGCCTTCCCGTGGCCCGGGGCCGCGCTCCCCGTCGTCGGGACCGTGCTGGTCCTCGGGACCGGGGCTTCGGTCGTCGCCGCGCTCCCGCTGCGGTGGCGAGGGCTCCGCTACCTCGGGCGCACGTCGTACTCGCTCTACCTCTGGCACCTCCCGGTCCTGGTCGTCGCTGCATCGCTCGCCGGACCGTCACCGCTGGTCGCCCTCCTGGCCGTCGGCATCTCGTTCCTCTTCGCTGTCCTGACCGAACGGTACGTCGAACGGCCGTTCCTCCGGCCGTCAGCCCGCCGGTCCTCGCCTGTTCGCGGCCCCGGCTCGCTCGCGTTGGGGGGACTCGTGACGACGGTGCTCGTGCTGGCTGCCGGGGTGCAGTGGATGGAACCATCCCTCAGCGGCACCACGACACCCGCCAGGGCTGCGATCGCGGACCGTCATGACCGTTCGTCCGCGATCGACCCGGCAGACCTCAGCACGTTCGTCGCACGGGGATTGACGGAACCACCGGATCCCGTGGACGTCGAGCCTGGCATCGACCTTCCTGCTCGAGCGACCGTTGCCCCAGCCCTCGTTGATGGTGGCTGCAAGAACGATCTCCTGCCGGACGAACTGGACGATCCGTCCGTCTGCTCCTGGGGCGACGACGATGCTCCCCGTACGGCCGTCGTCGTGGGTGATTCCATCGCCCTGTCCTGGACTCCGGCGATCGTCGACGCGCTCGGTGCCGGTTGGCGGATCGAAGCGATGGGGTTCGCCTCGTGCTCGATGGTGTGGACGCCTGGTCAGACCAGTAGAGCAGTCGACCACACTGCGCGCTGTGCAACAGCACGCGACGTCATGCGCCACTGGGTCGATGATCGACGGCCCGACCTCGTCTTCACCTCGACGTCCGAGGGATCCTTCCGCAGCACCGAGGATGCGACGTCCGTGGAAGAGCGGTGGTACACGGGGGCAGTCGATGGCTACCGGCAGCTGGCCGGGCCGGGTCGTACGGTCGTCGCGCTCGGGGCGCCACCGGAAGGTGCTCCGGTCGACGCCTGTGCGACGCGGTTCACCGGAGTGAGCGCGTGTTCCGGCGCACTGCCGACCGCCGCGATCAAGAAGGATCGGGCTGAGGCATCCGCCGTGGCCACGCTGGTCGCATCCGGACAAGATGCCCGTCACGTCGCGGTGCTCGACTGGTTCTGCACCGTGGACGGAGCATGTCCCGCGACGATCGACAGGACCCTCGTCCGGAGCGACTCCGGGCACATGACGGGTCTCATGAGCGGACGCCTCGCGTTGGTGCTGCGCGACGCGCTCGGGTCTCTCGCCAGGTCTTGACGACGAACGAGGCCGGACGGGAGGCGCGTGGTGCGCCTGCCCGCCCGACCGGCCCGGTCCGTCGTCGCGCGCGGTCAGAGCGATCGGCGCAGCGCCTCGAGACCGTCGCGCAGGCGCGTCACGGTGTCGTCCGAGAGGGAACCGCGCGTCGCGTGGCGACGCAGGTCGGCGCGGACCTGCTGCCGGAACGACGACAGGACCATCTCGACCTCGCGGAGCGCCCGCGCCCCCTCGGACGGCACGTCCTGAGGCTCGTCCGCGGTCTGCCCGCGGGGTGCCTGCGCGCTCGCGGCGAGGTCGGCGCGGAGGGACCGCATGGCCTGGCCCACCGAGGCGCGGACGCCGTCGGCGAGGGACTTCACGGAGTCGGCGACGCCGTTCTGCACCGCGGCGATCTCGTCGGCGCGGGCGTCGAGCTCGGCGCGACCGGCCTCGGTGATCGCGTAGACGGTCTTGCGGCCGTCGACGGTCTTGGTGACGAGCCCCTCCGCCTCGAGCTTCGCCAGACGCGGGTACACCGTGCCGGCACTCGGGACGTAGGTGCCGCCGAAGCGGTCGCCGAGGGCCTGGATGACCTCGTACCCGTGCATCGGGTGGTCGGCCAGCAGGACGAGCAGGTACAGCCGCAGGTGGCCGTGGGCGAAGACCGGGCTCATGCGGGCGCCTCGCTCTCGTCGGTGACGGTCGTGGAGGCGGCGGGAGCCTGGGCGGCGGGCGCGGCCGGTGCGTGCAGCACCGCGATGTCGCCGGACACCGAGTTCACCTTGAGGTCGAGCCACTGTCCGGAGAGCTCGCCACCCTGCTTGACGTAGGAGCCGCGCACGCCGCGGATCTCGGAGTCGTCGAACTGCAGCTTGCCCGAGGCGGTGCTCACGGTGCAGCGGTAGGGGACGCCGTCCTCGAGCCGGACGCTCACCGACCCGGAGACCGTGTTGACCCGGGCGGTGTCGGGGGTGCCCTGCAGGTCGAGGACCACGTCGGCGTTGACCCCGTCGGCGGTGAAGCGCGGGATGGCGCCGGTCGCGACGACGTCGCCCGAGACCGTGCGGACCGTCAGGGCGCCGTCGAGCTCGCGGACCGTGGTGGTGCCGGACACCGCGTGCACGGCGAGGTCGCCCGTGAGGCCGTCGACGACGACGTCGCCGGACACCGTGTTGACCGAGGCGCCGCGGTTCGTGCCGGACAGCAGAACGCCGGCGGAGACGACGCCGATCGTGACGCGCGCGTCGCGGGGGACGAGCACGCTGACGTCGGCGGCGGCACGGCCGCGGAAGGACTTGAGGAAGCCGAGCGGGTCGTCCCAGCCGATCTGTGGGTGGTCGACGGTCAGGGTGTCGCCGTCGAGCTCGATCTTGAGGGGCTTGCCCGAGACGCTGTGCACCTCGATGCGGGCGGTCGGCTCGTCGTGTGCGACGACGTCGACCTGTCCACCGGCGAGCCCGACGCGCAGTGCGCGGACGATCCCGGTGTCGATCACCTTCGGCTCCTCGACGAGCCACTTCTCCTGGGCCATGTTGCCTCCTGAAACTCGCGATGTATCGCGTTGGTGGAAGTCACGATACATCGCGAGACCGAGGTTGTCACGGGGTGTGCACGACGGCCCCGCACCCTGGTGGGTGCGGGGCCGTCGTGGTTCGGCGGGGCGGTTACTTCGACGCGGAGTCGAGCGCCGCCTGTGCCTTCTCGGCCGCGGCGTCGAGCGCGTCCTTCGGGCTGGTCTTCAGCAGCATCGCGGACTGCAGCTGCGTGGACAGCGCCGCGCTCACCTCGCCGTAGGCAGTGATGGACGGACGGGCCTTCGCGTACTCGAGCTCGTCGGCGAAGGCCTTCAGGCGTGGGTTGTCGTCGAGGTACTTCTTCCAGGTCTCGTTGTCCGACGTGGCCTTGTTCGCGGGGAGCAGGCCGGTCGCGATGTCCCACTTCGCCTCGGTCTCGGGGCTGAGCCACCACTGCATGAACTTCCAGGACGCGTCCTGCTTCGCCTTGGTCGTCTTGATCAGGTACGAGTTGTTCGTGCCGAGGTTCATCGCCGGCTTCTCGATGCCGGGGAGCGCGAAGACGCCGACGTTGTCCTTGCCGAGCGTGCTGTCGATCGTGGACAGGTCGTACGCGCCGGTGATCGCCATCGCCGCCTTCTTCGACGTCAGGGCCGGGACGGCGCCGTTCGTCGAGGTGGTGAGGAGCGACTGCGGGTACGCGGTGCCGTCCTTGAGCATGTCGGTCCAGGCGGTGAGGGCCTTCACGCCCGCGTCGCTGTTGAACTCGACCTTGGTGTTGTCCTCGTTGAGGAAGTCACCGCCGGCGCCCCACAGCATCGACTGCCAGGTGAAGACCGGCCACTCGCCGGTGCCGATCGGCAGGTACGCGCCGTACTGGGTCGTGCCCTTCGTGAGCTTCTTCGCGTCGTCGGCGAGCTCGGCCCAGGTGGTCGGGGTGTCGGTGATCCCGGCCTCCTTGAACATCTCCTTGTTGTAGACGACGGCGTAGTCGCCGATGTCGGTCGGCAGCGTGTACTGCTTGCCGTCGAACTCGCCCGTCGAGAGCATGCCCTCGGTGAAGCTGTCCTTCGTGATGTCGCCGCTGGACAGGTAGTCCTCGAGCGGCAGGACCTTGCCGGTCTGGATGACCTCGCCGGTCTGCTGCGGCGTGCTGTCGCCGAGGACCATGTCGGGGCCGGTGTCGTTCTTCAACGCGTTGATGAGCTTCGCGTCGAACTGGTCGGACGAGGCGGCGTACTGGGGCTGGACCTCGATCTTGTCCTGCGAGGCGTTGTACTCGTCGATGAGCTTCTTCACCTCGGTGGCCTGCGGTCCCGTGTAGTTGTGCCACACGGTGATCGTCGTCTTGCCGCCGCTGCCGCCGGAGTTGCCGGTGACGGACCCACCGGAACACCCGGACAGGGCCAGAGCGGCGCCGACGGCGAGGGCCGTGACACCGAGCAGTCGCTTGCGCATGAGATCGTCCTTTCTCGGACTTCTGGGTGGTGCGAGGAATGGTGCAGGGAGTGGTGCTGAGGGGGTGGAGCGGGGGGGGGTGGTCGGGATCAGCGGAGCCCGCCGGCCATGGCCGACACGATCTGCTTCTGGAAGATGATGAAGACGATGAACACCGGCAGGATCGCCAGCGTCGAACCGGCCATGAGCAGGTTGAAGCTCTGGCTCGCGTTCGCGGACTGCAGCTGCGTGAGGCCGACGGACACCGTGAAGAACTCGGTGCGGGACGCCACGAGGAACTGGAAGAAGAAGTTGTTCCAGTTGTAGACGAAGGACAGCACGGCGAAGGAGCCGATCATCGGCGTCGCCATCGGCGTCACGACGGACCACATCCGCCGCCAGACGCCGGCGCCGTCCACTCGGCTGGCGTCCTCGATCTCGCTCGGGAACGAGGTGAAGAACTGCCGGAACAGGAACGTGCCGAGGATCGACGGGATGTTCGGGACGATGAGCCCCTGGTAGCTGTTCAGCCAGTGCAGCGAGGACAGCAGGGTGATCAGCGGCGTGAACACGACCTCGAACGGCACGAGGAGCGCGGCGAGCAGGACGACGAACACGATGTTCTTGCCCTTGAACTTCAGCCGCGAGAACGCGAACCCGGCCGCCAGGCTCGTCACGATCTGCCCGGCGGTCGTCGCGATCGCCACGACGGTGGAGTTGAAGAAGTACAGGCCGAACGGCGCGACGGTGAAGATGTCGGTGTAGTTCGACAGCTCCCACTGCTTCGGCAGGAACGTCGGCGGGAAGGCCAGCGCCTCTTCCGAGGACTTGAAGCTCGTGAGCAGCATCCAGAGGAACGGGCCGAAGAACAGGACGACGGCGACGATCAGGATGACGTGGCGCAGGACGGCCGGCGAGTGCTTGCGGAACAGCACGCCGAAGGGTCGGCTGCGGTGCGGACGGGAGGCGCGGTGCGCGTCCGACGGGAGGGCGCGGGATGCGATCTGGGTCACGGTGCGGTCCTAGTTCAGCTCGATGGGGTCGCGGCGGTTGATGACCCGCAGCTGGACGACCGCGACGAGGATGCCGACGATGAGCAGGATCACGGCGGCGGCGCTGGCCGAGCCGCCGTGGAAGAACACGAAGCCCTGGTTGTAGATGTAGTAGAGGATCGTCTCGCTCGAGTTGATCGGGCCGCCCTGGGTCAGGACGTAGACCTGCGTGAACACCTGCAGGGCACCGATCACGCCGGTGATGGCGAGGAAGCCCGTGGTCGGTGCGACCAGGGGGAGCGAGATCCGGAAGAAACGGCGGATCGGTCCGGCGCCGTCGAGCGTCGCGGCCTCCATGTAGGACGCCGGGATGTTCGTGAGCGCGGCCGAGTAGATGATCATCGTGTAGCCGACGCCCTGCCAGATCGAGAACACGATCACCGAGACGAGCGCCCAGGGCTCCGAGGTCAGGAAGCCGATCGGGGGAGCGCCGAGCGCCGTGACGACGCCGTTCACCAGGCCGCCGAGCGGCGACAGGATGAAGCTGAAGATCAGGGCGCTGCCGACGATCGGGGCGATGTACGGCACGAAGAGCAGGGCGCGGTAGACGCCACGGCCGCGGAACGGCTGGGCGAGCAGCGCCGCGAAGAACAGTCCGAGCGCCATCGTGACGGGGACGACCACGACCACGTAGAGCGCGGTGTTGCCGGCGGCGCGCAGGAACTCGCCGTCGCGGAACAGGCCGGTGAAGTTCGACAGCCCGACGAAGCCGTTCGTCTCGCCCGACGCCGGGTTCCAGTTCGTGAACGAGTAGAAGACCGTCTGCGCCAATGGGTACAGGTAGAACAGCGCCAGCAGCACCGTCGTGGGGGCGATCAGCACGTAGCCCGCCCGGCCTTCCCGTCGTTCCATCCGGCTGGCGTCCGCGGTGGACGACCGTCGACCGGGAACGGTCACCCTGGTCGGGTTCTGAACCGCACTCGTCATGCGGACCTCCTCTTGGCTCGTCGTTGAACGCTAGGAAACGGCTGTTTCGAGCAGATTACCGTTCGATCACCAAAAGTAAATAGTCGATTCTGCACCGACTTCGTTCGATCATCGATCGATCAGCCGCTACAGTGACGACATGCACGAGCAGCACTTCCAGGACATGGCGCGGAGCCCGGGGTCCGTCGGGGACGTCCTCCGACTCATCCGCGTATCCGACACGACCTCGCGCTCGAGCATCGCCCGGAGCACCGGACTCGCGCCGTCCACGGCGTCCGCCCGGGTCGACGCGCTGACGTCCCTCGGGCTCGTCCGCGAGAGCGGTGCCGAGGGGTCCCGAGGCGGACGCCGGGCCCGACGGCTCGAACTCGTCGCGGACGCCGGGTTCGTCGCCGCGGCCGACCTCGGTGCGCACCACGTGCGCATCGTCCTCACCGACCTGGCCGGGACCGTCCTGGCGGACACCGACGCCCTCGAGCACGGCGCCGGCACGGTCCCGGTCGCCGCCGGGCCCCGGGCGTCCGTCGCGGCGCTCTGGCAGCGGTTCGTCGAGCTCGCGCGGGACAGCGGTCTCGACATGGACCGGTTCCGCGGGGCCGCCATCAGCATCCCCGCGCCGGTGTCATACCCGGGCGGCAGCATCGCGACCCCGTCGTTCGAACCGTCCTGGCACGGGGCCGTGCTGCCCGAGCTCTTCGCGGAGTACACCGACGTCCCCGTGCTCGTCGAGAACGACGCCAACCTCATCGCCCTGGCCGAGCACCCCGAGCCGGACCGGTCGGGCACCCTCGTCGCGGTCAAGCTCGGCACCCGCATCGGTGCCGGCGTCCTGCTCGACGGTCGGCTGCACCGCGGCGTGAGCGGTGCCGCGGGCGAGATCAGCCACACCCCCGTCGACGGCGAGGCCGCGATCGGCTGCACGTGCGGCGTGCCGGACTGCCTGGAGTCGGTGGCCTCCGGCGGCGCCGTCGTCGCACGGCTCCGGGCCACTGGGCGCGAGGTCGGCAGCACGGGCGACGTCCTCGCCCTCGCCGCCCAGGGCGACCCGGTGGTCCTCGACGAGCTGCGCCGGGCCGGGGAGCACATCGGCCGGGTCCTGTCCGGGATCGTGAACTTCTGCAACCCGAGCGAGGTCGTGCTCGCGGGCGCGATGTCCGCGTCCTCGGTGCTCGTCGCCACCATCCGCGGCGAGCTCTACCGCTCGTGCCTGCCGATGGTCGCCGACGCGCTCGACGTCCGCGCGAGCCGGGAGCCCCGTGACGCCGGGATCCGCGGTGCGACGGTGCTCGCCGTGGACGAGGTCCTCGCCCCCACCCGCATCGACGAGATGGTCCGGACCGCGGCGGAGCGCACCGCATGAGCACCGCGGTCCGCGACCTCGAGCAGTCCGGCGCGGTCGTGGCGGTCGACGTCGGCGGCACGACGGTCAAGGGCATGCTGCGCATCGGCGACGTCGTGCTCGACCGGGCCGTCGTCCCGACCTTCGGGACCGTCGGACCCGCGGACGGGACGGTCTCCGGCACGGCGACGGCCGGCACTGCGACGGCCGGCACGGCGACGGCCGGCGCGGCGATGGCCGATGGGCCGTCGACCGGGGGCACGGCGGTCGGCGACCTGGCAGCCGGTGGGCCGGCGCTCGCCGCGGTCGTCGCCGTGGTCGACCGGCTCGCGGCCGCCGCCACGGGCGCCGGCCACCCGCTGGCCGCCATCGGCCTGTGCACCCCGGGGGTCGTCGACTCCGCGGCCGGCACGGTCGTCGTGGCGGTCAACCTCGACTGGCACGACCTGCCGATCGCCGACCTGCTGCGCGAGCGCTACGGCGTCCCCGTCGCCGTTGCGCACGATGCGCGTGCCGCGGCCACGGCCGAGATCGCCGCCCGCACCGCCGCCGGTCGGGACGTCACCGAGATGGTCTTCATCCCGATCGGCACGGGCATCTCCGCGAGCCTGGTCGTCGACGGCCGCCTGGTGGTCGGCGCCGCCGGGGGTGCCGGCGAGGTCGGGCACGTCTGCGTCCGACCCGACGGGGAGCCCTGCACGTGCGGGCAGCGCGGGTGCGTCGAGGCCTACGCCTCGGCCCGGAACATCCGTCGGCGCTACCGTGCGGCCGGCGGCACCATCGACGGGGCCACCGACGAGATCGTCGCGGCGGTCGACACCGACCCGGTCGCGGCCGCGGTGTGGGCGGACGCGGTCGACGCGCTCGCCGCCGGGGTCGCGATCCTGTCCGCCGTGCTCGACCCCGCGGTCGTCGTCATCGGCGGCGGGCTCGGCGAGTCCGGGGAGCGCCTGCTCGCCCCGCTCCGCACGGCCGTCGACGCCCGACTCGGCTGGCGGCCGTCGCCCCGCATCGAGCAGTCGCTCGCGGGGGCCGGCGCCGGACTGGCGGGTGCCGCGCTCCTCGCCCGCACCGCCGCCGCGACCAGCACCACCGGCGCGACGAGCGCGACCCGCGCGCCCACGTCCAGCGCGCCCACGACCAGCACACCCGCGCCCGCCGCGGACCCAGCACCACACGGAACCAGGAGGACCCCATGACCGAACAGCGACTCCGGATCGGCCTCGTCGGCGCGGGGGTGATCGCCCACGCACACCTGCCGAACCTGCTCCGCCTCGGCGACGTCGTCGTCTTCTCCGAGGTCGGCGCCGAGGAGCTCGTGGCCACGCACGGCGGCGAGGTGGTGGGCTCGCTCGACGAGCTCCTCGCCCGCGTGGACGTGGTCGACGTCGTCGTCCCCACGTACGCGCACGCCGAGGTCGTGCGGGCAGCGCTCGCCGCCGGCAAGGACGTCATCAGCGAGAAGCCGCTCGCCCGCACCGACGCGGACGCCGACGACCTCGTCCGACGCGCCCACGAGGCCGGCCGACAGCTCTACCCGGCGCACGTCGTCCGGTACTTCCCCGAGTACGTCCGGCTGAAGGCCGCGGTCGAGGCCGGGCAGCTCGGCGAGCTCGCCGTCCTGCGCTTCGTCCGCTCCGGCGGCTTCCCGACGCGCTCCGCCTGGTTCGCCGACCCGGAGCTGTCCGGCGGCATCATCATGGACCAGATGATCCACGACCTGGACATCGCCCGGTGGATCGCCGGCGACGTCGTCCGGGTCAGCGCGGTGCACGTCCGGAAGGGCACCGTGGACCACCCGGTCGAGGCGGCGCACGTGCTGCTCACCCACGCGTCCGGTGCGATCAGCCACGTCGCGGGCATCTGGGGTCCGGCGCACCTGCCGTTCGTCACCGAGTTCTCGGCCACCGGCACGCTCGGCACCCTGTCGCACGACTCCCGCGCGGAGCGGAACTACACGGCCGAGCTCCTCGACGAGGCGGCCGTCGGCGGCGACCTGCCGGAGCTCGACCCGACCGAGGACCCCTACTTCCTCGAGATCCGCGAGTACCTCGGTGCGTTCCGGGGCGGTGCCGTCCCGCGCGTCTCCGCCGAGGACGGCGCGACCGCGGTCCGCATCGTCAACGCGGCGCTCCGGTCGGTCGAGACCGGGCAGCCCGTCGACCTGGAGCCCGCCCCCGCGGCCGGGACGCACGAGGGGGCGACGGCATGACCGCCCTGCGCATCGGCGTCCTGTCCTTCGCGCACACGCACGCGCTGTCGTACCTGACGGCGCTGCAGGCGATGCCCGACGTCGAGGTCGTCGGCACCGACCCGGACGGCACCTCCACGGGCACGGAGCTGACCGACCTGCGCGGTCGGGAGCTCGCCGACGCCCTCGGGGTCGCGTACGTCGACTCGGTCGAGGAGCTCCTCGCACAGGGCGTCGACGCCGTCGTGGTGACGAGCGAGAACGCCAGGCACCGCGCGCTCGTCGAGCAGGCCGCCGCCGCGGGTGTCCACGTGCTGTGCGAGAAGCCGCTCGCGACGACGTGGGAGGACGGCCTGGCGATGCGGGCCGCCGCCGAGGCCGCGGGCGTGCTGCTCATGGTCGCCTTCCCGGTGCGGTTCGCCGGGACCTTCGCCCGGCTCGCGGCGACGAAGCGGGCCGGCCGGCTCGGCGAGGTCTTCTCGGTCCGCGGTGCGAACAACGGCATGCTCCCGCTGACCCGCTCGTGGTTCACCGAGCCCGAGCTGTCCGGCGGCGGCGCGATCGTCGACCACGTGGTGCACATCGCGGACCTGCTCGACGAGCTCCTCGACGGCACGCCGGCCGTGACGGTGACGGCCGTCACGAACCGGGTGCTGCACGCCGCCCGCGCGCAGGCCGAGACCGCCGGGCTCGTGACGATCACCTACGCGGACGGCACGATCGCGGCCATCGACTGCTCGTGGAGCCGCCCGGACACCTCGCCGACGTGGGGTGGGCTCGCGCTCACCGTGGTCGGGTCGGAGGGATCCGTGGACGTCGACTTCTTCCGCCCGAGCGTGCGCGGGCTCGACGCCGCGACCGGCCGGTCGGTGGTGCTGCCGTACGGGCCGGACTTCGACCAGGCGATGCTCGAGACGTTCGTCACCGCGGTCCGGAGCGGCGAGCAGCCGCAGCCCGACGCCGCGGTCGGCCTCCGCACGCTGGCGGTCGTGCTGGCGGCGCAGGAGTCTGCGGCGAGCGGCGAGACGGTGCGGGTGCGGTCCGTCTGAGCGCACCGCACTGACGGACGGGAGGCGCGGTGCCGGCTGGCACCGCGCCTCCCGTCCGTCGCGGCACCGTCTCAGGAGCCGCCGGCCGCTGCCCACAGATTGCGGGCGTTCGCGAGTCCGCGCTCGACCGCGTCGACGTCGTCCTCGAGCCCCTCGAACTCGATCGAGAGGGGGCCGTCGAACCCGCTCGCGACGATCCGCTCCACGATCCGGCCCAGGGGCAGGTCACCGTGCCCGACGACCGTGCCGAGCACCGCGCGACCCGCCAGGGTCGTGAGCCAGCCGTCCGCGGCAGGCGGGGTCTCGCGCACCAGGAAGTCCTTCAGGTGCACCACGGCCGCGACCGGCAGGGTCCGCTGCACCGCGCGGAGCGGGTCGTCGTCCAGGCAGACGAAGTTGCCGACGTCGAGCAGGATGCGGAAGGCGGGGTGGCCGACCTCGTGGACGAGCCGCAGGATCCGCTCGCTGTCGTTGAAGGCGAAGCCGTGGTTCTCGACCATCGTCGTGATCCCGAGCGTGGCGGCGTGCTCGGCGACCGCGCGGCAGACCGGCACGACCTGCGCGAGCACCCGCTCGAACTCGGCGTGGTCGGCGTCCCGCCAGGCCCACGGCACGACGTCGTGCCGGAACCGGGTGATGCCGAGCCGGTGCGCGACGTCGAGGTGCTCGTGGACCCGCGCGACCTCGGCGTCGACGGTGGCGGGGTCGGAGAAGTCCGCGCCGATGACGTAGTTGGCGAGCCCGATGCCGCGCGCCGCGGCGTGACCCCGCAGCTGCTCGACCAGCTCGGGCTGCCGGGGCAGGTCGTCGCCGAAGCCACCCGCCGCGACCTCGAGGTGGTCGCCCCCGGCCGCGGCGACGCGGTCGACCACGTCGAAGATCGTCAGCGCACCGCGCTGGAGGGAGCGGGCGTAGCTGTAGGAGGACACTCCGAGTCGCATGGCGCGACCCTAGCCGCTCCGGTCTCGTCGCCACCAGGGGTGTGGACGGGCTCCGCGTCGCCCGTGCGGGTGGGGGACCACGGCAGGCGGCGGAAGAGCGGCATGAGCGGCTGCACCATCGGCCCGATCGCGAACGCGGCGACCACCGTGCCGACCCCCACGTCACCGCCGAGCAGCCAGCCGACCAGGACGACGGTGACCTCGATGACGGTGCGGGCGAGCCAGAGCGGCCAGCCGAAGCGCTCGTGCACGCCGACCATCAGCCCGTCCCGGGCGCCGGTCCCGAGCCCGGCGCCGATGTAGCAGGCCGTCGCGACCGCGAGGAGCGCCAGGCCCGCCGTGAACAGCAGCACACGGGGGACGAGTCCGTCCGGCTCCGGCACGAGCCAGAGCACCAGGTCGGCGGACGGGCCGATCGCCAGGACGTTGCACAGCGTGCCGATCCCGGGCTTCTGGCGGAGCGGGATCCACAGCAGCAGGATGACGACGCTCGACACCACGGTGATGACGCCGAACGACCAGGGCAGCACGTTCTCCAGGCCCTGCGTGAGCACCGTCCACGAGCCGACGCCGACCACGGCGCGGACCTGCAGCGCGGTCGAGGCGCCGTAGAGGAACAGGCCGACGAGGAGCTGGACGGAGCGGAGCGAGAGGCTGACAGAGCGGGGCACGGGTCGATACTCCCGCCGGATTGGCCTGTTGGTCGAGAGCCAATCTGGCTACGGTGGACCCGTGCCCCCGGTTCTCCTGAGCGCCCGATCGGCCGCCCTCCTGCTCACCGACTGGCGGGACGGGACCGACGCCCCCGCGTACGAGGCGCTGTCCGACGCCCTGCGCGTGCTCGTCATCGACGGACGCGTGCCCCTGGGCGTCCGGCTGCCGGCCGAGCGCGGGCTGGCCGAGGCCCTCGGCGTCTCGCGGACCACGGTCGCGAACGCCTACGCCCGACTCCGGTCCGACGGGTTCCTCGTGTCGCTGCGCGGCTCCGGCAGCGTCGTGCACCTGCCGCGGGAGCTCGCCGGGCGCCCGGACCCGGAGCGGCTCGGCGGGGTCGTCGACGGCGGGCTGCTCGACCTGCGCAAGGCCGCCCTGCACGCCGCCCCCGAGGTCGCCGAGGCCGTCGAACGCGCGGTCCGGCACGTCCCCGCGGCGCTCGCCGGCATCGGGTACGACACGGTCGGGGACCCCGGGCTGCGGGCCGTGATCGCCGAGCGCTACACGGAGCGCGGGCTGCCGACCGACCCGTCGCAGATCGTCGTGACCATCGGCGCGCAGCACGCCATCGCGCTGCTCGCCCGGGTGCTCGTGCGCCGCGGCGACGCCGTCCTGGTCGAGTCGCCGACCTACCCGCACGCGCACGAGGCCTTCCGCGAGGCCGGCGGCCGGCTCGTCGGCGTCCCGGTCGACGCGCACACCGGGTGGGACGCGTCGGCACTCGAGACGACGCTCCGCCGGACGGCGCCCGCGGTCGCGTACGTGATGCCCGAGCTGCACAACCCGACCGGCGCGACGATGCCCGCCGCGACCCGGGAGCGCCTGCTCGCGACCGCGGCGGCGACCGGCACCGTCGTGGTGGCGGACGAGACCATGGGCGAGCTCCGGATCGACGGCTCGCCGGAGCTGCCGCTGGCCGCGTCCGCCGTGCCGTCCTCCACCGTCGTGATGATCGGCTCGGCGGCCAAGGTGTTCTGGGGTGGGCTGCGCATCGGGTGGGTGCGCGCCGATCCTGACCTGCTGCAGCGGATGCTGCTCGCCCGCCCGTCGGGCGACCTCGGCACGCCCGTGCTCGACCAGTTGGTCGCGCGGGAGCTCGTCCCGCGGACGGCGGCCGTCCTGGAGGCGCGGCGCACGTTCCTGCGCGCCGGTCGCGACGACGTCGTGGGCGCGTTGCGCACGCGGCTCCCGGAGTGGGACGTCCCGTCGCCGGCGGGCGGGCTGACGACGTGGGTGGGCCTCGGCCGGCCGGTGTCGAGCGCACTCGTGCTCGCCGCGCGGGCCGAGGGCGTGGTGCTCGCCTCGGGCGGGGTCTTCGGTCCCGACGGTGGGTTCGAGCGGTTCCTGCGGGTCCCGTTCACGACCGCGCCGGCGGACCGGGAGCGCATGGTCGACGTGCTCGAGCGGGCCTGGGCGCGGATCGGCGGCGACGGGGTCGGGATCCGCGGATCGCTCGCCGCGGTGGTGTGAGCGCACGTCATCCGCTGGGCTGACCCGCCCGGCGCATCGTCGCTCCGACGGCCGACGCGGTGCGGGCGGCTGCGCCGGAGGCTGAGGACGTGCAGCCGACCCGCCCCACCGACGCCCTCGTCTCCGCCTCTGATCCTGCCTCCGTCCACGTCGTTCCGGCCCGTCCGGTCCCGCCGGTCGCGCGGGTGTCGATCGCCCTGACCGGCGCCCTGCTGGCCGGGGTGCTGACCTCGTTCGGGCAGGCGGTCCCCGCGCTCGCGACCGTGTCGAACTCGGCCGGGCCGTGGTTCGTCGTCGCGGTGCTGCTGTGTGCGGTCGCCGGTGTCCGGGCCGGCCGGGTGGCCCTGCCGCTCGCGATGCTGCTCGGCGTCGTGCTCCTCGAGGTCATGCACGTGGGCTACTGGGCGGCCACGGTGCTGCGCGGGTACCCCGACGTCCTGTCGATCACGAACCCGTGGGTCCTGCTCGGGGTCCCCGCGGGGCTGCTGGCCGGGGCGGTCGCGGTGGCGCTGCGGGTCGGACTCCGGCGCGGCACCCGGGGCGCGGTGCTGGCGGCCGGGGCACTCGGGGTCGTGGCGGCGGTGCTCGTCGGGGAGTCGGTGCGGGCGTTCCTGCGCGTGGCGACGCCCGAGACGACGCCCGCCTGGGCCGTGCAGCTCGCCGTCGGGGTGGTGGTGCTCGTCGTGGCGGTCGTGCGGGCGGGGAGCCCGGTCGGCCGCGTCACGGCGCTCGCGACCGGATTCGTCGGTGCCGTCGGGGTGCTCGGGGCACTGCTGCTCATCGGCGGGTGAGGCGGTTCTCCACAGGTCAGCCGCGGGGGGTCTGGTTCGCAGGTGGAACTGGGAGGATCACCGGGTGCACCTCCTCTCGGTCTTCAGCATCCGGAACCGCGCGCTCATCGCCCTCGTCACCATCGTCGTCGCGGTGTTCGGCGGCATCTCGCTCACGAGCCTGAAGCAGGAGCTCATCCCGAGCGTCGAGTTCCCGCAGGTCGCCATCGTCAGCGCCTACCCCGGTGCCACGCCGGAGGTCGTGTCGAACGACGTGTCGACGAAGATCGAGCAGGCGATCCAGGTCGTGCCGAACCTGGAGTCCACGACCTCGACGTCGTCGACCGGGCAGAGCGTGGTGTCGGCGTCGTTCGACTACGGCTCGAACCTGGCGAGCGCCGAGGACAAGATCCAGACCGCCGTGAACGCACTGTCGCTGCCGGACACCGTGCAGACGCAGATCGTCACCGGGTCGTTCGACGACCTGCCCGTGCTGCAGCTCGCCGTCACGGCCTCCGGCAACCAGGAGCAGCTGGTCGACCGGCTGAACGCGACCGCGGTGCCCGACCTCGAGAAGCTCGACGGCGTGCGGCAGGCGAGCGTGTTCGGCAACCCGGGGCGCCGCGTCGTCATCACGCCGAACGAGTCCGAGCTGGCGGCGAAGGGGCTGACGAGCCAGTCCATCTCGGACGCGCTGAGCGACAACGGCACGCTCATCCCGGGCGGCACGATCACGCAGGACGGCACGACGCTCTCGGTGCAGACCGGGCAGCGCATCGCCTCGCTCGCCGACATCGAGGACCTGCCGCTCACGGCGTCGTCCTCGTCCTCGTCCTCGTCCTCGTCCTCGTCGTCCGCCGGTGGCTCCGCGACGGGCGCGGCCGGCGGCTCCGCCGCGTCGGGCGGGGCCGCGTCCGGTGGCGCCACGTCCGGTGACGGCACCGCGGGGGGATCCGCCGCCGGCCAGACCGGCACCGGGACCACCGCGACCGGCGGGGCGGGCGCGAGCAGTGCCTCCAGTCCGACCCGTCTCGGCGACGTGGCGACCGTGCAGATCGCGGAGTCGCCGCGGACCTCGATCAGCCGGGTGGACGGCAAGACCGCGCTGACCATCGCGATCACGAAGACGCAGGAGGCGAACACGGTCGACGTCTCGGAGACGGTGAAGGCCGCGCTGCCCGGGATCGAGGCGAAGGTGGCGGGGAGCCCGCAGTTCACCGTCGTGTTCGACCAGGCGCCGTACATCCAGCAGTCCATCGACTCGCTGGCCGAAGAGGGCCTGCTCGGCCTCGGCTTCGCCGTCGTCGTGATCCTCGTGTTCCTGCTGTCGTTGCGGTCGACGATCGTCACCGCGATCTCGATCCCGACGTCGGTGCTGCTCGCGGCGATCGGCATGCGCGCGGCCGGCTACACGCTGAACATCATCACACTCGCGGCGTTGACCATCGCGATCGGTCGCGTGGTGGACGACTCGATCGTGGTGATCGAGAACATCAAGCGGCACCTGCAACCCGGCGTCGACCGGGGGCGTGCGGTGCTCGACGCCGTGCGCGAGGTGGCGGGGGCGGTGACCGCGTCCACGCTCACCACCGTCGCGGTGTTCCTGCCCGTGGCCTTCGTCGCCGAGCTCGTGGGTGAGCTGTTCCGGCCGTTCGCGCTCACCGTGACGATGGCGCTCGTCGCGTCGCTGCTCGTGTCGCTGACGATCGTGCCGGTGCTCGCGTACTGGTTCCTGCGCCCGCCGAAGGGACACAAGCACGCGGGTGCGGCCGCGTCTCCTGACTCGTCGGCGTCGGCGTCGGCGTCGCCTGCGTCGTCTGCGTCGTCGACCGGGGTGCTGTCGTCCGGCGCGGACCTGCACGACGCCGCTGCTCCCGACCGGCTTCGCCGCGGGTACCAACCGGTGCTGCGCTGGGCGATCGGGCGGCCCGCGATCGTGCTGGTGCTCGCCGTCCTCGTGCTCGGCGGGACGGCCGCGGCGGTGCCGTTCGTCAAGACGAACTACCTCGGCGACTCCGGCCAGAACACGTTCACCGTGACGCAGGACCTGAAGCCGGGCACGAGCCTCGCCGTGCAGTCGGACGAGGCCGAGAAGGTCGAACGGGCCCTCCGCGACGTCCCCGGCGTGCAGACCGTCCAGACGACGATCGGCTCGAGCGGCCAGTCGATCCAGGCGGCGTTCGGCGGCGGGGCGTCGGCCTCGGTGCAGTACAACGTCACGACCGACGCGCAGCGCGACCAGACGACCATCCAGTCCGACGCGCGGAAGCGCATCGACCGGATCGACGGCGCCGGCGAGGTGTCGCTGACCTCGAGCAGCGGGTTCGGCGGCTCGAGCGACATCGAGGTGGACGTCACCGCCCCGACCCAGGCCGAGCTGCAGACCGCCGCGCAGCAGGTCCTCAAGGAGATGCGGGCGGTCGACGGGACGACGGGAGCGACGAGCAACCTGTCCGCCGCCGAGCCGTACCTGGCCGTGAAGGTCGACCGGCAGGCGGCCGCCGAGCGCGGGCTGACCGAGACCCAGGTCGGCGGGCTCGTCGCCGCGGCCGTGTCACCGCGGGACACCGGGAGCGTCGAGATCGACGACGCGACGCTCGACGTGTACATCGCCGACGCGAACCCGCCGGCCACGATCGACGCACTGAAGAGCCTGTCGATCCCCACCGCGACCGGCGAGGTGCCGCTGTCCGACCTCGCCACGGTCGAGCAGTCCGACGGCCCGACGACGATCACGACGTCGAACGCCGTCCGCACCGCCACCATCACGGTGACGCCGGACGCGTCGAACCTCGGTGCGGCCGTGCAGAACGTCACGAAGGCGGTCGACCAGCTCGACCTGCCGAAGGGTGCGTCGGCCTCGATCGGTGGCGTCGCGTCGAGCCAGTCGTCCGCGTTCAGCCAGCTGTTCCTCGCGATCCTCGTCGCGGTGCTGATCGTCTACGTGATCATGGTCGCGACGTTCCGGAGCCTGCTCCAGCCGGTGCTGCTCCTGTTCTCGGTGCCGTTCGCCGCGACCGGCGCCGTGCTGCTCCAGATCGCGACGGGCATCCCGCTCGGCGTCGCGTCGATCATCGGTCTGCTCATGCTCGTCGGCATCGTCGTGACGAACGCGATCGTGCTCATCGACCTCGTGAACCAGTACCGGCGCCGCGGGCTCCGGGTGCGCGAGGCCCTGGTCGAGGGCGCGACGCGGCGACTCCGACCGATCCTGATGACCGCGCTCGCCACGATCTTCGCGCTGCTGCCGATGGCGATGGGGCTCACGGGCAAGTCGGGCTTCATCTCGCAGCCGCTCGCGCTCGTGGTGATCGGTGGTCTGGTGTCCTCGACGCTGCTCACCCTCGTGGTGCTGCCGGCGCTGTACTCCGTCGTCGAGGGTGCGCGGGAGCGGCGGGCGGACCGTCGGGCGGCGAAGTCGGGAGGTGCCGGGGAACCGGCTCCGGGCGGGGTCAGCGCGTCACACTGATCCCGGTCCCGGTCCCGGTCCCGGTCCCGGTCCCGGTCCCGGTCCCGGTCCCGGTCCCGGTCCGGGTCCGGGTCCGGGTCCCGGTCACGGTCCCGCTCCCGGTCGCGGACTCGGTCAGTGGGTCTCGCTGCCCCGAAACCAGGAGACGAGCGCGCACGTGAGCGTCACGAGGAACACGACGGCCGTGCCCTGGGCGACCACGGCGAGGTGGCCGGTCGCCGCCGCGTAGCCGCTCGTCGCCACCGTGGCCGTGAATGACAGACCGAGCAGGAGCTCGGTCCCGGTCTGTGCGGCGGTGCGGCGCGGCCACTCGGAGGTGGCGCGCGCGGGGCGGGTCGGCGTGTCGGTCACCCCAGGAGTCTGGGGGTGCGAGGGACCCTCGCGCACGCCCGCCTCCGGGTGGCACCCGCACGGGGCACGCGCTCCGCCGGGCCCGGTCGTGTCGCGGTCGGGTCCGGTCGCGTCGCCGTCACCCGAGCCGTGCGTGCAGGAACGCGACGACCCGCTCGCTCATCGCCCGGTCGAGCTGTGCGATCGAGTGCGCCGACCCCTCCACCGCGACGAACGTCACCGGGACGTCGTGGGCACGGAGCGCCGCCACGAACTCCTGGGACTCCCAGAGCGGGATGAACTCGTCGGTGGAGTGTCCGACGAAGAACGGTGCCGTGTCCCGGGTGACGTGGGAGGTCGGTGACGCGCGCTCGGCAGCGGGGCACGCAGTGTACGTCCGGCAGCCGAGGTACAGGAGCTGCTTCCGCTGGAAGGACGCCGAGACGCCGTCCGCGCGGGTGGACCGCTCGGTCAGGTTGGTCGGCCCGCTCAGGTCGACGACCGCGCGGATCCGATCACCTGCGGCGTACGCGGCGGACTCGTGGTCGGTGACGGCGAGCAGCGCGACGAGGTTCCCGCCGGCACTGCCGCCGAAGACCCCGACACGGGCGGCGTCGATGTCGTACGTGGCGAGGGTCGACGGGCGGAACACCCAGTCCAGTGCCCGGCGGACGTCGTCGAGACCCGCGGGGAAGGGGTCGGTCGGCGCCAGGCGGTAGTCGACGTTCACCGTGACGAAGCCCTCGGAGGCGAGGTACTCGCACACGGCCCGGTACGCCGCGGTGGCCTTGTCGCCGTGGGACCAGCTGCCGCCGTGCACCATCATCACGGCGGGCCGTCCACCGCGGCGGTCGGCTGCGTCGTCGGTCGCCGGCGACGGCCGTGGCGACGGGGTCGGTGCCGCTGTGGGGGTCGTCTTCGTGTCCGGGGCACTGTCCGGCGGCAGGCACACGTCGAGCCGCTGCAGGGCATCCGCACCGTAGGGGACGTCCGTGACGACGTCGATGCCCGGGTAGCGGAGCGACAGCGGGTGGATCACGGGGTCCGTCGTCACGGTCGCGTTGCTGTCCGTGGCCGGGTCGGCGCTGCACGACCCGAGTGCTCCGAGCACCCCGATCGCCAGGCCCGCGGCGAGGAGCGCGAGCATCGTTCGACGGCGGGACCTCATCGCGTCCACGCTAACCCGGCTCCGGGCGTTCCCCAGCACCACGCGGACCACGAGCGGGTGCCAGGATGGGGGCGACCCCGTGAGCTGGAGGACCCCGTGAGCCGTCGCAAGGCCTGGAACACCGACCCCGAGCCCCTCCTGCGCGTCGAGGAGGGCTTCCGCCTGGACCGCGTCGACCCGGACTCGACGCCGGGGTTCGCCGGCCGCAAGATCGACGGGCTCGAGTCCCTCGCCGCGGGGGCCACACGCCTCGCCGCCCTGCAGGAGCGCCTGCACGCGGCGAGCACCGCCGGCGACGTGCGCCGCGTACTCCTCGTGCTGCAGGCGATGGACACCGCGGGCAAGGGCGGGATCGTCTCCCACGTCGTCGGTGCGGTCGACCCGAACGGCGTGCACTACGCCGGGTTCAAGGCGCCGACGGCCGAGGAGCGCGAGCACGACTTCCTGTGGCGGATCGAACGCGAGCTTCCGCGCGCCGGCCAGCTCGGCGTCTTCGACCGGTCGCACTACGAGGACGTCCTCATCCAGCGCGTGCGGTCGTTCGCCCCGCCGGAGGAGATCGAGCGTCGCTACGGCGCGATCGTCGACTTCGAGGACGACCTGGTCGCGCAGGGCACCACGATCGTCAAGGTGATGCTGCACATCTCGAAGGACGAGCAGCGCGAGCGCCTCGGCGACCGGCTGGACCGCCCGGACAAGCACTGGAAGTTCAACCCGGGCGACATCGACGAGCGCCTGCTCTGGAACGACTACCAGCAGGCGTACCAGATCGCCCTCGACCGCACGTCGACTGCGCGGGCGCCGTGGTACGTCGTCCCCGCGAACCGCAAGTGGTACGCCCGGCTCGCGGTGCAGCAGCTGCTGCTCCGCGCGCTCGAGGACATGCAGCTCACCTGGCCGCCGGCGGACTTCGACGTGGCGGAGGAGCGCCGCCGGCTCGCGGAGTCCTGACCCGGGGGGCTGGCCGTGGCGGCGGATCTCGCGTAGACTCCCGCGGTCGGCCTTCGACACCGTGACACTGTGATCACGGATTCTGCTTGGGTGTGTGTTGCTCGAGGGCTGGATTCACGTCGAACCGCGACGGGAAGAACCCCCTCTCCGCTCGAAGCTCCGCGCCGATGTCGCTGCCGGGCATGCGGACGTCCGCACCCCGGAAAGTAGCCATGGCCCCGTACGACAAGGGCGCGCGTCAGCGTGCCGACGACCGAGTCCGCCACCCGAACGGCACCCCCGCCGCGCGGAGCAGCAAGCACCGCGGCTTCCGCGCCGCCGACCCGTCGCAGCCGCGACAGAAGCAGCGTTGGGACGCCGAGGAGCGCCGCGGCCGTTCGGCGCAGGGCGAGCGTCCGGCGCGTCCGAACTGGGAGCCGCGCGACGGCGGCCAGCGTCGCGACGACCGTGGCGCGCGTGGCTTCGACCGCAACGACCGCGGTGCACGCGGGTACGACCGGGACGACCGTGCGCCGCGTCGCTCCGACCGGGACGACCGCGCTCCGCGTCGCTCCGACCGGGACGACCGCGCTCCGCGTCGCTTCGAACGGGACGACCGCGCTCCCCGTCGTGATGACCGTGACGACCGTGCCCCGCGTCGCTTCGACCGTGACGACCGCGCCCCGCGCCGCTTCGACCGTGACGACCGTGCCCCGCGTCGCTTCGACCGTGACGACCGTGCCCCGCGTCGCTTCGACCGTGACGACCGTGCCCCGCGTCGCGACGACCGTGACGACCGTGCCCCGCGTCGCTTCGACCGCGACGACCGGGCCCCGCGTCGCTTCGACCGCGACGACCGCGCTCCCCGTCGCGACGACCGGGACGACCGCGCCCCGCGCCGCTTCGACCGTGACGAGCGCCCGCAGCGTCGCGACGACCGCGCTCCCCGCAGCTTCGACCGGGACGACCGTGCCCCGCGCCGCTTCGACCGCGACGATCGGCCCCAGCGCCGCGACGCCCGCGACGAGGCCCGCACCGGGTACGTCCCCGCGGACGACGTCAAGCTCGAGAAGCTCCAGGCCGAGGCGACGATCGCGGCCGACGTCGAGGGCGTGAGCTTCACCGACCTCGGCATCGGCGGCAACATCTCCCGCACCCTCGCGGAGATGGGCGCCACCAGCCCGTTCCCGATCCAGGCAGCGACGATCCCCGACGTGCTCGCCGGCAAGGACGTGCTCGGCCGTGGCCGCACCGGTTCCGGCAAGACCATCGCCTTCGGTGCGCCCCTCGTCGAGAAGCTCATGGAGCACGGCGGCGGCACGAAGCGCCGGATGGGCCGTGCCCCGCGCGCCCTCATCCTCGCCCCGACCCGCGAGCTCGCCCTGCAGATCGACCGCACGGTGCAGCCGATCGCCCGTTCGGTCGGCCTCTTCACGACGCAGATCTACGGCGGTGTGCCCTACGGCCGCCAGGAGGGTGCCCTCGAGCGCGGCGTCGACATCATCGTCGGCACGCCCGGTCGCGTCCAGGACCTCATGAACAAGGGGAAGCTCGACCTCAGCGAGGTCGTCGTCTCCGTGCTCGACGAGGCCGATCACATGTGCGACCTCGGGTTCCTCGAGCCGGTGCGCGAGATCCTCTCGGCCACGGCCGAGGTCACCCCGCACGGCGACCGTGCGCAGAAGCTCCTGTTCAGCGCGACGTTGGACGCACAGGTCGCGTCGCTCGTGTCGGAGTTCCTGCACGAGCCGAGCGTCCACGAGGTCGCCGGCGAGGACCAGGCGTCCTCGACGATCGACCACCGCGTGCTCGTGGTCGAGCAGCGCCAGAAGGACCAGGTCCTCGAGGAGCTCGTCGCGGGCGACGGCAAGACCATCGTCTTCGCCCGTACCCGCGCCTACGCCGAGCGTCTCGCCGACCAGTTCGAGGACGCCGGCATCCGTGCGACCTCGCTGCACGGTGACCTCAACCAGTCCCGTCGGACCCGCAACCTGCAGCTCCTGACGAGCGGCCGGGTGAACGTCCTCGTCGCGACCGACGTCGCGGCGCGCGGCATCCACGTCGACGACGTCTCGCTCGTCGTGCAGGCCGACGCCCCCGACGACTACAAGGCGTACCTGCACCGTTCGGGCCGCACGGGCCGTGCCGGCAAGGAGGGCACCGTCGTGACGCTCGTCCCGCGTGGCCGCCGCCGCAAGATCGAGGGCATCCTCGAGAACGCGGAGATCGAGGCGGACCTCGTCGAGGCCGGCCCGGGCGACGGGATCGTCGCGCAGCTCGCTGCGCGCTGATCGCGACGCGACCGGAGAACGGACGGGAGGCACGGTGCCAGCTGGCACCGTGCCTCCCGTCCGTCTTCCCGCACCTCGCACGTTGCGTCTCGCGAAGAACGCGCGGCGGGTCAGCGCGAGAAGAACAGCAGGCCGCGCACGTACCCGGCCTGCCCCGCGTGCTGGACGCAGTCGTCGAGGATGCTGACCAGCCGTGCGCCGCGCGTGACGGGCGGGTCCCACGCGTCGTCGACCACGGGGTCGAGGTCCTCCGGGCCGAGCGTCGCCAGGTAGGCGACCGTGCGCTCGTGCACGGCACGCAGGTACCCGTTCAGCAGTTCGGCCGAGGCCCGGACGCGACCGACGTCGTCCCGGGACATGCCGTAGCCGAGGGCCTCGGCGGGGAACGGCAGGCCGAAGCGCTCGACCCAGCCGTCCGCGGTCCAGACCTGCTCGCTGCCCGCCAGGTCCGCGACCTGCGCGTCCTGGCCGCGTGCGGTGTGCCACGCGAGCCAGGCGAGTGTGTTCGCGCCGGTTGCCGGTCGTGTCGCGAGCTGGTCCTCGGACAGGCCGTCGAGGGCCCTGGCGACGGTCTCGGGGACGCGGGAGAACGCTTCGGTGAGGAGTTCGGACGGTGTCATGCCGCCGACGCTACGCGGCCCTCCCGCAGCTCGGACGGGCTCGCTCCGGTCAGCGGCGGCGGTCGAGGGCGCTGCCGACGGCCTCGAGCGCGGCCGCCACACGGGCGAGGTCGGCAGGGTCGACGCCCGAGCGGAAGGCCTCCCGGTACAGTGCCGCGACCTCGCCGGCGACCGCGGCCCCGGAGGGGGTCAGGTGCACGAGGATGCTCCGTCGGTCGCCGGGGTTCGGCCGTCGTTCGATGTGCCCGCGCTGCTCGAGTCGGTCGATCAACGAGGTCATCGCACCCGTGGTGAGCTCGAGGTGGTCGCTCGCGTGCTTCGGCGTGACGCCCGCGTCTGCACCGGCGACGAACACCAGGAACCGCAGGTCGGTCGCGTGCAGCCCGCGCAGGGCGCTCTGGTGCGTCAGGACCCGCGCGTGCTGGGTCTGCAGCGCTCGGAAGGCCTGGAGCACGCGGTCCAGGTCGTCGACCGGCGCCGGGCGGTCGGCGGTGGTGAGCGTGGTGAGGGTGTTCGTCATGGGACTCGTCTCGGGAGGATGTACCTCATTCAACAAGTATGTGAACGATTGAGCAAGTGATGCGCAAAGAGTCTTGTGGAACGCTCAGGGAGCACGTACGGTGTTGCCCAACCACCAGGTTCCGCAGCGCGACCAACCACCGCGGGTCCGGAACCGAAACCGATCAGAACCCCTCTCGGAGGACAACCATGTCCCGTGTGTCTCCTCGTGCTGCCCGGCTCGCAGCCTGGATCGCCGTCCCGGCCGCACTCGTCGCCTCGGGGGTCGTCGTCTCGACGGCCTCGTACTCCGCCTTCTCCGACACCACGTCGAACCCGACGAGCAACTGGACCGCCGGCAGCGTCGCCCTGTCCGACGACGACAGCAACACCGCGCTCTTCACGGTCACGAACCTCAAGCCCGGGTCGACCGGGTTCAAGTGCATCGCCGTCACGTCCAGCGGCACCCTGCCGTCCGCGGTGAAGCTCTACACGTCGTCCCTCACATCGCAGAAGGACCTGGCGGCGAACATCACGATGACCGTCGACCAGGGGACCGGAGGCGGCTTCGGGTCGTGCGACGGCTTCACCGCCCTGGCGTCCGGCGCCTCGGTGGTCCCCGCGACGACGCTCTCGACGCTCGGCACGAACACCACGACGTACGCGACCGGCAAGGGATCGTGGACGCCCACGGGCACCGCCCCCGAGACCCGGGTCTTCAAGTTCACCTACACGGTGTCGCCGGACACCCCGAACACCGCCCAGGGCGGTTCGGCGTCGCTCGGCTTCACCTGGGAGGCCCAGAACACCTGATCCGCGACGGGCACCGTGATGGACACCACCGGCGTCGACGGTCAGCACCGCCACGCCCGTCCGGACACCGTGCTCGACGCGCTCGACTGGGGGCGCGTCGTGGTCGGCACCCTCGCGCGCGGCATCGTCGCGACCGTGGTCGGCCTGGCGCTGTGGGCCGCCGTCCCGGCCGTGGTCGGCTGGCAGCCCACCACGGTCGTGACCGCGTCGATGGCACCCCGGCTGGTGCCGGGGGACGTCGTCGTCTCCCGGCCGGTGCCCGCGCCCGAGGTCGTCCCCGGCCGGGTCCTGCTCGCCGACGACCCGGACCAGGCCGGGCACCTGCGGCTGCACCGGTACGTCGAGACGGGCGCGGACGGCACGATCGTGACGAAGGGCGACGCCAACCCCGCCGTAGACTCGACACCCCTCGAACGCTCGGCCGTGCACGGGGTCGGCTACTTGCGCGTCCCGTTCATCGGCGTGCCCGTCCTGTGGGCGCACGAGGGTCGGTGGGGCGCGGTCGCCGCCATGGCGGCCGCAGTGGCCGGCCTGCTCGCGCTGTGCACGGTGGACGCGGGGTTGCGTCGGACCGGCCGGGAGGCCCGGGGCACCCCCGCCCCGCAGCCCCCGTCCGACGCCCTGCGCGTCCACGGGCGGCGGTCGGCGCGGGGTCCGGTCGTGCGCGGCGGCGCACGGCACGTCGCGCTGCGGCAGGGGAGCGCGCTGCTCGTCGCGGTGGCGGTGCTCGGCGGGATCGGGGCGGTCGCGCCGCACCGGGCCGAGGCGGCGCCGTTCCGCACGGGGACGAGCTCGCCGACCTCGAACCTGACCGCGGCGACGCTCAGCGGACCGACCAATCTCAGCTGCAGCACGCTCACGATCGGCGGCGGGGGAGTCGAGGTGCGCTGGTCGTACTCTGGGCCGACGACCGGAGGGTTCCAGGTCCTGGTCGATGGACAGGTCTTCCAGGTGGCCGCGAACCAGCGCAGTGCGACGGTGACCATCTCGCCCAGCGTGCTGGTCGGGAAGCCCATCACGGTCCGCGCACTCGACTCGTTCCCCGGAAGCCAGTGGTTTGCGAACGGCGATCGTTCAGTGACCGTGACGGTGACTCTCTCCTTGGTGTACTTGTGCGGTTGACCGGCTCTTCACAGCTCCCCGCGGGGTGCCCGGCGATGTCCCCGGCCGCCGCTACCGTGACGGCATGCGGATCCTCCACACCGGCGACTGGCACCTCGGCCGCACGCTGCTCGGAGCCGACCTGCTCGAGCACCACGCGGCCTTCGCCGACTTCCTCGTCGACACCGTGCGGGACCGCGCCGTCGACCTGGTCGTCATCGCCGGCGACGTCTACGACCGCGCGATCCCGCCCGTCGACGCCGTCCGCCTGCTCTCCCGCACGCTCGAGCGCCTGGCGCAGACGGCGACCGTCGTCCTGACCCCGGGAAACCACGACTCCGCGGCACGGCTCGGCTTCGGCGCCGGGGTGATGCACGACCGGGTCCGCATCGTCGCCGAGCCCGCGCGGCTGGCCGACCCGGTGCTCCTCGCCGACGACCACGGCCCGGTCGCGGTCTACGGCATCCCCTACCTGCACCCCGACCTGACGCGGTACGCCCTCGCTCCGGTCCCCGACGAGCCACTCGCCCGGTCGCACCAGGCCGTGGTCGGGGCCGCGGCGGACCGCATCCGCGCCGACCTCGCCATGCGACCCGGTCACCGCAGCGTCGTCGTCGCGCACGCCTTCGTCAGCGGTGCCGCGCCGAGCGACAGCGAGCAGGACATCCGTGTCGGCGGGGTCGACCAGGTGTCGGTCACGGTGTTCGACGGCATCGACTACGTCGCGCTCGGGCACCTGCACGGGCCGCAGCGGGTGGGCGACGGCGACCGGATCCGGTACGCGGGCTCCCCGCTCGCGTTCTCGTTCGGCGAGCGGCACCAGCGCAAGAGCGTGACCCTCGTCGACCTCGCGGCGGACGGCGGCGTCGCGGTCGAGCTCCTGCCGGCACCGGTGCCGCGCCGCCTGGTGGACGTCCGCGCCACGATCGACGCGATCGAGTCCGGTGCGCACCACGCCGACGCCGATGCGTGGGTCCGGGTCGCGGTCACCGACACCGTGCACCCCGAGCGGATGTACGCCCGCGTCCGCGACCACTTCCCGTTCGCCCTGGCGGTCACGCACGAGCCCGCGGAACGCCCCGAGCGCGTCGCCGCCCGCGCGGTGAGCGCCACCTCCGACCCGGTCGAGGTCGCCGCGGACTTCGTGACCTTCGCGACGGGTGCGGCGCCGGACGACGACGACCTGGCGGTCCTGACCGAGGCGTACGAGGCCGCACTGCAGACCCTCGACGCGGACGGGACGCGCTGATGTACCTGCACCGCCTCGAACTCCGCGCGATCGGGCCGTACCCGGATACCGTCGTCATCGACTTCGCCGCGCTCGCCGCCTCGGGGGTGTTCCTGCTCGAGGGGCCGACGGGGTCCGGCAAGTCGACGATCATCGACGCCGTCGTGTTCGCCCTGTACGGCGGCCTCGCGGGGGAGTCCTCGACGCCCGACCGCCTGCACAGCCAGCACGCCGACCCCGCGACCGAGCCCTTCGTCGAGCTGGTCTTCGAGACGGGTGCCGGGCTGTTCCGGGTCCGGCGCACCCCGCAGTACGACCGACCCAAGCAGCGCGGCACCGGCACGGTCCGGCAGCAGGCGTCCGCCCAGCTCTTCCGTCTGGCGCACCCCGCCGACCCCGCGGGCGAACCGGTGTCGTCCCGCATCCCGGAGATCGGGCTCGAGGTCACGCGGATCGTCGGGCTCGACCGCGCCCAGTTCCTGCAGACCGTCGTGCTGCCCCAGGGCGAGTTCGCGCGGTTCCTGCGGTCCCCGGGCGAGGAACGCCGGAAGCTCCTGCAGTCCCTGTTCGGCACGCAGGTCTACGACCGCACGGCCGACGAGCTCGCGGCCCGTCGTCGCGCGGTCCTCGCCGAGGTCGAGGGCGCCGAGTCCCGCGTCCGCGACGCACAGTCCCGGTTCGCGCAGGCCGCCGGGGTCGAGGATCCCGACGAACGCGCCGTCGACGACGTGGTCGCCGGTCTCCGCAGCGTCGCCGCCGAGACCGACGAGCACCGCCGGGCCGCGGTGTCCGACGCCGAGCGGGCCCGAGAGCGCGAGCGGTCGGTCCGCGAGCGCGTCACCGCCCGCGAACGTCGTGCCGCACTGCTCGACCGTCGTCGGGCGCTCGACGCCGCCGCGGACGAGGTCACCGCGGCGCGCGATCGTCTGGCACTCGGCGAACGCGCCACCCGCGTCGCGACGAGCGCCGACGCCCTCGACGCGGCGCGCGCGCGTGCCGCACAGGCGACGGATGCGGCGGCGTCGCAACGGCAGGGTGCCGGGCTCGACGCCGACACCGATGTGGTCGGCCTCCGGACCGCCCTCGCCGACTGTCTGTCGGACGTCCGACACCTCGTCGCGGTCGAGCGCACCTTCGCGGCCCGTCGCCGGAGCGCTGCGGACGCGGCCGTCCGAGCCGAGGACCTCGCGGCACGGTCGGCGGCGCTCGTCGACGCGCTCGAGCGCCGTCCGGCCGAGCGCGCGACGATCGTCGAGTCCGCCCGGACCGCCGCCGCCCTCGCCGCCGACGCCGAGCCCGCCCGGGTCGAGGTCGAACGGGTTGCTCAGCTCCGGGCCGACCTGTCCACCCGCGTCACGGCAGCCCGAGCCCAGGAGCAGGCCGAGCGAGTGGTCGCGAGTGCCCGGGCTGCAGCCTCGGCCGCGCTCGCCACGGAGACCGACCTGCGCGCCCGACGCATCGCCGGCCTCGCCGGAGAGCTCGGCGCCGCTCTGCAGCCGGGTGACGCCTGCCCGGTGTGCGGTGCGGTCGAGCACCCGAGCGTCGCGGAGCCGCAGGACGACCACCCCTCGGCCGACACGGTCGAGTCCGCCGCGTCCGCCGCCCGCGCTGCCGAGGCCGCCCTCGCCGCAGCGGCGACCGACCTCGCGCTTGCGCAGCAGGAACACGAGCGGCTCCGGACGGTGCTCGGCGACCTCGACGCCGACACCCTCGAGACCCGTGCGACCGCCGCGGCCGAGCGGGTCCGGGCAGCGCACGACGCCGCCGTCCAGGTGCTCGACCTCGAGCGCCGGCGCACCGCCCACGACGAGCGGACCCGCACCCTCGAGCAGGAGCGCACGACGGTCGCGTCCGAGCACGCCGTCCTGGTGTCCTCCGCCGCGGCCGAGTCGGAGCGACTGGGCCAGGACACCGCTGCCGTCGACGCTGCCGTCCGCCGGGCCACCAGAGCGCTCGACGCGGGCGCGATCGCGAGTACCGAATCGGACGCCAACGACGCAGCCGCGGGCACCGACCCCGACGACGCCGACACAGCCGCGGGCTCCGGGGCCTCGCTCGCCGACGCGGTGCGTGCCCTGGACGACCGTGTCGCGGAGCTCGACGCCGTGCTCGCCGCGGACGTCCGCGCCGCCACGGCTGCCGCGTCCGTCGCCGAGCGGCAGCCGGAGGTCACCGAGGTCTGCGCCGAGCAGGGCTTCGAGTCCGTCGAGCGGGCCCGTACGGCACTCGTCCCCGTGGCCGAGGGGGAACGCCTCCGTGCCGTCGTGGCCACGGCGGACCGGGAGCGGGCCGTCGTCGACGCCGGCCTCGCCGAGGCGGCCGTCGCCGAGGCCGCCCGGACCGCCGACGAACCCCTCGACCTGACGGCAGCCGTCGCCGCGCGCGACTCCGCGGTCGAGCGCGCCGACGCCGCCACCCGGGTCGCGGTCTCGGCGGCCGACCGGCTCGAAGCCGCCGCCCGGTGCGGCGAGGACGTCGCTCGTGCCGTCCGTGCGCGGGAGTCCACGTCCGCCCGGAGCCGCGCGGTCGTGCGGCTGGCCGACGTCGCCGCCGGGTCCACCTCGGTCAACCCGAGCGGCATCACCCTCGGCACGTACGTGCTCATGCGGCGGTTCGAGGACGTCGTCGCTGCCGCGAACGACCGACTGCGGGGCATGCTCGGCGGCCGGTTCACCCTCGAGACCTCCGAGGAGCGCGAGACCGGTTCACGCGCCCGCAAGACCGGACTCGCCCTCGCCGTGCACGACCACACGACCGACACGCTCCGGGCTCCCGGCAGCCTGTCCGGCGGCGAGACCTTCACGGTGTCGCTCTGCCTGGCGCTCGGGCTCGCCGACGTCGTGCAGGCCGAGGCCGGCGGCGTCGCGCTCGGCACGCTCTTCGTCGACGAGGGCTTCGGGACGCTCGACCCGGAGACACTCGACGACGTGATCGGGCAGCTCGCCCGGCTCACGGCCGGCGGACGACAGGTCGGCATCGTCAGCCACGTCGAGGAGCTCAAGCAGCGCATTCCCGAGCGCATCGCGGTCCGCCGGACCCCCGGCGGAGGGTCCCGCGTCACCACCACCGTCTGACGCCCGGCCCGGCCCGGACTGGACTGGCCCGACCCGACACGGCAGAGCCCGGCCGGCACGTCCGGAGCGGACCGCGAGCGGTCGTCAGGGCGACGGCGACACGTCCACCGTGCCGTCGGGCGGCGGCAGGATGTCCGACGCGATCCACGGGTAGACGAAGGTGAAGAGCACCCACACGACCGCGGCGATGAGCACGAGCAGCTCGAGCACCTTCAGGACGACGGGGCCCGGCAGGATGCGCCAGACGAACGGGAAGATCAATTCGGCGTCTCCGAGAGTTCCTTCGGGGTGCCCTCCGAAGCGGGCATCCAGTAGTCGAGCTTGGCGTGCGTGACGTACCGCTCCTTGGCCGACCACATCGGGTGGCAGGCGGTGAGCGTGAGCCAGCGGTCCTCGGCGGTGGGCTGCACGCCGGGCTGGTTCGGCACGGGGGCGATCGTCTCGATCTTGTCGGGCGTGACGATCTGCGAGTCGGTGACCTTGTAGACGTACCAGACGTCGAAGTCCTTCGCCTTGTCGGTCACGCGTACGACGATCGAGTCGCCGTTCTTCAGGTCCGCGATCTGGTTGAGCGGCTTGCCGTAGGTGACGCGGTGGCCGGCGACGGCGAAGTTGCCCTCGGCCCCCGGCATCGCGGTGTCCTGGTAGTGGCCGAGGCCGATCGTGTTGAGGACCTTCTCACGGTCCGTGCCCTCACCGATCGGGCGGTTGTAGTCCGCGCCGAACCGGGGGATCTGCATCGTGCCGAACACCGTCGACAGTCCCGGAGGCTCGGCCAGGACGGGAGCGGCCTCGCGGTGCTCGGTCCCCGCGGTCTTGGGCACCGCGGTCTGCTTGAGGTCCTGCACGAGGGCGGTCTGCTCGTTCACCGCGACCACGTCGGTCCACCACGCGGTCCAGAGCACGTAGAGCCCGGTGCCGGCGCCCGCGATGATGAGCAGCTCGGCGAGCAGGGACACGAGCGCGCCACCGACCGTCTGCTTCGGGCGGCGCCGGCGGGGGCGCTCCGGGATCTCGTCACCGGACGGAGACAGCCCCGACGGCATGGTGTCGTGTGCGGTCACGGGGCTCCTGGTCCGAGGTGCGGTGGTCGAACAGGTATAGCAGACGTGAGCGTCCGTCCGGTGGGGGCCGCGCTAGCCTGTGGACATGTCGTACCGCTTCCGAACCTTCGCTGAGGACGACACCGCCGCCGTCGTCGCCCTGTGGGAAGCGTGCGGACTCCTCCGCCCGTGGAACGACCCGTACCGCGACATCGCCCGCAAGACCGCCGAGCAGCCCGAGCTCTTCCTGGTCGCCGAGTCCACGGACGCCACCGCGACGGACGCCAGCGCGACCGCCGCCCCGGCCGCCCTGGTCGGCGCCGGCATGGCCGGCTACGACGGCCACCGCGGCTGGGTGAACTACCTCGCCGTCGACCCGGACCAGCAGGGCACCGGGCTCGGCCGCGCCTTCATGACCGAGTTCGAACGGCTGCTGCTCGCGCGCGGCTGCCCGAAGGTCAACGTCCAGGTGCGGGCCGGCAACGAGCGGGTGCTCGGGTTCTACGCCTCGCTCGGGTACGCCGAGGACCACGCGGTGTCGCTCGGCAAGCGCCTGATCGCGGACGACTGACCCGAGCCGCGCGAGCCAGACGGCCGCCCGCCTCACGCGAGCGCGAGCCCGACGGCCGCCGCGAACGCGAGCCCGATCCCGCTCCACTGCACGGGCGTGAGGCGCTCCCGCAGCACCACACCCGCGAGCGCCACCGTGCCGATCGGGTACAGCGCGTTGAGCACGCTCACCACCGGCAGCGTCGACGGGTCGTCCCCGGCGCGGAGCGCCGCCTGGATGCACACGTTCGCCAGCGCGTCGAGCACCCCGCAGGCGACGACCGTCGCCACGACGCGACGCGACCACGCACCCGCGCGTGCCGACCTGCCCACGCGCACCGTGCCTCCAGTCCCTGCAACAGCACCCACCGGACGCGACGCACCGACAGCGAGCGCTGCACCCGCCGGACCCGACGCGCCGGACCGCACCGCGACCACCACCGCAGCCGCCCCGAGCAGCACCGTCTGCACCCCGCGCGCCACGAGCAGCGGCGCGACCCCCGAGCCGTCCGGCGCCGCGTCGTAGGCGAGCACGATCCCACCGAACCCGCACCCCGCGACGGCTGCCGTGACCAGCCCGGCCGGGGTGACCCGCGCGCCGGAGGTGTCCCGCACCGCCGCGACGAGCACGACCGCGACGACCGCCACCACGAGCGCGACCCACGCCGTCGGCGACAGCGACGTGCCCCGGACGAGCGCGACGACCACGGGCACGACGGCCGCGAAGACGGCGGTCAGTGGCGACAGGACGCTCATCGGACCGATCGCGAGCGCGCGGTAGAGCAGCAGCACCGCGACCCCGCCGGAGAGCCCCGCGACGAGCCCCCACCCGACGGCCGATCCGGTCAGATCCGCGCCGACGAGCGGGATCCCGACCGCGAGCGGCACCAGCCCGACCGCGGCGGCGGCCGCGGCGACCGTGACGGCGCGCAGCCGCCGGGCCGCGACGCCGCCCAGGAAGTCGGCGGCGCCGTAGACGACGGCCCCGGTCAGGCCGAGCAGCACGGTGAGCACGGCTCCCATCCTGCCCGGCCCGGTAGCCTGCGCAGCGTGAGCGTTCCGTACCACCGCCTGCCCCGCGTCGACGCCCGTTGGCGGTGGTGGCGCCCGCTCGTCGCGCTGGCGGTCCTGGCCGGGTGGTACGTCGCGACGCAGGTGGTCCTGGCGGTCGCCTACTTCGTCCCGATCGGGGCGTCGCAGGGACCCGAGGGGCTGATGCGCTTCCAGCAGGACCTGGCCAGCGGCGCGCTCGACCCGACCGATCCGCTGATCCTGTCGCTGTCCCTGGTGTCGCTCGTCGTGCTGCTCCCCGGCATCCTGCTCGCGGTCAAGGTCGCGAAGCTCGGCCCGGCGAACGTCCTGTCGTCGACGCGCTTCCGGGTGCGCTGGCGCTGGACCGCGTGGTGCCTGCTGCCGACGCTCGTCATCGCGGCGATCATGTTCTCGGTCCAGACCATCGGCATGTTCACGTTCGACGGCGGGTTCGGCTGGGACCACGCTGCGATCGGGCAGTCGACCGTCTCGGTCAGCACACTCACGCTGACGATCGTCCTGGTCGTGCTGCTCGTCCCGTTCCAGGGTGCGGCCGAGGAGTACGTCTTCCGCGGCTTCCTCATGCAGACGATCGGCTCGTGGATCCCGGTCCGCTTCGTCGGCACAGTCGTGGCGGTCGGCGTCTCGACCGTCGTGTTCGCGCTGCTGCACATCCCGAACGGCTACAACGTCTGGGGCATCCTCGACGTCGGCTCGTTCGGTCTCGTCGCCGCGATCATCGTGCTGCGCACCGGCGGCATGGAGGCGACGGTGCTCCAGCACGCCTTCAACAACATCATGATCTTCGTGCTGCAGGCGCCCGGCTGGTCGCGGATCGACCTGACGTCGCAGGACGCGCAGGGCACCGTGGGCGGATGGCTCGTGACGCTCGGCACCTCGCTCCTGTACTGGGGGATGGTCGAGGTGCTCGCGCGGTGGCGGAAGCTGGACCGGCGGTTCGCCGGTCACGAGGCGCCCCGCTTCCGGGGGACGCCGCCGGCCTTCGCAGGTGGGTCGCGTTGGTTCCGGCCGGGAGGCACGGGGTGGGCGGGTGCACCGGCCCGCGTCGACGACGCGGCCGGGTCCGGCGACCGCACGGGTGCCGCTGTGGACAGTGCGGTGGGTGTCGCCCGTCGCCCGTAGGCTCGTGGCATGAGTTCCACGCCCGCGCTGGACGTCCTGCACCGGGTCTGGGGGTACGACGCCTTCCGGGGTGAGCAGGCCGCCATCATCGACCAGGTGGTGGGCGGCGGCGACGCGCTCGTCCTGATGCCGACCGGCGGCGGCAAGTCGCTCTGCTACCAGGTGCCCGCGCTCGTGCGCGACGGCATCGGGGTCGTCGTCTCGCCGCTCATCGCCCTCATGCAGGACCAGGTCGACGCCCTCGCGGCGAACGGCGTGCAGGCGGCGTTCCTCAACTCGACGCAGGGACCCGACGAGCGCGCCCGGGTCGAGCGCGCGGTGGTGTCCGGGCAGGTCGACATGCTCTACCTCGCGCCCGAGCGACTGCGGCTCGAGTCCACCCGCTCCCTGCTCGACCGCGCGCGGATCGCGCTGTTCGCGATCGACGAGGCGCACTGCGTCGCCCAGTGGGGCCACGACTTCCGGCCGGACTACCTCGAGCTGAGCGTCCTGCACGAGCGCTGGCCGACGGTGCCGCGGATCGCCCTGACCGCCACCGCCACACCGCAGACCCACCGCGAGATCTCCGCCCGCCTCGGCCTCGACGACGCCGCGCACTTCGTCGCCGACTTCGACCGACCGAACATCCAGTACCGGATCGAGCCGAAGACCGGGGCGCTCCAGCAGCTCCTGACGTTCATCCGCACCGAGCACAGCGGCGACGCGGGCATCGTGTACTGCCTGTCCCGGAACTCGGTCGAGCGCACCGCGGCGGCCCTCGCCGAGCAGGGCATCCCGGCGCTGCCGTACCACGCCGGGCTCGACGCGAAGGTCCGCGAACGCAACCAGTCGACCTTCCTGCGCGAGGACGGCGTCGTCATGGTCGCGACCATCGCGTTCGGCATGGGCATCGACAAGCCCGACGTCCGGTTCGTGGCGCACCTGGACCTGCCCAAGTCGGTCGAGGGCTACTACCAGGAGACCGGCCGTGCCGGGCGGGACGGGCTGCCCTCGACCGCGTGGCTCGCGTACGGGCTGAACGACGTCGTGCAGCAGCGGCGGATGATCGACCAGTCCGAGGGCGACGCCGCACACCGTCGGCAGCTCAGTGCACACCTCGACGCGATGCTCGCCCTGTGCGAGACGATCGAGTGCCGCCGGGTGCGGCTGCTCGCGTACTTCGGGCAGGAGTCGACGCCGTGCGGCAACTGCGACACGTGCATCGCGCCGCCGGAGCCCTGGGACGGCACCGTCCCCGCGCAGAAGTTGCTGTCGACGGTCGTCCGGCTCGACCGGGAGCGCGGGCAGCGGTACGGCGTGGCACACCTCGTCGACATCCTGGTCGGCAAGCAGTCGCCGCGCGTGCAGGAGCTCCGACACGACCAGCTCGCCACGTTCGGCATCGGCAGCGACCTGAGCGAGGGGGAGTGGCGCGCCGTCGCCCGGCAGTTGCTGGCGCAGGGTTACGCCGCGGTCTCCGGCGACGGGTTCGGCACGGTGGTGCTCAGCCCGACCAGTGCGGAAGTCCTGAGCGGGCGCGTGCAGGTCCTCATGCGCCGCGACCCCGTGCAGTCCACCCGGTCGTCGCGCACCCGTCGCACGGTCGTGACGGACATGCCGCGGGAGGCCGTCGGGCTGTTCGAGGCCCTGCGTGCCTGGCGTGCCGGGCAGGCCCGCGAACAGGGCGTCCCCGCCTACGTGGTGTTCAACGACGCGACGCTCCGCGGCATCGCGGCGGTGAAGCCCGCCGACCAGGACGAGCTCGCCGAGATCTCCGGCGTCGGCACGGCGAAGCTCGAGCGGTACGGTCGCGCGGTGCTCGACGTGGTCGCGGCGCACGCGGACTGAGCAGCGGGACCGGGGCCGGCCGCACCGGCTGGGACACATTCCGTCGGCGGCATGCGGTTCCGCGGGCGCTCACTACACTCGGGTACTCGCCAACGAGGAGGTCCGGTGCCCGGTTCGACCAAGCTCGCCACGTCCATGAGCCGTGCCGTGGTGACGCCCCTCGCGCGGATGCTCTGGCGTCCGCGGATCATCGGCCGGAAGCACGTCCCGAAGCACGGACCGGTGATCCTCGCGAGCAACCACCGCTCGTTCATCGACTCCCCGGCGATCACGCTCATGGCTCCGCGGAAGGTGTCGTTCCTCGCGAAGCAGGAGTACTTCACCGGGACGGGTCTGCGCGGCGCGGTGTCCCGGGCGTTCTTCGGCGGCATCGGTGCGATCGGTGTCGAGCGTGGGGCGGGAGCCGCGGCGCAGCACGCCCTCGACCTCGGGCTCGAGCGGCTCGAGGCCGGTGAGGCCTTCGCGATCTACCCAGAGGGCACCCGATCCCTCGACGGGCGGCTCTACAAGGGCCGGACGGGCGTGGCCTGGCTCGCGTTGACGAGCGGCGCCCCGGTGGTGCCCGTCGCCCTGACGGGGACCGAGCACGTGCAGCCCGTGGGCTCGCGCGTCCCCAAGCTCGCGAAGGTGACCATCGAGTTCGGTGAGCCGATGGACCTGTCCTCGTTCGGCGACGCCTCGTCCGGGCGCGCGCGACGGCACGCCACGGATGCGGTGATGGCGGCGATCCAGGCCCTGAGCGGCCAGGAGCCGGCGAACGCGTACAACAACCCGCCCGCCACGATCGTCGAGCGGGTCAAGCAGGTGCTGCGCCGGGACGACCCGAAGCAGGCCGTCGAACCGGACTGATCCAGAACGCCTATTGCACATCTGGAATATCAGTGGTTCAATCGGTCCGTGCCCGAGCGGCACGTGACCGAGCGGCCCGACAGGAACGGGCCGCGCCGACCCTGACCAGAAGGCACGCAGCATGTCCTCCACCCCGCTCTTCGACGCCGTCTCCCGCCGGACGTCCGCACCCGCAGTCTCCGCACCCGCAGTCCCCGCGGTGACAGGCCCCACCCCAGCAGCTCCCGCGCCTGCCGCACTCGCCCCCGCGGCTCGTGCGTCCGCCCCGCTCGCGACCGCGCCCGTCCCGTCGTCCCCGCTGTCCGCGCCCGTCCCGCCGCAGGCATCGGCGCTCGTGCCCGCTGCGCTCGTCGCCGCGATCGACGAGATCCCCGCCCGCCTCGGTGCCGCCCTCGACGCCGAGCACGCGGTCTCGTCCGAGCAGCTCGCCCTCGTCGAGGCCGTCGCCGACGCGATCACCCGCGCGGTCGTCGACGCCGTCGTCGGCGAGCTCGACCGGATCACCCGCGACGGCGTCGTCCGCGCCTGACCCGGGCCACCGCGATGACCGCACCGGACCCCGTCCTCCGCCCGCGAGCCGCCGCACGGCACGCCGCCGGCGCCCGACGATCCCGGTCGGTGCGTCCCGGTCCCACGACCACCGGGGCGGCAGTCCCCCCTGCTGCCGCCCCGGTCTCCATCCGGGCGTCCCCGCGACGCCCCTCGACCACCGGGGCGGCGGTCCCCCCTGCCGCCGTCCCGGTGCCACTCCCGCAGGCGGCTCGGCCGGTCTCCTCCTCCTGCTCCTCTTCGTCCCCATCGAGTCGGCGTGCCGCGCTCGCCCGCGAGCGGTCTGTCGCCCGGTGCCGCGCCCCACGGTTCCGACCCCCCTCTGCTGACCCGGCGCGGGCGGTGCTCCGCGCCGTTGTCAGCCACACGCCGAGCGTGCCCCGGCTGTCCGTGACGGCCGCCGCCCTGTCCGCCTGTCTCGTCGTCTCGGTGTCCACCCCGGCGCAGGCGCTGGACGCGACACTCCCGGCGGCCACCGGACCCCAGGGCACCGTCCAGTGGTACGCCGTCGCGGCGGGAGCGGGTCCGGACGTGCAGCGCGACGACTTCTCGGTCCGCGACGACTTCCGGCGTGGGCCGCGCATCAGCTCCGACGTCACGGTGGTCCGACCGGTCGACGGCACGGTCCCCACCGCCGGGGGCTTCGGCGGTCGCCACGTCGACGGGTGCAGCGCGTGCTCGACGGACCACCACGGACTCGACTTCGCCGCCCGCGCCGGGACCCCGGCCGTCGCGGTCATGTCCGGCACGGTGGTGTCCGCCGGGGTCCTCGGCGGGTACGGCAACCAGGTGCTGCTCCGCCACCCGGACGGCACCGAGACGCGGTACGCGCACCTGTCCCGCATCGACGTGGTGGTCGGGCGCCAGGTCGCGGTCGGCGAACCGGTCGGCGCCGTCGGCAGCACCGGCATCTCGACCGGAGCGCACCTGCACTTCGAGGTCATCCTCGGCGGCGCCCCGGTCGACCCTGCACCGTGGCTCGCTGCCCGCGGGCTGCTCTGACCCGGGCTGCCCGGCGCCCGCGCCCGCGGCCGTGGGCTGTACGGACTGACCGGGACCCGTCCACACCCGGGGCGTAGCGTCGGACCGAGGACGGCACGGCGTCGTCCGAGGACGGAGACGCACGTGCGCGTGACGGTGTTGGGCACAGGGACGATGGGGGCAGGGGTCGCGCGGTCGCTGCTCCGCGAGGGACACGACGTCACGGTCTGGAACCGCAACGCCGACCGTGCCGCACCGCTCGCCGACGACTGCGCCACGGTCGAGCGCGACGCGTCCGCCGCGGTGGCGGAGGCCGAGGTCGTCCTCCTGACGCTGTTCGACACCGACGCGGTGGTCGACGTGCTCGAGGCCGCAGCCGGGGATGCTCCGACCGACGCTGTGTGGGTGCAGGCCTCGACCATCGGGGTCGCGGGTACCGAGACCGTCGTGCAGCTGGCCGGCAAGTACGGCATCACCCTCGTCGAGGCGATGATGCTCGGGACGAAGGGCCCGGCGGAGCAGGGCAAGCTCACCATGCTCGCCGCGGGCCCCTCGACGACGGTCGACCGGATCGACCCGGTGCTCGACGCGATCGGCGCGAAGACCGTCCGGGCCGGCGAGCGGGTCGGCGACGGCACCGCGCTCAAGCTCGCCGCGAACGCCTGGGTCGCCGCGATCACGGCGGCGACCGGCCAGTCCCTCGCCATCGCCCGCGCGCTCGGACTCGACCCGCACCTGTTCCTCGACGCGATCGAGGGCACCGCGAGCGACTCGCCCTACGCGCACACGAAGGGCGAGGCCATGCTGTCGGGGGAGTTCGCGCCGCAGTTCGCGCTCGACGGGATCCGCAAGGACATCGGGCTCATCCGTGACGCCGCGCGGGACGCCGGGGTCTCGACGGAGCTGCTCGACGGCATCGACCGGGTCTACGCGCAGGCGAGCGCGGACGGGCACGGCGGCGACGACATCGCGGCGGTCGGCACCGCGTTCTGACGCAGGTCAGGGCTGGCGCCACCAGGTCGGGTCGCCGTGGCCGGCGCCAGCCCGTCAGGGCCGGTCGAGCCAGCGCCGCAGCGCGCCGGTGAGCCGGCCCACGGCCTCGTCGTTCATCGTGTTCGCGAGGTCGAACGCCTCGCGCGCCGGGTCGGCCCCGGCCTGGATGCGCCGGAGGGCGGCGTCCGCGCGGGCACGGGCGTCGAGCTCCGCGAGGGGCATGTCGTCCTCGGGGTCGTGCGCCGGCACCGCCGTGGGGTCGTCGGTCGCGCGCATGCCGTCAGGCTACGCGGACCGCTCGTCCTCGTCATCGTCCTGGTCGACGACGCGGGCCATCTCCTCGAGGAACGCGACCACGACGCCCATGTCCGACTGGGGCAGGTGCTCGGCGACCTCGAGCGTGCGGGTGTCGAGCTCGTCGATGACCTGCAGCACCTGCCGCATCGAGCCACCCGACGCGGTGAGGATGACCCCGCGGCGGTCGTGCGGGTCGGCGTGCCGCTCGACGTGTCCGCTGCGGACGAGCCGGTCGACGAGCGCCGACGTCGACGCCGGCGTGATCTCGAGTCGGTCGGCCAGCTCCTTCGAGTTCACCGCGCGGCCGGTGGCCTCGGCGTCGAGCAGGATGCGCAGCGCGAGCAGGGCGTTCTCGCCGATGCCGAGCGCCTCGCGTGCCCGTCGCTGGGCAGCGCTTTCGGCACTCCGGTACCTGCGGAGCGCATTGAGGACGTCCACCGCGTCGACCCTGGAACCCTTGCCATACCAGAAGCCCGTGGTGGTGTCCGTCACCTCGGTCGTCATGAGGACAATGCTAGACGCTCTAGTTAGATTGTCTAGCGAGTGCGCGGGAACCGATGCACTTCCCAGCGACCCGGTGGCCGCTCTGCGCGCTCCGCGACCGGTGCAACACCGGTGACCCGCGCCCGTAACACCAGCGCAACGACCCCTCAGTAGGTTCACCCCATGCAGGAGCCGACGTGCTGAGCCGACTCGCGGGGAGCGTGTTCCGTGTCGGGACCGCGGTCGAGCGTGCCGACGTCGTCGCCCGGATGCTCGAGGTGTACGTCGTCCGCCCGGACGTCGTCGCCGCGGGGGAAGACCCGGCCGTCGCCTCGGCGCTCCGCGCGGTGCTCGGCGCCCAGGGTCCGGGACGAGCCGGACGGGCCGCGACGATCGAGTCGCTCGCGCTCGACCGTCACGAGCCGGCGTCGGTGGCGTCTGCGGTCGCGGTGGCCCGGGACGACGCCCGTCGTGCCCGCGAGGTCGTGCCCACCGAGCTCTGGGACTGCCTCGACGTCACCCGGTCCCGGATGCCACGGAAGGTGTCGGTCGAACGCGCGCACGAGTTCCTGGCGTGGGTGCGCGAGCGGAGTGCCCTGGCCGTCGGGGTCGTCGAGGGCGACGCGAGCCGCGACGAGGTGTGGGAGTTCTTCACGCTCGGCCGGTCGCTCCTGCGCTGCGGGGCCACCGCGCGGCTCCTCGCCTCGGACCTCGTCGACACCGCTGCGCCGCACTCGTGGGCGACCGCGCTCCGGGCCTGCGGCGCCGTCGAGGCCTTCCGACGAGGCCGCGACCACCGTGCGACGGACCCGGCGAGCGTCGCGGGCTTCCTGCTCCGGGACGGACACAGTCCGCGGTCGCTCGCGTTCCTCGCGCAGCGGGCGGACGACTGCCTGGCCGACGTCGCGCCGGCCTGCGTCGCGGACGAGGTCGAGGCCTTCCGCCGGGCACGCGCCGCGCTCGAGCACCCCGACGCCGAGCAGCCCGACGCGTGGCCGCGCACGGTGACGGCGCGTCTCGCCGCGGCGGTCGACGCCGTGGTGGCGGCCCTCGACGAGCGCGTGTTCGCGGCCGCCGTCCCGGCGCGCTGACGGCCCCGCCGCTCACCCGTCGCTCCGCGAGCGGGCCACTTCTGTCACGCTCGCCGACCGCGGGCGACCAGTTCCGCCCGCTCGGCGGACGACGGGCGGCGCGTCCTGCCCGCTCGCGGCGCGACCGGCGGCAGTGGGGCCGGGTGGTGACGGCGTGGAGGCACGGTGCGGGCCCGCCACGCGCCTCCCGTCCGCCCTGTCCCCGTCCCTGGGCCCGCCTCGCGTCACCGCACCGCGAGCGGGCCACTCCTGTCACGCTCGGCGGCAGCAGGCGACCGGTTCCGCCCGCTCGGCGGACGACGGGCGGCGCGTCCTGCCCGCTCAGCGCGACCAGCGCACGCGGGTCCTGCCGGACCCGCGGGTCAGACGGCGCTCGAGCGGTCCGCGACCGCCTCGTCGCGCTCCAGGTCCCGCCGGATCGCGGCGCGCGACGCGCGCGTCCCGACCACGGGGATCGCGTGCGTGATCGCGAGGTGCAGGCGGTTGTCGGCGTCGTACCGGACCCTGAAGCGCTCCCACCGGACGAGCCACACGAGGGCGATCGCCAGCGCGACGAACCCGGACGCGGCACCGACGATGATCGCCCACCGTGGCCCCCAGGCATCCGCGACGGCGCCGACGATCGGTGCGCCGATGGGGGTGCCGCCCGCGAAGATCGCCATGTAGAGCGCCATCACGCGGCCGCGCATCGCCGGCTTCGTGGTGGTCTGGACGAGGGCGTTCGCGGTCGTCATGAACGTCAGCGAGGCGAGGCCGACGAACACCAGCACGACGGCGAACGACCAGTAGGTCGGGGCGAGGGCGGCCGCGGTGCACGCGAGCCCGAACCCGGCCGAGGCGATCACGAGCGTGCGCATCCTCGGGCGGTCCCGCCGGGCGGAGAGGAGCGCACCGGCGACCGAGCCGATCGCCATCACCGAGTTGAGCAGGCCGAACTCACCGGCGCCCTTGCCGAACTCGACGCGCGCCATCGTCGAGGTGAAGATCGGGAAGTTCACGCCGAACGTACCGACGACGAAGATCATGCAGAGCACGACGATGATGTCCGGCCGGGTCCGGACGTACCGGAAGCCCGCCACGATCTGGCCCCTGCCGCGCCCTGCACGAGGTCGGTCGGCGAGCTGTGCGGGGTCGACGAACCGCAGCGCGACGAGGACCGCCAGGAACGAGCCGGCGTTGATGACGAACACCCATCCCGAGCCGATAGCGGCGATGAGCACGCCCGCGACCGCGGGGCCGATCAGTCGCGCGGCGTTGAACGAGGCGGAGTTCAGCGCGACGGCGTTCGCCACGTGCTCGCCCTGCACCACGTCGGAGACGAATGCCTGTCGGATCGGGGTGTCGAACGCGGCGACGATGCCGAGCGCGAGCGCGAAGCCGTACAGCGACCAGAGCGTGGCGGTGTGGGTGAGGACCATGACGCCGAGTCCCAGGCCGAGTGCCCCCATCAGGCCCTGGGTGAGCATGAGCATCTTCCGCCGGTCGAACCGGTCGGCCACGAGTCCGGTGAACGGCAGGAGGAGTAGCTGCGGACCGAACTGCAGGGCCATCGTGATGCCGACCGCGACGGCGTCGTTGTCGGAGAGCTCGGTGAGGACGATCCAGTCCTGCGCGGTGCGCTGCATCCACGTGCCGACGTTGGACACGAGCGCGCCGGCGAACCAGATGCGGTAGTTGCGGGCGGCCAGGGAACGGAACATGGCGGTCACTGCTGGGCCAGCCTCCTCATGACGTCGGTGGCGGCGGCCAGGGTGCGGCGTTCGTCGAGGGTGAGTGCGCCGAGCCTCGGCGTGAGCCAGTCGTCGCGGCGGCGTCGGGTCTCCTCCACGAAGGCGGACCCCGCCGGGGTGGCCGAGAGCAGCACCTTGCGGCGGTCGTCGCCGTGGCCGCACTTCGACACGAGGCCCCGTTCGACGAGCGCAGCGACGGACTTCGTCATCGACGGGGGTGTCACCCCGTCCTGGCGGCTCAGCTCGGCGAGGGTCATCGCGCCCTCGCGGTGCAGCCGGGCGAGTGCGGAGAAGTGCGCGTCCGGCATGCTCGCGTCGGCCTTCTGCGCGCGGAGCGTCCGCGACAGCCGGTTCACGGCGATGCGAAGGTCGGTGGCGAGGGAGGAATCGGGCACGGCCGTTAGCCTACCTCATTAGTTCAGCGAACGAACTGGTTGCCCCGAGGTCGATCCGCGCGTGGGATGCCGTTCCGCCCGTCGGAGGACGAATCGCGCATCGGACGTCGGAACTTCTGCCACCCAACGCGCGGATCGATCTCCCATGACAGGCGCGATGGGCTCGAATCGCCGGACTGGAGGCACGGGTCGGGTGCGCGGGTCCGCCGACCTGACCCGCGCCTCCCGTCCGACCGTGTGGTGACGGACGCGCCGACAGCGCGCGTCGGACGCGCCGTCAGCGCTTGTCGGGCGCGCCGTCAGTGAGCGTCCGGACCGGTGATCGCGTCGTGGGGGAGCAGGGCGTGCACCCCCCAGGTGCGGTCCGCGACCTGGGTCACCCGCAAGCTCACGGCGACGCTCGCCATCGCGAGCGCCTGGGCGCGGGAGATGTCGTACAGCCCGGCGATCCAGTCGACCATCCCGTCGAGCGCCGTCGTCGTCGCGGCGTTCAGGTCCGCGTCGAACCCGAAGGTGATCCGTCCAGCAGGGGTGTCCGCGTGGATGCCGGCGACCGGGACCTCGTCGACGAGCGACAGCGTCATCGTGGTCGTCATCCCGCACTCGACCGCGGTACCGGACACCTCGCCGTCGCCCTGCGCGGCGTGGCCGTCGCCGACGGACAGCATCGCGTCCGGCACGGTGACCGGCAGGAACAGCGTCGACCCGGCGACGAGCTCGCGGCAGTCGACGTTGCCGCCGCCGAGGGGCCGCGGCGGGATCGTGGAGTGCTCCCCGGTCGCTTCCGGCGGGAGCCCCACGACGCCGAGGAACGGCGCCGTGCGGACGCCGAGCCCCAGCTGGTTGCGCGCGGTGCCCGCGGCGGCGTCGACGTCCCAGAGCAGGGGACCGCGGGACGCCGGGTCCGCGAGCCCGAGCGCTCGGTTCAGTTCCGTGTCGATCCCACCGGACCCGGTGTAGCCCCAGTCGTCCGGCACGAGTGCGTCGAACCGCACGGCCAGGACCTGTCCGGGGCGGGCGCCCGTCACCGCGATCGGGCCGACCAGGCAGTGCCCGCGCCGCGCGTCGAGCAGGGTCGGTGCATCGGCGCCGGGCGACGCGGGGCGCCTCGTGTACCCGGCGGCGCTCAGCGTCCGGACGGTGACGGTGTCGCCGTCCACGGCGCGGAGCACGGGGGCGCGCTCGGCGGTGAGGACGTCGACGGCGGTGTCGAGCGAGGCATCGAGGCGGTGGGAGGTCACCGGACGATCCTCCCAGCCGCCCCGCCCCAGTGGACTCAGCGGGCTCAGTGGAACTGCGGGATCGTCAGCCAGATCCCGTAGAGGACGGCAGCGGCGCACACCGCGAAGCAGACCACGGCGCCGGCGAGGGCGGCCGGTGGCGTGTGCCCGGACCGCGGGGTCTCGTCGCGGTACTCGGTGCGCTCGCCGGCGGCGTCGACGGGCTGCCCGGTCCCGAGCAGTCGCAGGCCGAGCGTGTAGACGAGCACGACGCCGACCGCGGCGACGAACCCGACGCCGGCGACGATCCCGATGCTGCTGAAGTCGATGGACACGGTCGCTCCCTAGGCCGACACCGAGGCGGAAGCGGGTTCCGTCGGCTGCTCGTCGTTGACGGTGTCCTTCGTGATCGGCTTCCGCCGCGCGAGGAAGAAGAAGCCGAGGCCCCCGACCAGGGCGAGCACCGCGACGACCACCAGGCCGATCGTGCTCGTCGAGGCCACCAGGGTCGCCAGGGCACCGACGACCGCGGCGGCGGGGAGCGTGATCACCCACGCCACGACGATCCGGCCGACCACCGACCAGTGCACGTCGGCGAGCTTCTTGCCGAGGCCGGAGCCGATGACCGAGCCGCTCGTGACGTGCGTCGTCGAGAGCGCGAACCCGAGGTGCGACGACACCAGGATCGTCGCCGCGGAGCTCGTCTCGGCAGCGAAGCCCTGCGGGGACTGCACGTCGGAGATCTTCTTGCCGACCGTGCGCATGATCCGCCAGCCGCCCGTGTAGGTGCCGAGACCGATCGCCAACCCGCACGCCAGGATCACCCAGAGCGCCGGACCGGTGCCGGACGGCTGGTAGTTCGCGGCGATCAGGGTCAGCGTGATGACGCCCATCGTCTTCTGCGCATCGTTCGTGCCGTGCGCGAGCGACACCAGCGACGCCGAGATCGTCTGCCCGTGCCGGAAGCCCGTGGCGGCGCCGTGCGTGGTCGCGTTCTTCGTGAGCGTGTACGCCAGGTACGTCGCGACGAGGGCGATCACGCCCGCGATCACGGGCGACAGGAGCGCCGGCAGCACGACCTTCGACACGACGGTGGCCCAGTCGACCGAGTGCAGCCCGGCACCGATGATCGACGCGCCGATGAGCCCGCCGAACAGGGCGTGCGTCGACGACGACGGCAGCCCGAAGTACCAGGTGGCGAGGTTCCAGAGCACCGCGCCGACGAGTCCCGCGAAGATCATGGTCGGGCTGATCTGGATGCCGTCCTGGCCCTCGCGGATGATGCCCTGCGAGACCGTCTTCGCGACCTCGGTGGACAGGAAGGCGCCGACCACGTTCAGGACGGCGGAGATGAGCACGGCGGTCCGGGGCTTCAGGGCTCCGGTGGCGACCGAGGTGGCCATGGCGTTCGCGGTGTCGTGGAAGCCGTTCGTGAAGTCGAACACGAGGGCCACCACGATCACCAGCACGACGGTGACGAGGACGTCCATGGCGGTGACGGTAGGCCCGCCGGGGACCCGCTGCGTGAACGCCGGGTGAACACGCTCGGGGTGCGCGCTGTCTGCGAGGATGCACCCGTGCCGACCTTCTCCGCAGCCCGGGGCGACGCCTCGTTCACCGACGCGCACGGCGTCGAGATCGTCTACTCCACGTGGCGTGCGGGACGGCCGCGGGGCATCGTGCAGATCGCGCACGGCGTCGGCGAGCACTCGCTCCGGTACGAGGCGCTCGCGCAGGACCTCGTCCGCGCCGGGTGGACCGTGCACGCGAACGACCACCGCGGGCACGGCCGCACGGGCCTGGGGCAGTGGGACGGCGACCACGCACAGCTCGGCCGGCTCGGACCCGGTGGGCTGCGGGCCGCGATCGCCGCGGTCGAGCAGATGACCGCGGTCGCGCGCGAGCAGGACCCCGGTCTGCCGCTCGTGCTGCTCGGGCACTCGTGGGGCTCGCTCATGGCGCAGCGGATCGTGAACACCTCGTCCGCCGCGTACGACGGGGTGGTGCTCTCCGCCACGGCGTACCGCCTGCCCGGCTGGATGAACAGCGGCGACCTGAACGCCCGGCACGCGGGCTCCGGCCCGACGCGCTACGAGTGGATCAGCCGCGACCGGGCGATCATCGAGGCGATCGCGGCGGACCCGCTCGCGGTCGAGGCGGACGTGCTGCAGCTCTTCGGCCTCCGCGACACCCTCCGGCTGCTCGGGGTCCCGCGGCGCCGCATCCCGCACGACCTGCCGGTGCTGCTGCAGGTCGGGTCCGAGGACACGCTCGGCGGCCCCCGCTCCGTCGAGCGGCTCGCGCAGGCGTACCGCCGCCGCGGCGGACTGTCGGACGTGCAGGTGCACGTCTACGAGGGGGCGCGGCACGAGGTCTACAACGAGACGAACCGGGACGAGGTGGTCGCCGACCTGGTCGCGTGGCTCGACCGGCACGTGGGTCGCTGACGCGACGCCGATGACGGACGGGAGGATCGCGGCGGGGCCCGCCACGATCCTCCAGTCCGACTCGTGGCGGGCGTAGGCTCGACCCGTGCACGGTGAGTACAAGGTCCCCGGAGGCAAGCTGGTCGTCGTCGACCTCGAGGTCGTCGACGGGAGCATCCAGGAGTTCCGCCTGGCGGGCGACTTCTTCCTCGAACCCGACGACGCCCTCCCGTTGATCGACCAGGCCGTGAGCGGCCTGCCCGCGACCACCGACGCGGCCGGCATCGCCGCCGCGGTCCGCGGCGCGCTGCCCGAGGACGCCGTCCTGCTCGGCTTCACGCCCGAGTCCGTGGGTGTGGCCGTCCGACGCGCGCTCTCACGGGCCTCGACGTGGCAGGAGTACGACTGGGAGATCGTCCACGAGGGACCGATCAGCCCGAACGAGCACCTCGCGCTCGACCAGGTCCTGACCGAGGAGGTCGGCGCCGGACGCCGCGGCCCGACCCTGCGCATCTGGGAGTGGGACCAGCCCGCGGTCGTGATCGGGTCGTTCCAGTCCCTGAAGAACGAGGTCGACCCCGCCGGCGCCGAGAAGTACGGCGTGCAGGTCGTCCGACGGATCTCCGGCGGCGGGGCGATGTTCATGGACGCCGGCGCGATCATCTCGTACTCGCTCTACGTCCCGACCGACCTCGTGCAGGGCATGACCTTCGCGGATTCGTACGCCTACCTGGACGAGTGGGTGATCGAGGCGCTGAAGTCGCTCGGCATCGAGGCGTACTACCAGCCGCTCAACGACATCACCTCGACGAAGGGCAAGATCGGCGGGGCGGCGCAGAAGCGCCTCGGCACCGGTGCGCTGCTCCACCACGCCACGATGAGCTACGACATGGACGGCCAGAAGATGGTCGAGGTCCTGCGGATCGGGCGCGAGAAGATGAGCGACAAGGGCACGACCTCGGCGGCGAAGCGGGTCGACCCGCTTCGCTCGCAGACCGGGCTGACGCGCGCCGAGATCATCGACCGGTTGATCGGCACCTTCACGAAGCTGTACGGGGCGCACGAGGGACACGTGACCGAGGCCGAGCGGGCCCGGGCGCAGGAGCTCGTGCGCACGAAGTTCGACACGCGGGAGTGGCTCGAGCGGGTCCCCTGATCGTCCGTCCAATCCACGGGATCATCCGCGCGGCGGAGGTGTCACCCGCCCGGCTGACGTACCGTCGGGCACGTGAACTGGTTGATCCTCATGGGGGCGGTGGCCGCAGCGGTCGTCGTGATGTGGATCGCCGATCGCCTGGGGTGGATCGACCTGTCGAACAAGGCCACTCGCTCGGGCGGATCCGGCGGCGTCATCTCGATGATGGACGAGGTCTTCGCGCCGACACGGCACGAGTCCCAGGCCGAGTACGAACGGCAGTCACGCCTGCCCCGGGAAGCCCCGACGCCGGCCAACGACGACCACGACCTGCTCAGCGGCAGCGTGCTCATCAAGGTCCCCGCGGTCGGGGACACCGGACGGCACGAGGCCCGTCCGGGCACGCTCGACCGCAGCTACTGACCCCGACTAGCGGGTCGTCAGCTCTTGGTAGTCCGGGTGCCGCTCGATCCAGGCCTTGACGTAGCTGCACAGCGGGACGACCCGTCGTGTGCCCTCGCGCACGTCGTCCAGCGCGTGCTGGACGAGGATCGACGCGTGACCACCACCTCGGTGTGCCGGGTCGACCTCGGTGTGGGTGAAGCGGATCTCGTCGCCCTCCACCTCGTACGCGGCGAACCCGATCACCTCGCCGTCCTCGACCAGGGAGTACTGCTGCGCGTCGGTGTCGTTCCGGACCTCGGGTGATGCCATGCGGGCGACGCTACGCCCCGGCCCTGACCACGTTCCGGCTGCGGTCCCGCGCAGTGCTCCCGCCGATCCCCGAACGCGGGGCTGTGACCGCTCCCGGAACGCACTACTGTCACCTCGTGCACGACCAGACACCGCCCCTGCGCTTCCGGACCCCGCCCGGGTGGCCCACGCCCTCGCCCGAGTGGGTCGAGCTCTTCCAGGGCGCCGAACCCACCGCCGGGTGGAGCCCCGCCGCGGACGTGCCCCCGGCCCCGGCGCGCTGGACGTTCTGGGTGCCGACCCGGGCGCTGCGCCGTCGCGTGCCCCGGTCCGCGCTGGTGCTGCTGTCCGTGGGCGCCGCGGTGACCGTCGCGTCGTTCGTCGTCGCCGTCGTCCTCTGGGCGCTCGGCCTGCCCGCGGTCTTCGCACTCCCGACCCTGGTTGCCGGTGCCGCCCTGTGGGTGGTCGGTGTCGTCCGCTACGGCGACCGCATCAGCGAGGCCGTGGCCGAGGTCCGTGCATGGTCAGCCGCCCGCCGCGCCGGGGAGCTGCCGCCGCGGGTCGCGCAGACACACCCCGACGTGGCGCCGGACGAGGCGCTCGCTGCCTGGGACGCGGACGCCTGGACCGTTCCGTCTGCTCGTCCCTTCCACGAGGGCACACCCTCTCGGGCGATCCCGCGGGCGCAGCACGTGCTCGCCGGTGTCACCGCGGGCGTCGCGGCGCTCGTGCTGCTCGGCGGTGCCGTCGTCGCCGCGGTCCCCGCCGTCGACTCCGTCGGGCAGGAGCTGTCCGCCGCGTCCAGCACGGACGGCAGCGGCCCGTCCGCGGACGACCCGTCGGGCGGGGACGATGCCCCGCAGCCCGGCTGGGCGTCCGACGACGGCAGCATCAAGACGTACTGGCTGGCCGCCGACGACGAGTGGGAGGCCACCTGCGACATGACCCCGGGCACCACCACCTGCGACCCGTGGGAGATCACGAGCGACCACAGCTGCACGGCGATCGTCACGGTCGGGTTCTTCGCCTCGGCGGACGACGACCAGCCGAGCCGCATCGAGGAGCGCACGGTCACCCTGACGAAGGGCGTCCCGCTGGTCCTGGTCGAGAACTACGACGAAGAAGCCTCGGACATCGGCGACGTGACCTGTGCGACCGGCGACGAGACCGACGGCGACCGCGTGACGGCGACCCAGCACGAGGACACGACGGTGGCCGACGCCGACGTGCCCGCCGGGTGCGACGAGGAGGACTGCGTGGCGTTCGCCGTCACGCCCTCCGCGGACTGCGCCGCCGCAGCCGTGCAGTTCACCGTCGACGCCGCGGTCGGGTCCCTGACGAAGCCGCACGACGTCGCCGTCGTCACCCCGCTGCACGCCGGGAAGGTCACCGACGTGTTCGTCGGGGGGACGGAGCACGCAGCCGACGTGCACGCCGGCGCGGTGACGTGCCGGACGGCCTCCGACCAGCCGGGGTACGCCGCGAACTCCTGACCGGCGCGGGCACCGACGCTCGGCGCCGCCGCCGAGCGCCGACCCACGGCATCGGCGCCCGCCTCGGGTCGGGGAGGATGGTCCGGTGCGCACCATCGACGACCGCAGCCCCGACCTGGTCGTGCTCGGCGAGAACCTCGACGTCACGCCGACCCTGCCCGACGGGGCGTTCACGGTCGTCTACCTCGACCCGCCGTTCAACACCGGCCGGAAGCAGCGTCGGCACGCCGTGACCGCCGTGCAGCGGGACACCGGATCACCGTCCACGATCACGGGCTTCCGGGGTCGCACGTACGAGCGGGTCCGCGGCGACCTGATGCGCTTCGACGACCGGTTCGAGGACTACTGGTCGTTCCTCGAGCCGCGGTTGCTCGAGGCCTGGCGCCTGCTCGCGGACGACGGCACCCTCTACCTGCACCTCGACTACCGCGAGGCCCACTACGCCAAGGTCCTGCTCGACGCGCTGTTCGGCCGCGACGCGTTCCTCAACGAGATCATCTGGGCGTACGACTTCGGCGCGAAGTCCCGGTCGCGCTGGCCGACCAAGCACGACACGATCCTGGTCTACGTGAAGGACCCCGAGCGGTACTGGTTCGACTCCGAGGCCGTCGACCGCGAGCCGTACATGGCGCCGGGACTCGTCACCCCGGAGAAGCGCGAGCGCGGGAAGCTCCCGACGGACGTCTGGTGGCACACGATCGTGTCGCCGACCGGGAGCGAGAAGACCGGCTACCCGACGCAGAAGCCCGAGGGGGTGCTCCGCCGGATGGTGCAGGCGTCCTCACGAGAGGGCGACTGGGTCCTCGACTCCTTCGCCGGCAGCGGCACGCTCGGCGCCGTCGCCCACGCGCTCGGTCGGCGCTTCGTCCTGGTCGACCACAACCCGGTCGCGGTCGACGTCATGCGCCGGCGACTGCCCGGTGCGTCGGTGGAGCAGCAGGGCACCGAGGGCTGACGACCGAGGGGCGGGTCCGACGCCGTCGCGTCGCACCCGCCCCTCGTGCCGTCCCCTGGACCGCTACGCCGAGTGGCGTCCGTGGGTCGGGTGCGGTCCCGTCTGCGGTTCCGCCGGGGCGGTCGGACGGGAGGCGCGGCTCGCGTCCGCCTCGTCGGTCCCGGCCGCCGCGTGGGCCGGGTGGGTGCGGATGGTCCCCGTGGTGGCGGCCGGCTCGTCGACCGGGGCCGCCGCGGCGTGCGCACCGTGCGTCGTCGCGTCCGGCAGCGGTGCACGCGTGTCGGTCGCCCGGTCCGCGACCGCGGTGGCCGTCCCGCCGGTCGCCCCCGCTCCGACGGCCGAGGTGGCGCTCCGGGGCTGCGGGCTCGCCGCGACGTCCGGCGACACGGGCACGGTCCGCATCGAACCGGTGTCCGGGGACACGAGCGAGCCCGTGTTCGCGGCCGCGCGCTGGGCGTCGGCGGACAGCTGGTCGGTGCCGTTCCCGCCGGCGGCGCCCTTGGCGGCGTTCGCCTGCTCCTGCAGGGCGGACACCTTGCGGAGCGGCGGGACGCGGAAGAACCAGGTCAGGACGAACGCGAGCAGGATGACCGCGAGGCCGACCCAGTAGACGACGACGGCCGAGCTGCTGAACCCGACGAGGAACGGACGGGTGAGCCGCGGGTCGGCGCCGTTCAGGAACGAGGTGTCGCTCGTGGCCGATCCGGCTCCCGAGCTCGCCGCCGTGTCGCCCTTCTTCAGCTGGTCGACGAGTTTCGGGGCGACCTCGTCCACCACGGCGCTGCGCTGGTCGGCGTTGCTGTAGTCGACCTGGACCGTGCCGTCGACGACCTCGGCGTTCGCCTTGGACGCGACCGTCTCGAGCGCCTGCTGCTCGGCCTGCGGCTTCGCGGCCGCGACCTGCTGGGCGATGACGCTGTCGGCGGCCGATGCGGGTAGGGCGCCGGCGGCGACCTGCTGCTGGACGGCCGCGGTGACCTTCTGCGTGACCGCCTGGTCCGCTGCCTGCTTGGCCGCGGCGGCCCCCTTGTCGAGCCCGCTCTGGACGTTCTGCTGGACCGGGCGGACGATCTTCGACCAGATCTGGTCCATCACGCCCTTGTTCTCGGAGGCGTTCGCCACGGACGGCGTGAGGGCGGCGGTCAGGGCCGGCTTGAGCGTCGACTCGTTCTGCATCGCGCCGGTGATGTTCGTCGGCATCAGCGTGAACAGGACGGACAGGAGCACCGCGGTGCCCATGGTGCCGCCGATCTGCCGGAAGAACGTCGCCGCGCTCGTCGCGACACCGATGTCCCGGGGGCTCACCGAGTTCTGCGCCGCCAGGGTCAGCGTCTGCATGAGCTGCCCGAGGCCCAGCCCGATGCCGAACATGCCGAGCATGAGGAACCAGAGCGGACGGTCTGCGGTCAGGAAGGTGAGGACCGTGAAGCCGATCGCGGTGAACGCCGTGCCGGTGACCGGGAACACCTGGTACTTGCCGGTGCGCGAGATGATCTGGCCGGAGGCGATCGACGCGATCATCAGGCCGAGGACCATCGGGAGCATGGCGAAGCCGGACTCCGTCGGGGTCACGCCCTTCACGATCTGCAGGTACAGCGGGATGGTCAGCATCGCGCCGAACATGCCGAAGCCGACGAGCACGCTCAGCACCGCCGCCATCGAGAACACCCGCGAGCCGAAGAGCTTGAGGGGCAGGATCGCGTCGTCGCCCATCGAGCGCTCGACGATCACGAACGCGATGAGCCCGAGCGCGCCGATGGCGTAGCAGGCGATGGCGCCGGGGGAGTCCCAGCCCCACTCGCGGCCCTGCTCGGCGATGAGCAGCAGCGGGACGAGGGTGACGATGACGAGCATCGCGCCCCACCAGTCGATGCGGGGCTTGCCGCGGTCGCCGAACTTCGGCAGGTGCAGGAACGTCAGCACCATGACGAGCGCGACGATCCCCACGGGCACGTTGATCAGGAAGACCCAGCGCCAGCCGTTGATGAACAGGATCTGCGAGGCCCCGGCGAACAGACCGCCCACGAGCGGGCCGATGACGGACGAGATCCCGAACACCGCCAGGAAGTAGCCCTGGTACTTCGCACGCTCGCGCGGGGCGAGCATGTCGCCCATGATCGCGAGGGGCAGCGACATCAGGCCACCGGCACCCAGGCCCTGCAGTGCGCGGAACCCGGCGAGCATGAGCATCGAGGTCGAGAACGACGCGGCGAGCGACCCGACGATGAAGATGCCGATCGCGGTGAGGAACAGCGGTCGGCGGCCGAAGATGTCGGAGAGCTTGCCGTAGATCGGGGTCGTCACGGTCGAGGCGATGAGGTACCCCGTCGTGACCCACGCCTGCTGGTCGAGCCCGTGCAGGTCGTCGCCGATCGTGCGGATGGCCGTGCCGACGATGGTCTGGTCGAGGGCACCGAGGAACATGCCGGCCATCAGTCCGTAGATGACGAGCAGGATCTGCCGGTGGTTCATCACGGCGTTCGAGGACGTCGTGGGAGCCGCAGGTGCGGTCGCTGTCTGGGTCATGTGCTTCGGGTCTCCCGTGCTGGTGCGTGCGCGACCGTCCCGGTGATCGAAGGTTGCGCTCGCTGCAAAAATACAACCGGCGCAACCCAGTTGTTCCCACCGACGGCGTTCCTGTGGACATCGGCAGGGTGGTTGCGGGATGTGGAGGAGGCGCCGTCGGACGGATCCGACGACGCCTCCCGGGGGACCAGCGGGCTGGGACTACGCCCCGAGCGCCGCGTCCACGATCTCCTTGGCCTCGCGCTGCACCTGCTCCAGGTGCTCCTGCCCGACGAAGCTCTCGGCGTAGATCTTGTAGACGTCCTCGGTGCCGGACGGGCGCGCGGCGAACCACGCCCGGTCGGTGACCACCTTCACGCCGCCGACCGCCGCGTCGTTGCCCGGGGCCTTCGACAGCTTCGCGGTGATCGGGTCGCCCGCCAGGGTGTCGGCCGTGATGGCGTCCCCGTCGAGCTTCGACAGGCGGGCCTTCTGCTCCTTGCTGGCCGCGGCGTCGACGCGCTGGTACACGGGCGCGCCGAACCGCTCGGTCAGCTCCGTGTAGAGCTGCGAGGGCGTCTTGCCCGTCACGGCGATGATCTCCGACGCGAGCAGCGCCAGGATGATGCCGTCCTTGTCGGTCGTCCACGCGGTGCCGTCCTTGCGCAGGAACGACGCCCCGGCGGACTCCTCGCCACCGAACGCCACCGAGCCGTCGATCAGACCCGGGACGAACCACTTGAAGCCGACCGGGACCTCCCACAGGCGCCGACCCAGCGACTCGGCGACCCGGTCGATGATGCTCGACGACACCAGGGTCTTGCCGATCGCCGCGTCGTCACGCCACTCGGGCCGGTGCGCGTACAGGTACTCGATCGCGACGGCGAGGTAGTGGTTCGGGTTCATCAGGCCGCCGTCGGGCGTGACGATGCCGTGGCGGTCGGAGTCGGCGTCGTTGCCGGTCAGGACGTCGAACTCGTCCTTGCGGGCCACCACGGACGCCATGGCGCTCGCGCTCGACGGGTCCATCCGGATCTTGCCGTCCCAGTCGAGCGTCATGAACGCCCACCGGGGGTCGACCTCAGGGTTCACGACGGTCAGGTCGAGCCCGTAGTGGTCGCGGATGCGCTCCCAGTACGGCAGCGAGGCGCCGCCGAGCGGGTCCGCGCCGATCCGCACCCCGGCGCGCTTGATCGCGTCGATGTCGATGATGTGCTCGAGGTCGGCGACGTACGAGCCGAGGTAGTCGTAGCCCTCCGCCGTGGTCGCGTCCTGCCGTCGCACCTCGGCGTTGCCGCCGGCGATGATCGCGTTCGCGCGGTCGGCGATCCAGGACGTCGCGTCGCTGTCGGCCGGGCCACCGTGCGGCGGGTTGTACTTGAAGCCGCCGTCGCGGGGCGGGTTGTGGCTCGGCGTGATGACGATGCCGTCCGCGGTGTCGGTGTTGCCCGCCCGGTTGTACGCGATGATCGCGTGGCTCAGCGCGGGCGTCGGGACGAAGCCGTCCTGGGCGTCGGCGAGGACCCGGACGCCGTTCGCGGCGAGCACCTGCAGCGCGGTCTGCTCGGCGGGGGCGGACAGGGCGTGCGTGTCGCGGCCGATGAAGAGCGGCCCGTCGGTGCCCTGCTGCGTCCGGTACTCGACGATCGCCTGCGTGATGGCGGCGATGTGGGTGTCGTTGAACGCGGTGTCGAGCGAGGAGCCCCGGTGACCCGAGGTGCCGAAGACCACCTTCTGCTCGGGGATCGACACGTCCGGGACGCGCTCGTGGTAGGCCGCCAGGAGGGCGTCGAGGTCGACGAGGTCGTCTGCGGTCGCGGGGGTGCCGGCGCGGTCGTTCATGTCCCCATCCTGGCACCAGCCCGATGGAGGTGTCCGAGGGTGACGGCGGGCTGCGTAGGCTGATCGCGGGACCACGGACCGTGGCCCGACGGGGGAGAGCACGATGACGATCGTCCGCGCGGACGCCGCGTTCGCGGCTCGGCTGGGACACCGCGGGGAACGCGTCGTCGAGACCCCACCGGGCGCAGTGCTGTCGTGGCCCGCGCTCCACCTGCTCGCGGAGCACGGGTGGCGGTGGCGGCCGGCGGCGGCGGCAGCGGGGGACGCGGGCGCGCCGGTCGGTGACCTCCTCCACGTCGACCTGACGGTCGAGCACGCTCCGTCGCCGCGCACCCTGCTCGGGCCCGCGTCGGAACGCTTCCTCGCGGCCCTCGGCCGACGACCGTCGTGGTCGCGGTACGAGGGCGACGCGCCGCTCACCCCGGCGGCCCTGACCGAGGTCGCTGAACGTCGTTCCCCCGCGCCGACGACGTTCGTCGTCGGCGGTGCCGACCGGGGCGTCGGCGGGCTGCTCGTCGTCGAGCGCGGCCCGCGGTCGGTGTTCGAGACCCTCCGTGTCGTGGTCACGGTCGAAGACCTGCGCGGCCTGCGTGACGGACTGCAGGCGGGCCTCCGGTCGGCGGGTCTGGGTCGCCACCCGCAGTCCGAGCTGACGTCGACCGGCTGGTCGCGAACAACCTGGACTTCAACCACGGTGCAATCCAGGAGTGGTTGCGCTCGGACCAGGGAACGGGCAAGCCGACATCGACCGAAGGATTCGACTGGCCGGCGGATCGCGTCGTGGGCCGCGGATACGAACCAGGTCGGGTCCCGCCGATGAACGACGACACCGTGGTTCGCGTCGTGCTTCGCTGGACCCCGGGCGGCGAGCCGCCGTACCGGGTCATCACCAGCTATCCGAAGGCGACGGTGGAGAAGTGAACGACGTCGAGCGACGGGCACTCATCGCAGAGGTCCCGCACGTCCGGAATCTCCTCGGAGCCGTGTTCAACTACGACTGGGACCTGGATCACGAGGACGCTGAGGCCGCCTACGCGTCGGTGTTCGACGATCTCGGTGCCGAAGCACGAGCCGAGTACGAGCGTGAGGCGCAGGTTCTCGCGCGGAAGCTGACGTCTGCGACCGAAGTCCAGGAGTTCCTGAACCTCGTCGGATCCGGGCTCGCACCCAGTCTGCACCTCGGGGTGCCGCTCGCTGACTGGCCGCGGTCCCTGGTCCGTAGGATCCAGCAGTCGAAGTGAGCCATGACGGCCCCGGACTTCGCCGCGCGGTGCATCCGTTGTTCCTCCGTCGTCGCTCTGACGTCGTACCCGATCGGGGAGATGGGATGACGGGGAGCGACGACTGCGTCAACGAGCGGGGCAGTCGCGAGCGGAGAGCGTTGCGCACACATGACAGGAGACACACCTCGACCACGACTGGGAGCTCGACCATGCCGACGTCGAAGCGGCGTACGCCGACGCGTTCGACGGTCTCACCGCCGACGCTCGCAATGACTGGGCCGAGCAGGCCAAGGTCCTGCAGAAGGAACTGTCCGGTGATCACGCAGTGCGGAAGTTCCTGCGGTACGTCGGAACCGGGCTGTCGCCCGAACGCAACCTGGGGCTGTCGCCGAAACGCTGGCTGGACACGCTCGTCGAGCGTCTGGAACGCACTCGACGGGCGTCCTCGGGGACCGACCTCACCTCGCTCCGGACGTCGGCATCCATGCCCATGCCTCCTTGCCCGCAGACGGCTGATCCCGGCAGCGACGAAGACCCACACCACTCCACCACGAAGAAGGAGCACATCGTGCCGCACAGCGTCAGGACCGGGACCTCGGTGTTCACCGGCGGGACCGACGAGGCCGACCGGATCGTCGCGGACGCCCTCGATGCCAACCACCTGCGCATCCGCGCATGGGTCGCCGACGACTGCCCCAAGCCGCTCCGGGTCTTCGCGGCCCCAGGCGGTGTCACGGGGCGTGGGATGCCGTTCGGCACGATCCATGACCTCGATGCCGTGCGCGTGGTCCTGACCGCGGCGCCGGACCGGCCGGCGGGCTACACGATCCTGACAGCGTACCCGGCGCCGGCCAGCATCACGGCGACGAACTTCCCCGCGTTCGACGACTTCGTCGGTGCCTACTTCCACCAAGACTGGGCCGACGCACCGTACGGGGGACCGGACGCGCTGGAGCACTTCCTGGCGATCAGCTCACCCGACGAGCAGCGCGCGCTGTTGACCAACGTGCGTGACCTCGACGAGGCGCTGCCCGACGCGGCGGCGCTCGGCGGGCGGCTGGTCGAACTGGACTGCAACTACGTGCCCGAGGACGACGGGCTGGACGACCGCGCTTGGCTGCGGAAGGTGGCAGACCGCATCGAGCAGGAGCTCGCCGCCTGACCGGGAGTGGCTCGCCCGTTCCCCTCCTCCGAGGTCGACACCTCGTGCCCGACGACGTGAGCCCAGTAGACCTCGTGGACCTCGAATCGCTGACGAAGCAGTACCCACACTCCTGGACCCTGATGGGTGCGTACTGCACCGTCGACTGGCGCGACGAGTACGAGACGGCGGAGCGCCTCTACGATGACGCGTTCGGACGGATGAACCGCGGCGAGCTCGAGGAGATCGACGCCGAACTCGGCGGTATCGCCGCCGAGTACCCGACCGACGACGCGATCGAGCGGCTGCTCGACACGATCGGCACCGGCCTCGACCCGTCGCTCGACACCGGGCGGACCCCGGTGCAGTGGCTCGGGGACCTGCGGCGACACGTGCGAGGGCTCATCGATGCCCGTGACGCCTGAGCGCCTGCGAGAGCTCGGCGCACTCCCCAGCAGCGTGTTGATCCCGCACCGGGCTGACCCCTCCCGCGGGCTGCGGAGCGGGAAGGGTCCGCTTCGCACTCAGGCGGTGCGGAAGGACCCCGTGGCCGTGCGCAGCGAGCCGGTGACGGTCCGGTTCGAGCTCGTCGCGGTGCCCGGGCGTCGGGACTGCACGTCCACGAAGCGGCCGAGCGTGCGGCCGGCTCCGGTGCCGGTGTAGCTGCCGATCGGACGCCAGGCGGCCTCGACCGCGTAGGCGCCGAGCTCGTCGCGGGTCTCGAGGCCGGAGACGTACGCGCCGCCGAGGGGGTTCTGTCGGTTCTGCACGGGTGCTCCTCGTCGTCGTGCCGAGGCTCGTGCGCCGCCAGGTCCGACGGTCACGACGCCGTCGGCTGGTACCCAGACCCTACGCCCGTGTGTTGCACGATGCAAGACAACACGACGCAAGACAACACGACGCAAGACAACACGACGCAAGATCAGGGATCAGGCGACGAGCTCGCAGAACGTCCGGCCCTCGGCGGTCCAGCTCTGGCGCGGCCGCAGCCCGGCGGCCTCCGCGTGCTCGAGGAGCGCCTCGATGCCGACCTCGGCCCACGGGAAGGCCGCGCTGCGGTTCCCGTCCGTGTCCACCACGTGCGCCGTGAACGCGCGGTCAGCGGCCGGGTCCGCGTGCGCTTCGACGACCACCCGGCCGCCGTCGCGCACGATCGCGGCACAGCGGGCGAGCAGTGCGACGGGGTCCCCGCCGATGCCGATGTTCCCGTCGATGACGAGTGCGGTGTCCCAGCGCCCCTCGCTCGGGATCGGGTCGAAGACCGAGCCCTGCACCGCGGTGCCGCCGGAGCGTCGGGCGATCGCGACGGCCTCGGCCGAGACGTCGACGCCGAGCGCCGGGATGCCCAGGGTCCGTGCGGCGACGAGCATCCGCCCGGGGCCGCAGCCGATGTCGATCACGGGGCCGTCCGCACCGTCGAGCAGCGACCGGTCCACCCGGTCGGCGGCGGCGTTCCAGCGGCCGACGTCCATCGTGACGGTGACGTCCGGGCGCTCGGGGTCCGTGAGCCGGATGCTGCCGTCGGTGCGCAGGGCCCGGGCGTACGGCTCGCCGCCGCCGGCCCCGAAGGTCACGGTGTCGTGCATCGTCATCGGGTACCTCCGCACTCGGCGAGTTCGGTCAGGGTCTCGTCGCGCAGGGCCGCGGCGAACCGGGAGTCGGGCACGAGCGCGGCGACGCGGTCGGCGTCCGGCACGGTGTCCACGTCGAGCAGGGTCTCGAGCAGGCCCACGTCGAGCCCCGCGTCGGCCAGTCGCGACCGCTGCACGGCGCCGGTGTCGTCCTGCGACATCGGCACACCGCGGAGCAGGGCTCCGTCCGGCTCGCGCAGGTACAGCGACCAGAAGCCGCCGTCCTCGGCCGGACCGAACCACGCGTCCCGGCCGGGGTCGTCGAACACGGGGGACAGGTCCGCCGCCGAGGCCTGCGGGGTGTCCATCCCGACCAGGAGCGTCGGACCGCTCATCGCGTCGAACATCGCCCCGAGTCGCTCGTCCAGGCCGCCGCCGATCTGCGGCAGGACCTCGAAGTCGTCGGTGCCGTCCGGCAGCACGACGCCGTCGTAGAGCAGCACCCGACGCGAAGCGGGCAGCGCACGCACCGTCGCGATCGTGTCGGCGAGCGAGGCCGCGGCGACGCGCGCGGCGCCCTCGGGAGTCAGGGCCGGCGTCAGCCGGGTCTTCACCTTGCCGGGAAGGCACTCCTTGGCCACGACGACCACGGTGACGTCGGTCATGAGCGTGCTCCCTCGGTGGCGGTGGCGGTGGCGGTGGCGGTGGATGCAGTGGACCCGGCCGTCCGCCGGAGGGGACCGGGTGCGACGGTCCGGGGGCGTGCCTCCCGGCCGTACTCGCGCAGCAGGCGCGACATGTCGCGGACCGCGTTGACGGTGCCCCGCAGCGTGCCGGTGACCTTGCTGTCGCCCACGCGCTGCGCGTAGCCGATGTCGGACTCGTCGACGCGCCAGCCGGCCGCGTGCGCGGCCAGGACCATCTCGAGCGGGTAGCCGCTGCGGCGGTCCTGCAGGTCGAGCGCGACCAGGTCGGCGCGGCGCATGACGCGCATCGGGCCGAGGTCGCGGAGGCGGTACCCGGTCGCGCGGCGCATCAGGACGGCGAGCACGCGGTTCGCGAACCGGGCGTGCGGTGCCCACGCGCCGCGCGTGGTGGGGACGCGTCGGCCGAGGGCGAGGTCGGTGCGGCCGTCCGCGACGCGGGCGACGAGGGCGGGCAGCTCGCCGGGGTCCATCGAGGCGTCGGCGTCGCAGAAGGCGACGTACTCGGCGGTCGCGGCGGCGACACCGGCGGCGCACGCGGAGCCGAAGCCCTTGACCGGTTCGGTGACGACGGTCGCGCCGTGCGCGCGGGCGACGTCGGCGGAGCCGTCCGTCGAGCCGTTGTCGACGACGATCGCCCGGTAGCCCGGCGGCAGCGCGCCGATCACGCGCGGGAGCGCGTCGGCCTCGTCCAGGCAGGGCAGGATCACGTCGACGTCCATGCCGCCCATTCGGTGCGGGACGCCGGATCGACGGGTCGGGGCGTCCGCCGCGCGCGTCGCGTCCTCGGCGGGGTCGGGGGCGTCGGTCGGCTCGGGGTGCATGCCCTCGACGTAACACGATGCAACGTCGCGGGGTACAGGATCCGTGTCCCCCGGGCGTGGCGGTGCGCGTGTTGCGGCTGTCGCGGCACGCGTTCGGGGGACGGCCTGGTGGCCGGGCTGGGCGGGGCGGGGCCGAGTCTCGGTGCGGCGGACACGACTCGCGGTCCGCGACCCGGGTCTCGTCCGCTGGGCCGAGTCTCGGGTCGCGGCCCGGTGCGGGTCAGCGGACGGCGGCGCGGAGCGGGGCGGTCGCGAAGTCGCGCATGCCCTGCTCGAAGTCGACCTGCGCGTGCCAGCCGAGCTCGGCGCGGATGCGCTCCGAGGACGCCGTCACGTGCCGGACGTCACCGAGCCGGTACTCGCCCGTGACGACGGGCTGCGGGCCGTCCGGTCCGGCGATCGCGGACGCCATGTCGCCGATCGTGTGCACGACGCCGGAGCCGACGTTGTACGCGCGGAACGTCTCGGCGGGCAGGTCGGCGGTCGCGGCGATCGAGGCCGCGTTCGCCCCGGCGACGTCGTCCACGTGCACGAAGTCCCGTCGCTGGCGGCCGTCCTCGAAGACGCGGGGTGCTTCGCCCCGGGCGAGCGCCGAGCGGAACAGGGACGCGACGCCGGCGTACGGGGTGTTCGAGGGCATGCCGGGGCCGTAGACGTTGTGGTACCGCAGGGCGATCGCGGTCCCACCGGTGGCGCGGGCCCAGCTCGAGGCCAGGTGCTCCTGCGCGACCTTGGTCTGCGCGTAGACGTTCCGCGGGTCGAGCGCCGCCGACTCGTCGATCAGGCCGGGGACGAGGGGTCGTCCGTCGGGGCCGATCGGGTCGAACCGCCCGGCGTCCAGGTCCTCGCGGCGCCGGGCCGGCGGACGGGTCGGCTCGCCGTCGGCGGTCTCGTACGCGCCCTCGCCGTAGACGACCATCGAGCTCGCGACGACGAGCCGCCCGATGCCGTGGCGGTCCATGCCGGCAAGGACGTGCGCGGTCCCGGCGTCGTTCGAGGACACGTAGTCGGGGGCGTCCTGGAAGTCGACGCCGAGCCCCACCTTGGCGGCCTGGTGGCAGACGACGTCGACGCCGTCGAGCGCGGCCTCCAGGGCGGCCCGGTCGCGGACGTCGCCGTGCACGAACGCGGTGCCCTGCTGTTCGTGGGCGCGGACGACCTCGGCGGGGTCGCCGTGCACGTCGTCACGGAGGGAGTCGAGCACGCGGACCTCGTACCCCTCGGCGAGGGCGCGGCGGACGATCGCGGAGCCGATGAAGCCCGCGCCGCCGGTGACGAGCAGGCGGGTCACCGCTCGCTCCCGCGGGACAGGACGCTGACGCTGGCGGCGGCGGGGACGAGCTCGCGCGGGGTGTAGTCGTCCGGCAGCGCGCCGACGATGTCGCCGATGGCGCGGACGATCACCTCGTTCGCCCGGGCCAGGCGCTCCATCACGGCGGCGTGCGTGACGGGGGCCTCCGTGTCTGCTGCGGGTCGGCCGGCCGTCTCGTCCGCTGCCGGGGCCAGGCCGGCGTCGGCGTCGGTGACGAACGACAGGTTCACGGTGCCGATGCCGAGCTCGGCGGCGAGCGGGACCTCGGGCGTCATGGTCATGTTGATCGTGTGGCCGCCGGCCTCGCGCAGCCAGACGGACTCCGCGCGGGTCGAGAAGCGCGGCCCCTGGATCACGACGCAGGTGCCGGTCGGCCGGAAGGGCACGTCGAGGGCGGACACCGCGTCGATCGCCGCGCGCCGGAGCACGGGGTCGAAGGGGTCGGCGAAGGACAGGTGCTGCACTTGGTCCTCGAAGAAGGTGTCGGCGCGGCCCCAGGTGCGGTCGATGAGCTGGTCCGTCACGACGAAGGTGCCGGGCGCGTAGTCCGGGTGCAGGCCGCCGACCGCGCTCGAGGACACGATCGCGCGGACGCCGAGCGAGCGCAGCGCCCACAGGTTCGCGCGGTGGTTGATCAGGTGCGGGGCGACCGAGTGCTCGCGGCCGTGCCGGGTGAGGAACGCCACGCGCTTGCCCGACATCGTGCCGACGGTGATCGGGCTGGAGGTCGCGCCGAACGGGGTCTCGACGACGAGCTCGTCGGCCGTGCCCTCCTCGAAGAGCCGGTACAGGCCGGAGCCGCCGATCACCCCGATGCGTGCGGTCGTTCCGTCCACAGGTGCGGTCGTGCTCACGTCGTCCTCCACAGGTCCTGGTGATGTCCTCGGCGCGCGGTGCGCCCTGGATACGCTATCGACGGCCCACCGGCAGCAGCCGAGTGCTCGGGCCCACACGAGTTCGGAGGCACGCGTGCGATCGATCGGTCAGCACCGCCAGGCGGTCGCGACGCTGCTCGCGCCGGTCCTCGGCGGCCTCGGGTCGGAGCGCCGGGCGCTGACGGCGCTCGCGACCGCGTCGGACGCCGGGCGCGGGTACCGCGTGCTCGCCGCGGCCGTGCACGCCCCGGTGCCGCTGCCGACCTTCGAAAACAGCCAGATGGACGGCTTCGCGGTCCGGGCCGCCGACGCCGGTGCGGTGGTACGCGTCGTCGACCCGATCCCGGCAGGCCTCGTCCCCGCGCCGCTCGACCCCGGCACCGCCGCGCCGGTGATGACCGGGGCGCGCATCCCGGACGGCGCGGACGCGGTCGTCCGGGTCGAGTCCGTCCCGCCGGGGGCCTTCCCGGCGGCCATGGCGCTCGACGTGCTCACGGTCCCGGTCGACACCACGGTGGGCACGTTCGTCCGGACCGTCGGGAGCGACGTCGCAGCCGGTGCCGAGCTCGCACCCGCGGGCGCCCCGGTGACGCCGGCGCTCCTCGGGGCGCTCGCCGCGGCGAGCATCGACGCCGTGGACGTCGTGCGGCCCCTGCGTGTGCTCGTCGTGTCGACGGGCAGCGAGCTGCGGGACGACACGACGGACCCCGGTGCCGGCGCGGGTGCCGATGCCGGTGCCGACGCCGCAGCGACGATCGGGGACGCGAACGGTGTCGCGCTGCAGGCCGCCCTGGCCGAGGTCGGCGCCCGGTCCCACACGGTCCGCCTGCGCGACGACCCGGACCGCTTCGTCGACGCCCTCGGCGAGGCGGTCGGCGACCCCGGGGTGGACGGTGCCGACCTCGTGCTCACCACCGGCGGCATCAGCGCGGGTGCGTACGAGGTCGTCCGGCAGGCCCTCGAGCCGCTCGGCCTCGCCGTCACCCCGGTCGCGGTGCAGCCCGGCGGCCCCCAGGCGCTCGGCACCGTCGCGCTCGGCGGACGTCCGGTCCCGGTCGTGGCGTTCCCGGGCAACCCGGTCTCCGCGCTCGTGTCGTTCGAGCTGTTCCTCCGCCCGGTGCTCGCCCCACTCGTCGGCGCGCCCGACCGTGCCGCCGCCGAGCTCCCCGCTGCCGAGGGCACGACCTCGCCCCCGACGAAGCACCAGGTCCGTCGCGGCCGGGTGCAGGACGGCCGGGTCTGGTTCGTCGGCGGGCCGAGCTCGCACCTGCTCGGGCACCTCGCCGCGGCCACCCACCTCGTCCACGTCCCGGTCGGCACCGACACCGTCGCGCCGGGCGACCCCCTGACCGTCTGGAGCCTGCGATGACCACTGCGCCCGACCAGCCCGACCTCTCCCACGTCCGGGCCGACGGCTCCGCGCACATGGTGGACGTCTCCGAGAAGGACGTCACCGACCGCTCGGCGACGGCGACCGCGACCCTCGTGACGCGCGCGGACGTCGTCGACCGGATCCTCGACGGGTCGCTGCCGAAGGGCGAGGTCATCGGCACCGCCCGGATCGCCGCGATCATGGCCGTCAAGAAGACCTCGGACCTCGTGCCCCTCTGCCACCCCCTGCCGATCGCCGGGGTGCAGGTCGACATCACGGGCGACGGGGACCGCGTCCGGATCGAGGTGTCCGTGCGCACGACCTCGCGCACCGGCGTCGAGATGGAAGCGCTGACGGGGGCGAGCGTCGCTGCGCTGACCGTGTACGACATGGTGAAGGCCGTCGACCGCGCGGCCGTGATCACGGAGGTGCGGGTGCTCGAGAAGCGCGGCGGACGCTCCGGCGACTGGAGCAACCGATGACCACCGAACCGACCAGGGGGCGCGCCGGCGTGGTCGTCGTCTCGACCTCCGCCGCGACGGACTCCGCCCTCGACCGCACCGGACCGGTCATCGCGGGATGGCTGCGCGAGCGCGGCTTCACCGTGGCCGAGCCGACGATCGTGCCGGACGGCGGCCCGATCGCCGAGACGGTGTCCGCGGAGCTGCTCGCCGATGCCCGGCTCGTCGTCACGACCGGCGGCACGGGCGTCACACCGACCGACCGCACGCCCGAGGCCGTGGCGCCCCTCGTCGACCTCGAGCTGCCCGGCATCACCGAGGAGATCCGTCGCCGCGGGCTCGCCGGCGCCGGCCCGACGGCGCTCCTGACCCGGGGTGTCGCTGGGATCGCCGGTGGCCGTTCCCTGGTCGTCACGCTGCCCGGATCGCGCGGCGGGGTCGCCGACGGACTCGCGGTGCTCGACGGGGTGCTCGACCACGTGCTCGCCCAGCTGCACGGCGAAGGACACGCACGACGGAGCGCGTCGTGAGCGCCGAGCAGCCCGGCGGGCAGGCCGCCGACCGGGGCGCCGGGACCTCCGCAGACCGCGTCGTCCTCGCCGACGTCGTCGACCGAGTCGTCACCGTGGACGAGGTCTCCGCGGCCGTCGCGACCGACCAGGACGGCGCCGTGGTGACCTTCGCCGGGATCGTCCGCGACCACGACGGCGGCAAGGGCGTCACCGCGCTCGACTACGAGCGGCACCCGAGCGCGGCCGAGGTCATCGCCGAGGTCGCCCGCACCATCGCCGACGAGCACCCCGAGGTCCGCATCGCCGTCCTGCACCGCGTCGGCGCGCTCGGCATCGGGGACGTGGCGCTCGCCGCCGCCGTGGCCTCACCGCACCGCGGGGTGGCCTTCACCGCGTGCGGCGCCCTCGTCGACCTGGTCAAGGAGCGGACGCCGATCTGGAAGCACCAGCGGTTCACCGACGGCAGCGACGAGTGGGTTGCCGCACTCTGACCTGTACGGCCCCGCAGGAGACCGACGCGGGATCGTGATCGCGGCACCCGTCCTGGGCGTGGTCGGGCACTCGGCTGGTCCATAGACTCCCGAGACATGAGCGTGCTGCTGTACGGAGCCGGGGTCGTCCTGCTCGTGTTCGCCCTGATCGACATCATCACGCGGGGCGAGGACCAGGTCCGCGGTCTGCCGAAGTTCGCGTGGATCCTGATCTGCATCTTCCTGCCCGTCGTCGGCAGCATCGTGTGGTTCGCCGTCGGCCACGACTGGAGTGCGAACGACCGGAACCACGGCCGGTACCTCGAGCCGAACCGCCACGAGGACCAGTACGCGAGCCTCGGGCACGCCCGCGCTGCCCACGGGGACGCGCGCGTGACCGGTACGGAGCAGGAGCTCGCCGCGCTCGAGCGGGAGATCGAGTACTGGGAAGCCCAGGCGCGACTGCGCCGGGCCAAGGAGGCAGCCGGCGAGGGCGAGCCGACCCCGGGGAGCTGACCCGCGCCTCCAGGCCGACGGCGCGCGACCAGCCGCACCGAACCACGTTCCCGACGTCGAACCGGCCACCGCGGCTGGTTCGACATCGCATGCCTGGTTCGGCTCGTCACCCGCGCCGCCTACCCTTGTCGGGTGGCTCATCTCCTCGGCGCCGAGAACGTGCATCTCGAGTTCCCCACCCGTGTCGTCTTCGACAGCGTCACCCTCGGCCTCGACGAGGGCGACCGCATCGGCGTCGTCGGCCGGAACGGCGACGGCAAGTCGACGCTGCTCGCGCTGCTCGCGCAGCGTCTGGAGCCCGACGCCGGCCGGGTCACGCACCGCCGCGGGCTGACGATCGGGTACCTCGACCAGCGCGACGTGCTCCCGGCCGGAGCCACGGTCGGCGCGACCGTGGTCGGCGACCTCGCGGAGCACGAGTGGGCGGGCGACCCGAAGATCCGCGACGTCATCGGCGGCCTCGTGTCGGACATCCCGTGGGAGGCCGTCGTCGACGACCTGTCCGGAGGCCAGCGTCGACGGATCGCCCTCGCGAAGCTCCTGGTGGGCGACTGGGACGTGCTGTTCCTCGACGAGCCGACGAACCACCTCGACGTCGAGGGCATCCAGTGGCTCGCCGACCACATCAACCGGCGCTGGTCGTCGAACCAGGGCGGGCTCGTGGTGGTGACGCACGACCGGTGGTTCCTCGATGCCGTGTCCACCGACACGTGGGAGGTGCACGACGGCGTCGTCGAGCCCTTCGAGGGCGGTTACGCCGCGTACATCCTGCAGCGCGTGGAGCGCGACCGGCAGGCCGCCGCGTCCGAGCAGCGCCGGCAGAACCTCGCCCGGAAGGAGCTCGCCTGGCTCCGCCGCGGGGCCCCGGCCCGCACGAGCAAGCCGAAGTTCCGCATCGACGCGGCCAACGCGCTCATCGACGACGTCCCGCCCATCCGCGACACCGTCGCCCTGGCGCAGACGGCGACCGCGCGGCTCGGCAAGGACGTCGTCGACCTGCTCGACGTCGGCGTCTCGTTCGGCGACGACGTGATCCTGCGGGACGTCGAGTGGCGGATCGCGCCGGGGGAGCGGACCGGCATCCTCGGGCCGAACGGCGCGGGCAAGTCCACGCTGCTGAACCTGGTGTCCGGCGCGCTCCAGCCCACCGTCGGCCGGGTGAAGACCGGCAAGACCGTGCAGGTCGCGGTGCTCGACCAGCAGCTCGCTGACCTCGCGCAGTTCGCCGACGACCGGGTGCGCGAGGTCGTCGCCCGCAAGAAGACGAGCTACGTCGCGGACGGCAAGGAGATGACGCCGTCGCAGCTGCTCGAGCGCCTCGGCTTCACGTCGGAGCAGCTCTCCACGCCGGTTCGCGATCTCAGTGGCGGGCAGAAGCGGCGGCTGCAGCTCATGCTCATCCTGCTCGACGAGCCGAACGTGCTGATCCTCGACGAGCCCACGAACGACCTCGACACCGACATGCTCGCCGCGATGGAGGACCTGCTCGACACCTGGCCGGGCACCCTGCTCGTCGTGTCGCACGACCGGTACCTGCTCGAGCGCGTCACCGACCAGCAGTACGCGGTGCTCGGCGGGCACCTCCGGCACCTGCCGGGTGGGGTCGACGAGTACATGCGGTTGCGCGCGTCGGGTTCGGTCCCGCAGACGGCGTCGGCGGCTGCCGCCGCATCAGCCGGGAGGCCCGACACGGCCCCGGCGGGCGGGTCCGGTCCCGGGGCGGTCGCGTCCGGTGCCCCTGCTGCGCCCGGCCTGTCCGGTGCGGACCGGCGCGCTGCCGAGAAGGAGATGTCGGCCCTCGACCGCAAGATCGCGAAGGCGGGGCAGGACCGGCAGAAGCTGCTCGACGCGTTCGCGGCACACGACCAGTCCGACTACGCGGGACTCGGAGCGCTGCAGACGCAGCTCGGCGCCCTCGAGGCCGAGGTCGAGCAGCTGGAGGAGCGCTGGCTCGAGGTCGCCGAGGCGCTCGGGGTGTAGGGGTGCCGGGGTCCGGTCGGCGCTACCGGGTCGTCCGTCGGTGTTGTCCATCCGTCCGTCGGTGTTGTCTGTCCGTCCGTCGGTGTTGTCTGTCCGTCGGTGCTGTCCGTCCGTCGGTGTTGTCTGTCCGTCGGTGGAGAAGACGACGTCGGGTCGTCGCGGGCGGTTTTAGGGGGTGGTTGCAACACCTTGAGTTCGAGGTGGTGGCGTGGGGTGTTTCTTCGCGAGCAGCAGCAGGTGTTCTGGTCGGCGATCCGGTCGGGTG